>NC_015167.1:0-320000 GCF_000190595.1 Cellulophaga lytica DSM 7489 | reverse complement strand
AGTGTAATTAATTATTGAAGGATGTTCTCCTTTTTTTAAGTATGGTATAGCTGCTCTAGAAGCAAAGAATACTGAATCTAAATTTAATGCCATAACAAACCTGTAAAATTCAGTTGTCATTTCCTCAAATCTAGATCTGCCACCTAAACCACCTGCATTGTTCACAAGCACGTCTATTCTTCCGTATTTTTCACCAATTTTTACAATATTTTCTGTTACTAGTTCTTCTTTTGTGACATCAAAACCTATATATTCTGCTGTTATACCTTCTTTAGAAAGTTCTGCAACCCTTTTAGCACCAGCGTTGTCATCAATTCCATTTAAAATAACTGTGTAGCCATCAGTTCCTAATCTTTTTGCTACTTCAAAACCTATACCACCTGTGGCACCTGTAACTATTGCTACTTTTCCTTTGTTTTTGCTCATTTTTATGTGTTTTATTTTTATTTATCCTGTTATGTTTAATTTTTAATTATTTTTTGGTTTTAGAGGTTCTATTTTTGGGCATAATATCCATACTGCTAAAAGAGCTATTATTGCTAATGCACCACCTATGATAAATGCTGGTATATAATTACCACCTGCAGTTATAAAAGTAACTAGTAACGTAAGTCCGGCTGCACAAAGTTTAGCAGCCATACCTGCAAATCCAGATAATGTGCCTACTATTTTTCCACTAAAAAGGTCACTTGGTAATGTTTGTATGTTTCCAATTGCAATTTGAAATCCAAATAATAATATAGCCATAATTACAACTGCAATTAAAGCTGCAGTATTTCTGGCATTATTAATTTTTGATAGAGAGGCAAGAGCAGCAATTCCAGAATCTGACGGTGGTCCATATTTTGGTAATAAACGTTCTTCTTTTGTTGCTTCGGCTTTAGGTGTTTCCCAAACAGCAGATTGATATGCTTTCTTAAATCTAGGATTAGATTTAATTTCATAAGTACTATTTCCAGCAATTTCTTCAATAAAATGTTTATCGGATTTTAAATCCTTGAATGCATCATTATCCATTATCTTTTTAACTTGTGGATCAGCCATTGTTAAAGCTGCAGATTCCTCAACTCCAAAAACTCCTAAAACTTGAGGCGCACCAGGGTATTTTAGTAGAATAAAACATGGAATCATTACTATACATCCCAGCGTAATAACATATTTACGAGTTTTGTCTACAGTCCATCCAAAATTAAGTTTCTTTTGGGCTAGTAAACCTCCATACCATGCACCAATCATTGCTCCTACATAAGGAACCCAAGCAGAGAAAGCTATTTCTTTTACATTCATTCCAAATACCTCAGATAGGTATATAGGAATCCAAACTATAAAAAGCCACCAAATAGGATCTAAAGCAGCAGAAGCAATTATTACGCCCCAGCTTTCTTTATGTTTAAGCAGTTTTCCTGTATCAGGTACATATCCATCATCATAATTTCCATCTTCATCAATATCTTGATTTTTTTGTCCAGAGAGTATATATTTTCTTTCATCTTCTGATAACCAAGGATGTGTTTTTGGAGCAGATTTTACAATATAAAGCCAAGGTAATAGCCATAATAAACCAAGAGCACCAACAACTATAAATATTAATTTCCAGTCTAAAAATGTTGATAATAATCCGATAACAGGATATGCTACTATACCACCAATTGCGGCTCCTGAATTAAAGACTCCTTGAGCAAGTGCTCTTTCTTTTGTAGGAAACCATTCAGCATTTGCCTTTGCTGCGCCAGGCCAATTACCAGCCTCTGCTACGCCTAAAATTGATCTAAAAATAGAAAAACTAAGCATTCCTTGGGCCAAAGCATGAAACATAGTTGCTATAGACCAAACTCCAATAGATATGGCAAACCCCATTCTTGTACCTATCCAATCAAAAATTTTACCAAATAGAGCTTGTCCACTGGCGTATGATATAATAAATACTGTTGATATGGTTCCGAATATAACTTTATGACCATCTTTATCCATTTCTGGAAATAAATCTTGGGCAATATCTGGCCATAGAGCTCCAAAAGCTTGTCTGTCTATGTAATTAACTACTGCTGCTAAAGCAACAAGTCCTACTACCCACCATCTTAATCCTTTTACCTTCATATTTTTATATATAAAAGGAGTGTATAGAGTATTTTAATTAGATTTTTAGGACTATTAATTACTAGTCATCTAATTATTTAACTTCCCTCCTTAATTTTATTCTTTAAAAAGATATTACGTGCAATATGTATCTTTTTAATAGTGTTATTTTATGTTATAGCAATATTGATATAATGCATTGAAGTGTTCCTTCATTTTTTGTTTACCTAATATTGGATCTTGTTTTTTTATAGCTTCATAAATTTCTGTATGCTCTTTAATTCCTTTAACTGTTTGATCTTTATCACAGACGTGATATTTTTCAAAATCTATAATTATTTGTGGTGTTATGGTTAACATAAAAGTGTTAATAGTACTATTACCACAAGCTTTTGCAATAGCTAAATGAAATAGTAAATCTTCTTGTACTGCATCTTCACCACTTAATGCTTTAGATTCGTAAGCAACTAAAGCTGCTTTTATATTTTTTAAATCTTCTTCAGTTCTTCTTAAAGAAGCCAAACGAACAGTTTTTAATTCTAGTAAAATTCTTGTTTCAACTAAAGATTTAAAGTCTTGACTTTCTAACCTTAGTATGTCATCTATCATTCCGTTTAAAGCAATAACACCAATATTAGCGACAAAAGTTCCGCTCTGCGGAATTGATTTTAGTAGACCATAGAATTCTAATTTTTGAATTGCGTCTCTTACATTACTTCTGCTAACTTCAAATTTCTCAGACAGCATACGCTCAGAAGGTAATTTGTCTCCTGGCTCCAAATTTTTTAAATTAATAAGATCTCTAATATTACTAATTATAGAGTTCTGTATTTGTTTGCTATCATTTGTTGGTTGTGCTTCTAACTTCATAATAAAAATTATTAACTTTTAAATGGTCTTAAACTAGCATTAAATATTAAATGTTTATTTAAGATCAAAAATAGTTAAGTTTTATTAGCTGCTATTGATTTTTAGTGTTTGTTAACACCAGAACTATAAAGCACTGGTGATAACAAAAACTAGAACTAACTCTACGTATTACACGTAACTTAACTAAAACTTATTCTGTAATATTTAATTCATAATATTTAACTTTTGCATAAGAGTTTTTGTCTCTTGACTGAAAATAATTACCAGCTTTAAAATAGTTTTCAAAAACACCCCATTTTTCCATATGTATGTTTTCATATACTTTAAATTCATTGTTATTTAAAGAAACAATCATTTTTCCTTCAGATACTTTAACTTCTAGTGTGAATTTTTTAAAACCAACTTCTTCATCAAACGTGTGTCCTTCATCGTCAGTCCAAGCAGTTTCGTGTAAAATTTCAGTATTGGTTAAACTTAAACTCTTTAATTTTTTTGTTTTTACTCTAATTTTTCCATTCTGCCAATAAATTTTTAGCATTGGAGGAGCATTATTATCTTTTTGACCAATTAATTCTTTTTGTTGGTTAGTAAGTCTGCCGTGTATTTGCATAATGATGGTTTTGTGATATTTACCATTACTATCTTTAGAAATATCTTCTACAGCAAGCTTACCTTTTAACTCTCTACCTTGTTTAAATGTCCAATTAACGTTATTACTGCCTGGTTGCATTTGTTCTCTAAGTTCTGTTCTAGAGTACTTAGTGTTTGCAGTAGTAGCGTTGCTAGGGTAGGCATAAAAAACAAGCGCACCAGAAACAGAGTCATTATACATAAATGGCATTAGTGTTTTGTTTGTGGCATAATTAATTATTTCTGGAGGCTCTATTTCTGTAGGCTTACCAATAGGTAAAGTAACTTTCCAGTGACTTAAATCTATTTCTGGCAACTTGTATTTTTTCTTTTTTCTTTTTTTCTTTTTAGTAATTTTAGTATCCGTTTCTACTACGCTGCTTTTTGCGGTTTGACAAGCAGCGGTAGTAGTAAGAAATACAATTGATAGTATAGTTATTATTTCTTTACGGAAATTCTTCATTTTTTTAATATTATGGAGCTGGTACAATACTAATATTATCTACGTAAGTATCACCTGTACTAACATTATCTATCCAAATAGCAATTTCACCAGTAGCGTTTGCTTCAAACTCAAAAGTTACTTCTGTAAAATTATTTTTTCCTAGAGCAACATCTCCATCAGCTTCAGCAATAAAACCAGTAGCTTCTAGTTCACTAGCATTATCCATCCATCCGTTAAGTATACCAACTCTTACTTTATCTCCATCGTTTTTAAGTGCGTAATGAAATGTTACAACATATTTTGCATTAGGCGTAACTGTTAAAGCTTGGTAAGATGCTCTATCATTACCTTCTCCTGTAGCAGGATATTTTGCTCCTTGAGTTTTTCCTGATGAGCTATCAAAAGGAACTGCATAAGCACCATCTGAACTTGTTTGGTGTACAGTTGCTCCTAAAATTCGCCAACAGTTAGTACCGTCGTTTTTTGGATCTTTAGGGGTTCCGTCTGCTTGTATAAATACACATCCAAGAGTATCACCGCCTTCTTCTGTACCATCTTCAAAAGCCCATTCTGAAATTACAGGTGTGATGACTGTTGGAACTTCTGGTTCTACAACTGTAATTGTTTCTGTATAAACACTTTCTACTCCTAGGTTATCTGAGGCTGTTAATGTTACAACAAAATCGCCTTCTCCAGGAAAAGTGTGTTCTGGTTCTACTTCTGTAGACGTAACTACTTCTCCTGAATTATGTACAAACTCCCAGTTGTATTGTGTAGCACTGTTAGATTGATTACTAAATGTATATGTTTTCCAGGCATCATCTGAACCAGTGTTTTGACTTGCAGCAAAAAATGCTGTCGGAGGAGTTAAATCTTCAATTGAAGCTGTGTCTGCAATATCATACTCTAAATCACAAGAAGAAAAAGATATGATTAGTAAAAAGACTGCAGTTAATAGTCCTGCAGAGCTTTTTAATTTATTAGTATTTCTATTATTTTTCATAATTATATGTTTAAACTATAGTTTTTTAGTAACCAGGGTTTTGTGTTAATACACCTTTACTTAAGCCTATTTCTCTTTGTGGAATAGGTAATAACAAGTCTGTAGAAGAAAAACTATATCCATTTTCTGTAGCAAATTCTGATAAAACATTTACAGCTTCTCCCATTCTAATTAAATCAAACAAACGTTTGTTCTCAAACGCAAGTTCTACACGTCTTTCATTTAGCAATTCTTCTTTTGTAATAACACCGTCTTCATCATCAGGTAAGCCAGCTCTATTTCTAATAGAGTTAAATGATGTAAGTGCATTTGAGTTAGAGGTAGATTCACCACCGCCTAAAATGGCTTCTACATGAAGTAAAACAACATCTGCGTATCTTAAGACAATCCAATCATTACCAGCAGCTTGTGCATCAGAACTAAAAGTTCTTCCGTTGTCTCCACCGCTTTCTCCGTTTGGCAAATATTTAATTGCTTGGTTTTCTGTAGGCTGAAAAGGGTCTACTCTGTATGTATATTGAGTTCTGTCTCCGCCCATTTCTTCTAACGCAGCAACAACATCTGTAGTAGCGTAGTTTACGCCACTAGTTCTGCCAACAGAGTTTAACCATTCTGCAGAAAAATTTTGACTGTTATTATTGTCTCCTTGTTCATAACCAATAGCAAAAATAACTTCGTTATTAAGTTCAGAGAAGAAGATATCACTGTAATTGGTTAATAAACTATAACCTCTTGCAGGGTTCATAACTTCCTCGCAAAGCAATTGCGCTTGTGCATAGTTAGGAGTTGGTAGAGATAAATATACTTTGGCTAGTAAGCCTTGTGCAGCAGCTTTAGAAGCTCTGTCTTTATAAGTATCATCTAAATTATCTACAGCAGTTTGTAAGTCTGCAACAATTACATTGTAAATTTCTGCAGAGTTAACTCTTGTAAAAGCTGTTTCTGTATCTAATGGTGCAATAACGTTAGTAACTAAAGGAACATCGCCATATAAACGAACCAAATTAAAGTATGCGTAAGCTCTTAAAAACTTAGCCTCACCTTCAATTTTACCAGCAGTAGCTTCTGATGCAGAACCAATGTTATCTAAAACAACATTTGCTCTAAAAATTACATCGTAAAAACTTCTGTAATAATCAGCTACAATACCGTTAGTAGCTTCTATAGCAAAACTTTCAAACTGTGCAGCTTCTCCTTCTTGACTTTTTGTTCTTGTATTATCACTACGCATTTCTGTAACGTAAAACTCTACTTGTGTTGCGTGGTTTAAGTTAGAGTTTGTAAGCTTGGATGCATTTACACCTTGCAAACCGTCGTAAATATTAATTATTGCAGCTTCTAATTCTTCATCGTTAGAATAAAAAGCATCTCCGCTTGTACCAGTTTTTAGTTCTGGTGATAAAAATGAATCTTCACAAGATACAGAGAAAATTGTAATGACTATTAATGTTAAAAATTTAAGTTTTTTCATGATTATATATTTTTAAATTAGTAGTTTAAAATTCTATGTTTAAACCTGCTGAGATTGTACTGAATACTGGAGAACCAGCTCTTTGGTAACCATAAGTGGTTGCAGATGTAGTATTAATAGACTCTGGGTTAAAACCAGTATAGTCATCTGCTGTTAGGTACATTATGTTTTGTGCAGATACATAAATTCTTGCGCTTCTAATTTTTAATTGAGATGCAACATCTTTACTAAAGTTATACCCAAGGTTAATATTACGTAATGCTATGTATGAAGCATCTTGAATAATGTCATTAGTAAATATTTTTTGTTTAATAAATTCTTGATTAGGAGTAGTTAATACATAATCTCCTGTAGGACCAGTTACAAAATCTTGAGAACTGTTAAAGTGGTTAAATATGTATTGGTCTCCCATATTTCTAATTTCTGCTCCGTGGCTACCTTGAAACATAAAACTAAAATCAAAATTGCCTATTTTAAAGTCGTTAGATACACTCCACACAAATTCTGGGTAAGGATTTCCTAATATAGTTTTATCATCATCATCAATAATGCCATCACCATTTAAATCTTTCACATAAACATCTTGTGCTTCACCGCCTACTGGGTGAAAAGGATTGTTTAAAAATTCTAAAGGAATGTCTCTTTCTACAACCCACCCGTAAAAAGATGAGATAGGGTTACCTTCTAAATTTATCCACTCTGAAGCTCTTTTAGAATCTACATTTTGTATTTGTCCGTTAGAGTCAGCAAAATCTGTTAATTCATTTTTATTGGTAGATGTAATAAAAGTTGTTGTCCATTTAAATTTAGGACCAGCAACGTTTCTAGTTCTTAGTTCAACTTCTACACCAGAGTTTTCTACCTCTCCAATATTTACAAGAGCATTAGTAAAACCAGTTGTAGAGGCAATTGGGTTATTTAGTAGTAGTTGGTCACTAGTTCTTTTATAGTAATCTACAGAACCAGATAAAATATTACCAAAGAAACCAAAGTCTACCCCAGGGTTAAACTCTACTTGTCTTTCCCATTTTAAATCTGGATTAGATATATTTAAAGGGTTAGCAGCATTTGTAACCACACCACCTGTAACACCAGAGGCAATAGAATTGTCTATTAAAGATAGGTAAGGGTAGTTGTTAATTAAGTTATTACCGGTTCTAAAAGAGTTGTTACCAGTTACACCATAACTAACTCTAAATTTAAGGTTATTAACTACATCACTATTTTTTAAGAAGTTTTCTCTAGAGATGTTCCAACCTAAAGAACCTGCAAAGAAGTTACCATATTTATTGTTTGGACCAAATACAGAAGCACCATCTCTTCTAAAACTAAAAGAAGCTAAGTATTTGTCTGAATACGCATAATTTACTCTTGTAAAGAATGATAGTAATGTACTTTCGTACTCTTCTTCATATTCATTAGTAATGTCATCTCTGTTAATGTAACGAGAACTATCATCTGTATAACCTTGTGAGCTAATAGTTTCAAATTCTGTTTTATATTGTTCACCAGATGCACCTAATACTATGCCAAGATCATGCTTATCAAAAGTTTTGTTGTATGATAATACATTATCTAAAGCTAAGTGTTGTGTTCTGGTATTTGTACTATCTAACTGAGCAGCACTTGCTCCGTTTCTGTTAGCCTCTACACCTTGCCATCTTTGTTGTCTGTATCTTTGGTAATCACCAGAAAGTGTAGTTTTAAAGCTTAAATCGTCATTAATTTTGTATTTAGCATAAAAGCTACCAAGAATTTTACTTCTAAAATCTCTACGGTCTCTTTCTAGTACTTTTGCAGCAGGGTTAGTGTTAGAAGTGTTACTAATACTTGTACCTCCACTGTCTGCAGGAGCACCAGCATCTAAATCATACCCATCAAAATGGTATTGTAAAGCATAATCGCCAACTTGTACGTCTGCCCATTTACCACCATCTTGCACTCTGTTTACAAATTGTATAGTGTTTTCATCATGGTAAACTGGTAGCCATGAAGGTTGTCTTAAAATATCATGTGTACTACCATCAAAACGTCTACGTTCTGTGTAAGAAGGAGTAGCACTAAGACCAATTGTTAAGTTATCTGTAACATCATAATCTAATCTAACTTTTACACTGTATTTTTTAAAATCATCAGTAAGTAAAACCCCTTCATCATGGTTGTAGTTTAGGTTTGTACTAAATCTTAATTTATCATTACCACCTCTAATACCTAAAGAGTGGTTTGTAATAATACCACCATCAAAAATAATTTCTTGCCAGTTGGTATCTACGCCAATTAACTGTTTGTATCTTGTACGGTCTGAAAGTGTATGTGTAAACTGTAATTCTGCAGCGGCAGTTTCTGCTACTGTAGAGTAGTAAGCATCACTCTGTCTTGCTGTTTTAACACCAGTTAATGTAGAGTAGCTAAACCTAGTTTCACCCGATTTACCAGATTTTGTAGTAATTTGTATAATACCATTACCACCTCTAGAACCATAAATAGCACCAGAAGCTGCATCTTTTAAAATTTCAAAAGATTCAACGTCATTCATATCTAAAGAACCCAAATAGTCATTAGGAACCACAACACCATCTACAACAACTAGTGGTCCAGAGTTACCTGTAATAGAACCTGTTCCTCTAATTCTAATTGTAGGATCAGAACCAGCTTCACCTTCTGTAGCTTGTATGTTAACACCAGATACTTGACCTACTAAGGCATCATCTACCCTAGAAACAGCAATTTGTCCTAAATCTTCGTTTACTACTTTAGAAATAGAACCTGTTAGGTGAGATTTTTTTTGTGTACCATAACCAATAACCACAACTTCATCTAACTTACTAGCATCTTCATCTAAAGTAACATTAATGGTAGTTTGGTCTGCTACAGTAATACTTTTAGTAATAAATCCAATAAAAGAAAATTGAAGAACATCACCTTTTTTAGCTTTAATTTCATAGTTGCCATCAAAATCTGTAGTTGTGCCTGTAGCAGTATTTTTAATGATAATGTTTACTCCTAAAATAGGTAAGTTGTCTGCAGAAGAGACTACCGTACCTTTTATAGGAAAGCTTTCTTGAGCTATAGTTATAGCACTACAAAATAGTGTCATAACCAAAATTAGCTTTGTTTTTAAGTTCATAATTAATTGTTTAGTTTAATTGAGTTAATAGTGTTCTGTAGTAACTTAAAAACCATTTCTCTAGGCTAAAAGCAAATAATCATTACTTTTGTAAAGAATATGTTTTTATACTACATATTTATTACTTCCCTCCAAAGAAGTATTTGTAAAAGGATAGGCGTGCACCTATCCTTTTTTTGTGCTCTATTTAAATTTGGTTAACCAAACTGGTTAACCAGTTTATACTTTTCGAATATATGTAAAAATTTTGTTAAAAAAAAATTAAATACACATTAATAAGTTTTTTTGTAAAACTCTCTGTATTAGGATAAAAGACATTTCATTTTTTTTCATATAGATAAAATTAAGTTAGTTATAAGTGTATGAACCTACCCAGTTAAATTCATTATCATTAATTGTAATTGAATGTGCTGTAGTTTTGTCTGGGTTTGTATTAGAAAAAATAAATAGTTTAGACTGTTTATTATTGTTTGTAATGCGTATAGCTGTATAGTCTTTAGTATTTAAAAGGGTTTCTATTTTAGCAATACTACTGTAAGCATTTACAGAGAACTCTGATACAGGACTGTAGCTACCATGTGCTTCTATGGCATTTACGTATAATGCGTTTTTAGTATTAGTTTTTCTAATGATTAAAGTAGGATCTCTTCTTAAATTATATTCTGGATCGTTAGCACCAATTCTGGCAAAAATAATTTTGTCTGTTGCTTGTGTAGCAGAAGTTAATGTGTAAAATACATTATTGTGCATCCAATTAAATTTTAAGTTACTATTTGGTGCGTCTGCTAAAGCCTCTACAAATAAATGTTGATAGCCATTTTTGTCTCCTAATGTTTTTAATGTAGCTTGTTGTGTATACTTAAAATTTGTTTGCATTATTTGCCCCTTGTAATAGAAAGGCAAATCGTATTTGTTTGTTGATGTACCAATAACATTAAAAATATCTAAAACAAATGGTTGTTTAATAAAAGAAGAGTCTGTCACTATAGCCATAGTCCTGTGTAACTCTGTGCCAGGGTATGCGTTATTTTCTTTAGCGCTAACCACTTTAATTTTTTCAGAAATATTAAATAAGTATTGGTTAGAGTGGTTTTTGCTACCTATACTATACTTGCCATTAAAATGAGAAGTTTCATTTTGTATAACGGTATTATGCGCTATTGTTTGTTTTGCCCAAGTAGTATTTTCTTTTAAGTAGTTACCGCCACCTTTTTGTTCTATATTAACAAACCTTGCCAAGCCATAATCTTGTATAACCTCTGTACCATTATTGTACATAAAAAAAGATAACTTGTCATAATGACCGTGACTAAGACCTTGTGCTGTATATTTAAAAATAACCTCTAAATTATTATTGCGTAATATACTTATGCCACCTTGGTTGCCATTTGGACCATCTGTTAAAGTAATAGATTTTTTTCTAAAAGGTTTATCTAGATTGTTTTTTAAACCCAATGCTACTGCTAAACCTGTATCGTCTAAATTTACTTTATTTTGTTTTTTTGCAATACTTAATAGTTCTGGGTTATTGCCTCCGTAATGGTAAGCAATATCTACAGCTGTTACTAATTCTCTGGAGTAGTAAGACATTCCTTTTTGTGCATCATTAATTGTGTAAAACTCTCCGTCTTTATCAGTTAGGTTAATTAATGCTTCTACAGCTTTTGTTAGTACTGCATTTTTATGCTCAAAAATTTTAAGTTCAGGTTTTTTATTTTCTAGTGCTTGTGCAAAAATTAAAAATGGGTACATAGCATACCTTTGGTAATAAGGACCTTCAGTATAATATCCGTCAGGAGAAAATGGTTCATCTAAGTTTGCTAAAAAACCAACTTTCTGATCTTTATTTTTTATAAATCCACCATCATCATCTTTTAAATTAGCCGCAATAGAATCTGTTTTTAGTCCGTATAGAGCTTTTTGTAATAGCTCATCATTATCCATTACAAGAGCAATCATTCCTACAGCAACATTACCCCAGGTACTATGGTTGTGTACTCTATTAAAAAACTGTGGATTTTTTTCTGATATAAAATTGGCAAACGGAATAAATAAATCATTTTCTAAATGTTCTCTTTCTTCTTTTGATAACCAATTATAGATACAATCGTATGCTTGGCTAGCATATACCAACCAGTTAGAATCATTTAAACACTGCCAAAAAAGTTTTCCTCTTGCATAAGATCTTTCTTGTGGGTGTAAAGGAAGAGTAGGGTATAATTTTGCGTACTCTAAAAACATATCTCTTACATATACAGCATATTTTTCATCATCTAAAATTTGATAAAGCACACCAGCTTTTTGTAGTATTAGAAAGTTTTTTTTGTGCTGTTCATGCGTATAACCTCCAGAAAAATCTTTAGGAATAGGAACAGCAATACCTTTACTAATCTCTGCATCTACATCTTGTTTAACATCTTCTAAAGTTTTATCAAACAAAGGAATTGTTCCTAACTGTGCTTTAATATTTTTTACGCCTTTTTGGGTAAGTATTAAACTAGGGTGGCTTGCAGTATTTTGTTCTACATTATTTTTAATGGCAGCTTTATTATCTTTTTTGCAAGCAAAAAGAAAACATATTAAAATAAAGCATATATATTTTTTTACAATCATTATCTAGTTATTACTAATTAATCCTAAATTTTTGCCATCTGTACCTTTATTTAAAAGGTCAGAATTTTTAGATAATGTATAAGTACCTTCTTTAAATTTAGGATCTAATGTCCATAGGTTTTTAACATTGTATTTTTGATCACCAGTAACTTCTAAACCATCAGATTTGTAAAAATTATTGTTTAAAATATCTACTATTGGCTCACCAACAACTAAATGCATTTTTAACGATTTTGTGTTGTTAAATATATTGTTGGTAATAGTATTTACTTGCACACCATATAAGTTAATTGCAGCATTGTATTTATTTCTTTTACCGTAACCAATAGCGTCAAAAGTGTTATGGTCTAATTCTAAAAACGGACCAAAAGTACTTTCATCCTTACCACCTCTGTGTAAACTTAAAACAGCACCATTTACATTGTTAAAACTATTATTTTTTAAGATTACATATTCTGCATTATAGATACCAATATCTTCAGTTTCTTTATCTAAAGCCAAAACGTTACCACTAATAGTATTAAATTTTGAATTTTTAATACTAATTGTGTCTGCAAATGTGTTTTTGTACACCATTACAGCATCAAAAGAATGGTTAACATCTAAGTTTACAAAGTCACAATTATCTATAAACAATTTGTAATTTTTGTTCATTGAGTATTTACTAGTAGTAATTACAGAATTTCCTGTTCTGTCTGGGGCGCTTTCACCATCAAAATTAATTCCAGTTAATTTTAAGCTGCCTCCATTGTTAATTTCAAATAAGGTTTTCTTTTCAAATAAAATAGTAGGTTTTTTATCTGAATTAGAAAGGATAGTAATAGGATGATTTATAGCTATAGTTTTTGATAAAGTATAAGTTTCGCCAGCAGTAAGCTCTACTACGTCTCCGGCTGAAGAATTATTTACAGCTTCAAACAAAGTATTTAAACCTGGTTCTACTGTAATTTTTTTACCAGTACCAAAGGCAACAGCAGTATTTTTTTTAGAGTACCAGTTAACACCTGTATCTTCTTTTTTAAGAATTTCACCTGGTAATTTAGCACCAGCTCTTAAGTTAGAGTTAGCAGGAACTAGCAATCCGTCTGTATTTTTTACCCACTCAATATCTTTACTTACAAATCCAGTATCAGTAATTGGTTTTATGTTTTTACTAATAATGTTATTTGTAAATGTAATACCATTAATATCATCATAAACCGTAAAAATTGAATCTTTACTCTCATTATAAAAAATATTATTTTCCATAACAGAGTTTACAGGAGGAGCACTACGTTCTTCATCACTACCTGCACATAACTGAATGTGGTTACTATTAACAAAAGTGTTATTTTTTACAACAGCATCTTTAACTTGGTCATACCTATTAATAGGAGAATTGTAAATTCCGTTCATAATAACAAAAGCACCTCTAAAACGGTAACCAGTTAATCCAATACCATAATTATTTATAACAGTTTGCTCACCATTAATAATCCTAATACCACCTGTGCTAGGTTTATTGTTGCCAATAAATATGTTGCCATCTACCATAGTTCTGTTACCGTGGCGCATAGTTAATGTACCTGTACACTCATAAAAAACATTGTTTTTGTATGTGTTTTGACATGATTTGTTAGAGATTATTTCATGTTCTCCGTTACACCTATCAAAATAATTATTTTCTACAATAGTATTAGAGTTTGTTCTAGAAAAATGGCTAGTTCCAATACGTAAAGTCTCACCACCGTTAGAGCCTAAGTTTTGTCTAGGTCCAAAATAGTTGTGATCTATTTTATGATTGTTGTCTTGACTTTCTTTAGAATTTAACCTAACCGTCATAGTAACACCTCTATTTTTTTTACCAGTTAAATGGTTGTGGTCAATTCGGTTATTTTTACCGTATATAGCAACCCAAGTATCTGGTTCGTGACGTTCTGGGTTACTAAAATTATCTATAACACATTCTGTTAGTCTAGTGTTATTTGCAAGAGTTTTAGCATTTTGTTTAAAAGAGATAACTTCATTAGTGGGAGTATAACCATTTTTAAATACCAAACCATTAATAATTAAGTGTTCACCTGCAATACGTAAGTTACTTTGCCCTTCTAAAGTTACCTTACCTTTTTCTTCTACAGTTAAAGTTATTGGCTTTTCTGCTGTGCCTTTTGCAGCAAAAAGTAATTCGGTATTGTTCCATACGCCATTAGCCAGTGTAATTACATCTCCAGGTTGTGCATTTTTTACTGCAGTGTTAAATTGTTGTAAAGTAGCTACGGTATTCTTTTTTTGTGTGCATGAAGTAATACTAAAAAGTAGTATAAAAGCTAAGTATAATGTATGTTTTTGCATAAAAATATAAAATTGGTTAACCAGATTGGTTTACCAAATATATATATTATAAATTAAAAATGTAATTTATTGACTGTTAAATTACTAATAGTGTAAAAAAATAAATAAAAAAATACGTAGTTGCTAATGGGTTATTAAGGTGTTATTTTTTTATTATTGCATTGTTAATACTGGCGTGCTAGAGGATTGTACGCTAGTAATTTATAGAATACCTAAAAATGAAGAATTTTAACTCTATAACAGAATATCAGTTTTAAGTTATAAAATATTGTTTTATAACTTTTATAATTGACCTTATATAAATACAATGTTACAATTTAAGGTAGTGACTAAAATATAAATTTGCATTTATAAATATTTAATAAATTATGATAATTAATAACACTAAAAAACGCCTATAGAAATTTTTATTCTATATACTTAATACCTTAAATTAAAAATCAATTTTAAGTCCAATAGGGCAGTGGTCAGATCCCATAATGTCAGAGAAAACAGTTACCTCTTTAACTTTGTCTTTTATAGATTGGCTTACTAAAAAATAATCTATACGCCAACCGGTATTGCGTTCTCTAGATTTAAAACGGTAGCTCCAAAACGTATAAACAACTTCATCTGGGTGTAGCATTCTAAAAGAATCTACAAAACCATCAGCTATAAAATTGTTCATACCATCAATTTCTGTTTGTGTATAACCAGCAGTTTTATTGTAGTTACTTTTATCATTTTTTAGGTCTATTGCTTTGTGTGCTACGTTAAAATCGCCACAAGCAATTACAGGCTTTTTCTTTTCTAAATTTTTTAAATAGTCTAAAAAGTCTTTATCCCACTGTTTTCTGTACTCTAACCTATCTAATTTTTGACCAGAATTAGGTACGTAAACATTTACCAAGTAAAAATTTTCATACTCAGTACAAAGTACTCTACCTTCAGTATCGTGTGCTTCTATACCAATATCTGCTTTAATAGTAAGGGGTTTTGTGCTACTTAATGTTGCAGTACCAGAATACCCTTTTTTATTGGCAGAGTTAGATGCTAAACTAAAGTTTTCTAATGGAGAAAGTGCCTTCGCAACCTCATTATCTTGTGCTTTAGTTTCTTGAATACAAAGTATATCTGGATTCATATATTTTACAGATTCAAAAAACTCTTTTTTTACTACAGCGCGTACACCATTTACATTCCAAGATACTATGTGCATTAGTCGTTACTTTATGGGTTAAAATAAAATATTGTATTTCTAGGATGAAATTAAAAAATTGAATTGGTTTAACCTCAAAAATAAAAGTATTTTAAGAGAGATTATTTTTAATGTGAAGTAACAAGTGCTTAATATTGTATTTTAGAAAAGTAGATTATGAAGATTGATAAGTTTGTACTGTTTATAATTGTAGCAATTGTTTTGGCCTATTTTTTTCCAGAACTAGGAGTAAAACAGGTTATAAATACAATTAGTAGTGTTGGTATATCTTTAATTTTCTTTTTTTACGGATTAAAATTAAGTCCGTCTAAATTAAAAGCTGGTTTAAAGAATTGGAAACTGCATATTTTAGTGCAAGTAGCTACCTTTATATTGTTTCCTCTTTTGGTATTAATAGTTAAACCATTTTTACAAAACCAAGAGCAAGAAACTATTTGGCTTGCATTCTTTTTTTTAGCAGCATTACCATCTACAGTATCTTCATCTGTTGTAATGGTTTCTATAGCAAAAGGTAATATGCCTGCAGCTATTTTTAATGCAAGTATATCTGGCATTATAGGGATTTTAGTTACACCCTTATGGATGGGGTTATTTGTTACTAATGACCAAACAAGTTTTAATTTTATAGATATTTATACAAAGCTAATTGTACAAATAATATTGCCTGTAGTATTAGGTTTATTGTTGCAACGTTACCTTGGTACATTTGCACAAAAACACAGTAGTAAAATTACATTGTTTGACAAGTCTATTATATTATTAATAATTTACAAAAGTTTTGCGTCATCCTTTACAAATAATATTTTTAGTACAGTCTCTGCATTAGATTTAGTACTACTTTTAGCAGGTGTATTGGTTCTTTTTACCATTACTTACTTTAGTACAGGCTTTATAGCTACAAAGCTTAATTTTAATATAGAAGATAAAATTACGGCTCAGTTTTGCGGCACAAAAAAATCATTAGTACATGGTACTGTTTTTTCTAAAATAATATTTGGTAATATGGCAGCAATAGGCATTATATTACTGCCTATAATGCTTTTTCACGCAACACAAATTTTAATAATAAGTGTAATTGCAAGCAAACTAGCAAAAAGAAAAGTATAAAAAAACCTAGCGCATAATGGCTAGGTTATTTATTTACTCACTGTCTATAATTTCTTCAATTGTTTTGGCTAGTACAAAGTCCTTTTCTGTAACTCCACCTGCATCATGAGTGTTTAAGCGTATAGTTAGCGTGTTGTATACATTGGTCCAGTCTGGGTGATGACCTTGCAATTCACATTCAAAAGCAATACGTGTCATTACACAAAAGGTTTCTTTAAAATTTTTAAACTCAAAAGTAGTTTCTAAAGCACCATCAGTATAATCCCAACCATCTAAATTGTTTAATTTACTTGTTATTTCTTCAGTTGTATATTTTTGCATCGGTATAAAATTTAGTGTATTACAAAGTTACAAGAAGTAGTTATGTAATAATCTATTTATTAGGAAAAAAGATGATGATCTATAGTATCTTGGTAAGTAATTTGTAAATGTTTAGGTAGTTTATTGCTTTTTGGAAGCACAGCTAAATACCTATCATCATTAGAGGTAAAAACTCTTTTATATACAGGGTTATACAATCCTATTTTAGATACTATTTCTTTTATAAAATCTTCATGATGTACCAAATCTTCACTTCCTAAATGAAAAATACCAGTTTTTTTATGATTAATAATATAATGTAGTTGTTGCGTTAATTTATCTATATAAGTAACATTAAAAACCAAATTAGGGAAAACCTCTACAGGTTCTTTGTTTTGCAGTAGTGTTTTAATCTCTTTAATTCTGGGAGTGTTATTACCAAAAACCATTGGTAAGCGTATAATTATTGCTTTGTTTTTTGGTAATCTAAGCAGCATATTTTCAATCTTAATTTTTAAACGTCCGTAAATACTTAAAGACAGTGTTTTGTCTAACTCATAAGATGGGTATTTGCTGTAAGCATCAAAAACATTTGCAGAAGATAAAAATAACAACTTGGCTTTGTGGGTAGTTACGTATTCTATTATGTGTTGGTGTGCTAGTATTTGTGCTGCAAAATTACCACGTATAGCAGATATAATGTAATCTGGTTTTACAATTTCTAACAATTCGTAAATATCTGTTTCTTCTACATTATAATAAAAAAACTGACCGTTGTCTTCAAAATCTTTTTGGTTAAAACAATAGGTTCCATAAGTATCATAATAGGCATACAATTCTTTATAAATGGCATTACCTATAAAGCCGCTGGCACCTAGAATTAAAATTCTATCTTTAGATTTCTTCTCTTTCATTACTCACTTTGGTTCTTAAAAAATAGAGATCTTAGTCTCAGTCGTAAATTGCTCCAATGCTTGCATTCCCAACAAGGAATTTCCTTTAGCATTAAGACCCGGAGCCCAAGTAGAGATAATAAAGTTATTAGGTAGTAAGGCCACAATTCCGCCACCAACGCCACTTTTTCCAGGCAAACCTACTCTAAAAGCAAACTCACCCGCTTCATCATAAAAACCACAAGTAAGCATAATTGCGTTAATACGTTTTGCCTGACTAACAGGTATGTGCTGTACGTTATTTACACACTTTCCACCATTGGCAAACAAATAAAAAGCTTTTGCTAATTGTGCGCAGCTCATATCTATAGCGCACTGGTGAAAATAAAAATCTAAAACATCCTCTACATTATTATTTAGGTTGTTAAAAGACTTTAAAAGGTTGGCTGCAGCAAAGTTTCCGTAACCAGTTCTTTTTTCAGATGCAGCTACATCTGTATTGTAATTTATTGTCTGGTCATTAGCAATGGTTCTAACATAGTTTAAAAAATCTTGTTTAGGGTTTTTTAAATGTGTTACAAGCATATCTGCAATTACAAGAGCACCAGAATTAATTAACGGATTTCTTGGTATTCCATTTTCTAACTCCAATAAAGACAAATGGTTAAATGGGTTGCCAGATGGTTCTACATCTACACGTTCCCAAATACGGTTATCTTCAAAAGCTATAGCTTTAGATAGTGCTAAAACTTTAGAAATACTTTGTATAGAAAAAGGAGTGTATGCGTCACCAGCAGCATAAGTTTCTCCGTTAATACACTGTAAATAAATGCCAAAACTATTAGTACTCTGTTTGTACAGTTCTGGAATGTAAGATGCAACAACACCCTTAACCTCTTCCTTAATTAAGTTGTTATGAATGTTGTTGATAATACCTTGAAAATCTATCATATAAAAATTATGCCTTATAAAAAGGTAATTTTACAACAGTTGCAGCAACTGCTTTTTTTCTAATCTGAATAAAAATTTCTGTACCAGCACTAGATAATGCCGTTGGCACATAACCTAACCCAATACCTTTGTTTAAAGACGGAGACATAGTACCAGAGGTAACTACACCAATTTTAGCACCATCTGCATCTACTATATCATAATCGTGTCTAGGAATACCTCTTTCAGTAAGTTCAAAAGCAATTAATTTACGCTCAGTACCATTTGCTTTTTGCTCAGCTAAAGCTTCACTATTTACAAAGTCTTTTGTAAACTTGGTAATCCAACCTAACCCAGCTTCAAAAGGAGAAGTGTTGTCATTAATGTCATTACCATATAAGCAATAACCCATTTCTAAACGTAAAGTATCTCTGGCAGCTAAACCAATTGGAGCAATACCAAAATCTAAACCTGCCTTAAAAACATTATCCCAAATTTGTTTTACGTCTTCGTTTTTGCAATAAATTTCAAATCCGCCAGAACCAGTGTAACCAGTAGCAGAAATAATTACATTATCAATACCTGCAAAATCTGCAACCTCAAATGTGTAAAATTTAATTGCTGCTAAATCTACAGATGTAACAGACTGCATAGCTTCAATAGCCTTAGGACCTTGTATAGCTAATAAAGAGTATCCTTCAGATATGTTACGCATTTCTGCATTTATAGTTTCATTGTATTTAGATATGTGGTTCCAATCCTTATCAATATTAGAAGCATTAACAACTAGTAAATATTGTTCATCTTTAAGTTTGTAAACAATAAGGTCATCTACAATACCACCAGTTTCATTAGGTAAACAGCTGTACTGAGCTTTACCAACTACTAGTTTAGATGCATCGTTAGATGTTACTTTTTGTATTAAATCTAATGCATTAGGACCTTCAATTAAAAATTCTCCCATATGCGACACATCAAAAACTCCAACACCGTTACGTACAGTTTCGTGTTCTATATTTACACCAGCATAAGAAACAGGCATATTGTAACCAGCAAAAGGAACCATTTTAGCGCCAAGTGCCTCGTGAGTAGATGTTAATGCAGTATTTTTCATTAAAACAATTTATATAATTAGACTATTGTTAGTTTTTTGTCAAAGGTATCGAAAATTGTTTGTTTTATAAATTAGCTCAGGTATTAAAATAAGTTGTTTTTTTAGTTGTACCTGCTAGGAAGTATGGCTGTGTAAAATACGCTAAAAACAAAGTACAAAGGCTTTGTTAATTTGTATTAAACTAACGTTAAACCAGTTAAGATTTTAGGAATTGCCTTAAAGGAATGTTATTCTTAGGTATGGAAAACATATTAGTAGCCGGTGCCAATGGTACCACAGGAAAACAAATAGTGAACCTTTTAAAAGAATCTCAGTATTTTAACCCTATTGCAATGGTTAGAAAAGAAGAGCAAAAAGAATATTTTAAAGCAAAACAAATAGATACTGTTCTTGGAGACTTAGAGGGCGATGTAGATAAAGTATTTAATAAAATAGAAAATGTAGATAAGGTGCTTTTTGCTGCCGGATCTGGAGGAAAAAAAGTAGTAGAAGTAGACCAAGAAGGAGCAAAGAGGTTAATTGATGCATCTAAAGAAAATAACATTAAAAAGTTTGTTATGTTAAGCTCTATGGGAGCAGACAAGCCTGAAGAAGCAGAACAACTGCAAGAGTATTTAAAAGCAAAGCATAACGCAGATGAATACTTAAAAGAAAGTGGATTAAATTACAGTATTGTACGCCCTGGTTCTTTAACCAATAAGGAGCCCCATAACCAAATAGAGCTCCAAGAAAAGTTAAATAAAAGAGGTGAAATTAGTAGAAATGATGTTGCACAAACATTAGTGAGAACACTAAATGATGACGTAGCAAACAAGGCCACTTTTGAAATTATTAAGGGTGATACCTTAATAGGTGAGGCCTTAGATAAATTTTCTACTGTAAATGCTTAGTTAGTTATTTAATAAGTAAGATTTTAAGTCATTGTAGCTGCCAATTTTGGTGGCTACTTTTGTTTTGTGCATTACTTCTTGTATTTGCTCTGGCAATGGTTGTTTTTCTTTAATTACGTCTTCAACTACATCTAAAAATTTTGTTGGGTGAGCAGTTTCTAAAAATACACAATGTACATCATTATTATTTTTTAAATATGCTTTGCAACCTAAATAACCAACAGCTCCGTGTGGGTCAGCTACATAGTTATAAGTTTTGTAAATATGCGCTAATGCTTCTTTTGTTTCTTCATCAGAAAAACTATAAGAAGATAAATTTTCAGTTAAAGCGCCAAAGTCATTTTTGTGTATTTCTTGTATACGAATAAAGTTACTAGGGTTACCAACATCCATAGCATTGCTTATAGTTTGTACAGATGGTTTTGGATTATATTCTTCTGTTTTTAAATATGTAGTAACAACATTATTTTTATTGTTAGATGCTATAAAATGATGAATAGGTAAACCCAATTGCTGCGCCATCATACCAGCACATATGTTACCAAAATTACCACTAGGAACAGAAAAAACTATTTTTTTGTGCGTGTTATGTAACTGCTTATAAGCAAAAATAAAGTAAAATAATTGTGGTAGCCAACGCGCTACGTTAATTGAGTTTGCAGATGTTAATTGCATTTTGCTAGTTAATTCTTCGTCTAAAAATGCGCGTTTAACCATATCTTGGCAATCATCAAAAACACCGTCTACTTCTAAAGCAGTTATATTTTGCCCTAAAGTTGTTAATTGTTTTTCTTGTATATCACTTACTTTTCCGCTAGGATATAAAATAACCACGTTTACACCTTTTACACCTAAAAATCCATTGGCAACAGCGCCACCTGTATCTCCAGATGTAGCTACCAATACAGTAACCTCATTAGTGTTATTTTTATTAAAATAGCCAAGACAACGAGCCATAAAACGTGCCCCAACATCTTTAAATGCCATTGTTGGTCCGTGAAAAAGCTCTAATGTAGACACATTCTCATCTAACTTAACCACAGGAAAATTAAAGGATAATGTTTCCTCTACAATGGTTTTTAGAACATCCTCTGGAATTTCAGGAGAAACAAATTGTTTAATGGCTGTAAAAGCAATTTCTGAATTAGATAAATTGTCTAAATTTTTAAAGAAATCTGCAGGTAAAGGTGTTATACTTTCAGGAAAGTACAATCCTTTATCTGGTGCCAAGCCTTTTATAACTGCATTTTTAAATGTAGTATTAGGCGCTTTTTTGTTTAACGAGTAGTAATTCATTTTTTAAGGTATTCTAAATTTATTATGTGCTAGCTATTCCAAATTCTCCATGATTCTTCTGCTTGGTGCTCTAGCATATGTTGTCCGTTACTAATAGTAGCTCCTTGGGCTTCTCCTGCACTTAAAAATGCTGTTTTGTCTGGGTTGTATATAAGATCAAAAAGCAAATGTTTTTCTGTTAAATGCAAATAAGGGATAGTGGGCTTATCTGTAATTTTTGGGTGTGTTCCTAAAGGAGTACAGTTAATTATTACGGTATACTCTTTAATAATATTATTATTTAAATCTGTATATGTAAATTGATTTTTTTTAGGTTTTCTGGATACATATGTACATACAATGCCCAAATCTTCTAAAACATATTTTACTGCCTTAGATGCACCACCGGTACCTAAAATTAATGCTTTTGTATGGTGTTTTTTTAGATGAGGTTCTATGGATTTTTTAAATCCATAGGCATCAGTATTGTAACCAATTAATCCGTTTTCTGTAAATTTTATAGTATTTACAGCTCCAATAGCTTTGGCTTTTGCATCTAAACTAGTTAAAAACGGAATTACACTTTCTTTATAAGGAATGGTAACATTACAGCCTTTAATATTAGAGTTATTTTCTAATGTAGTTTTAAACTCTTCAATTTTTTGATAGTCAAAATTTACATAGACATAGTTTGTTAACCCAAGTTTTTTAAACTTGTGTGTAAAGTAATTTCTAGAAAAAGAATATTCAATATCTTTTCCTATTAACCCAAACTTATACTGTTTTTTTTCTGTTTTTTCCATACCAATCTAGGACCAATAAAATACTTATTCCTATAACTACAAAAAAAACTGCCCACCAAGTTTCAGAAATCACAAAATCGGGAAAATAGCGAGAATAATTCTTGATAATTTTGTTTCCGTTAGAGTCTATTAAAATATTCCCAACAGCATCTACTTTATATACAGTTTTTTTCCAAGGCCAAACAACTCCCAAAGACCCCGTTATAAAGCCCAAAATAACAGCTGTTGTTATGTGTTTAAAGTGTTTTAAAACGTAACTTATAATGTGAGACAATGTTACCAAACCAATGGCAGAACCTGCTGTAAAAACACCAAGTACGGTTAAGGTATTTAAGCGTTCTGTGTTTTTGGTAAAACTAAAGTCGCCTTTAATTATTTCTGTAAATGTGTCATACAAGGCATTAACGGAGTCTACCAAAAGTAGTACATAATTGCCTAAAAGAATTAATATAAAAGATCCAGATAATCCTGGGAGCGTCATACCAGATACACTAATAATTCCACAAAAGAAAATAAAAAAAAGATTGTCATTTTCTTTAGCCGGATTTAAGAAACTTATAGAAATCCCTATTGCTAAACCAACTAGGGCAGCAAAAAAGGTTTTTTTGTTCCAATGATCAAACCCCTTGGCAATGTAATAAATAGAACCTACAATCATTCCAAAAAAACAAGACCAAACATATAACTCATTATGCTCTAAAAAGTAGTCTAAAATTTTTGAAACGCTAAAATAGCTTACCAGCATACCAAAAATTAGTAACGTAATAAATGTGCCGTTAATGTAATTGTAAAAACTCTTGAGTCTGCCATTTAAAAGCAGTTTTAGAGCTTTAAAGTTAAATTTTTGTAGTGAGTATATAAACTCTTCATAAAAGCCTCCCACAAATGCAACAATACCGCCAGAAACACCAGGTACTTTATTTGCAGCACCCATACATAGTCCTTTAACAACAAGGAGAAACTTGTCTAAAACTGTTCTAGTATGTGCCATTGTGTTTATTTGTTTTTTGTAGCTATTTTTTCTAGTATAAAAATAGTTAAAAAACCTGTCACCATTAGTGCAATTGCAATCATAGTTTGCGGATCTATATAATGGTTTAACTCTGAGTATTTTATTGGCAGAATACTTTCTTCTGTAACCGTTTTAAACGATTCAAAATTATGTATGTTTTTTTGATAAACAGCTAATGTTCCAAGATCAGATATGGTATTAAAAGGTACAATTTCTCCTGTTTCATCTACCATTACAGTTACTGTTTTTTTCCAAGGCCAAACTTTGTTTAAAGAACCTAAAATAAAACCAGTTAAAAGTGCTAGTGTAGTATTGTGATAATTTTTAAATAGCCATTTTAAAACTCTACTAAAACTTAATAACCCAATTAAAGCACCAGTAGCAAACAAGGCTATTTTTTTTAAATCAAAATCATGAAAAGCGTCACTTAATGTTTTGTAAGCTCCCATAATTACTAAAATAAAAGAACCAGATATACCAGGCAAAATCATTGCGCAAATGGCAACAGCTCCAGCAAAAAGTAAATAATATGGGTTAGTATTGGCTGCTAAAGCTGGTAAACTTGTAATATAATATGCTAACCCAGCACCAATAATTAAAGCTATTACTGTTAGTGCATTCCACTTTGTAATTTGTTTGCCTACAAAGTAAATACTCACTACAATTAAACCAAAAAAGAACGACCAAATTAAAATTGGGTGGTATTCTATTAAATATTTAGCCAAACGCATAAAGGAAATAAAACTTATTATTATCCCTGTTAGTAAGGCTAATACAAAATTGCCATTTGCTTGCTTCCAAAATGCTTTAATACCATCATTTTTTAACGTTTTAAATAGAGATAAGTTTATGTTGCTTATACTATTTATTAGTTCTTCATAAATACCAGAAATAAATGCAATTGTACCTCCAGAAACACCTGGTACAGCATCTGCGGCACCCATAGCTAAACCTTTTAGCGTAATAATTAAATACTGTAGTAAGTTACGTTCTTTCATAATTGTAATAAAAAACGTAAAAATATAGATTTATTTGGAAGAGTTACTATATTCTATAATAATGTTGTTAATCCACGTGTTATTTTTAAACTGAGGAAAATCTAACTTAAATGTAGCTACCTTTTTTGTGTTAACACTTAGTGCTTTAACCAAATATTCTTTTGTTTTTATAGTCTGATTTAGGGCCATATGTGAACCCGCAATTTTGTATAAAATATCTGCATTGTTTGGGTAAAACTCTAAGGCTTGTTGTAGTATTTGAATAGCAGAATGTAAGTCTCCTTTTTTTATTACTAAGGTGCTCCAATTTAGCCATGTTTTTAACTCGCAATCTCCTAAATCTACCATTTTTTGATATGCAACCTCTGCATCTTCAACCAAACCTAAGGCTTCATGTATTAGTGCGCTTTTCACCCAATAGAATAAATTTTCTTCCTCTATATTAATTGCTTTAGTTATGTATTCTTTTGCTTTAACATAATCTTTTTGCTTAATATAAAAGCTGGTAATTGCTAACCATCCTTTATCTAACAAAGGATCTTCATGAACGGTTTTATAATAGAATAGCCTAGCTAGCTCTGTATTGCCTATTTTTTCATGACATTTGCCAATACGTAAATATGCAAAAGCAGACGGATCTTCAATTTCTATAGTAATTTCATAATTTTCTATAGCTTCATTGTAGCGTTTTAATTTTTCAAGAATTTTTCCTTTCTCAAAATAAGCGCCAACAAAACTATCATCAGAAATAATAGCAAAATCAAAAGCAGCAATGGCTTCTTTGTACATTCCTTTTTCTATGTACTGCTTACCTAGTTGATGCCAAGCTACCTCACAGTATGGGTTTTTTTCTAGGTAATCATTTAAAAACACAATGGCACCATCAAAATCTTCTAAAAAGTCAAAACAATAAATAATGTTGTAAAGAGATGCGTAATCGTGTTCATCAAACAAAACACATTGTATAAAATGTTTTTTTGCTTCTTCAAAATTGTCCATAAAAAGGTGTTCCATACCTAATAGAGAGTGTATGTCTATAGAATCATCAGATAAGGTTAAGGCCTTTTCTAATAACTGTATTGCTTTATTATGGTCGTCTTTTTTAGAAAATATATTTGCTCTTTGTATGTATATTTCTTCATTATTGCTATCAATAGTTTGTAAACTATCTAGCATACTTTCTGCAAGTTCAAGGTTATTTTCAAAAACGTGAACCTCTACTTCTAAAAGTTTTAACTCTATGGTACTTGGGTGTTGGGTTAAGCCAATTTTAATGGCTTTTTTTGCCAATGACATTTTTCCATTGTTTAAATAATGGTGAATAATGTCTTCAAAATCTTCCGCGTCAAAGAAGTAGACGTCATCTGTCTTTAGCATTGACTCAAATTTTGCTATTGGTCTGTCAGGTCTTTCTTCAGCTTCAAATGCCATATAAATTCTTTCTTGCTTGATAAGATTAAAATAAAAGTAAGGTTTTAGGTTACTTTTTTTTGATTGCTACCGTGTATATTATTAACAAAATAGTTAACAAATTACTTTTTGTAGGAGTCTAAAGCTTCTAAAATAAGTGCACATCCTTGTCTAATTTCTTCATTAGAAATGGTTAAAGGAGGAGAAATACGCAGCGCTTTAGGCTCAAACAATAGCCAGAATAATATTAGTCTGTTTTTAGCACAATGCATTACAACATAGTTTGTAATATCTGCATTTACTAGCATAACAGCTAGCATTAAACCTTTGCCCCGTATTTCTGTAATGTACTTGTGTTTTAGTAGTTTTTTAAATAGTTTTTCTTTTTCTAGAGTTTCTATTATTAAGTTACTACTAGTTAGTTCTTGTAATGTAGCTAAACTTGCAGCAGCAATTACAGGGTTGCCGCCAAAAGTGGTAATATGTCCTAGTTTAGGATTAGATTGTAAATTTTTCATTATTTGGTTTGATGCCACAAATGCGCCAACTGGCATACCAGATGCCATTCCTTTACCTATAACTAAAATGTCTGGTACACAGTTGTAGTGTTCAAAAGCAAATAGCTTACCTGTTCTACCAAACCCTGGTTGTATTTCGTCTAAAATTAATAAGGCGCCTACAGCTGTACAGCGTGCTCTTACCTTTTGTAAAAAATTATTTTTAGGCACTATAAAACCTGCGCCACCTTGTATGGTTTCTAAAATTACAGCAGCAGTATCTGTTGTAATTTTCTCTAAATCTTTATCAGAATTAAAATTAATAAATGTTGTGCCAGGCACAAGTGGCCTATATGCACTTTTTTGAGATTCTGCTCCAGAAACACTCATACTACCCATAGTATTACCGTGGTAAGAGTTGTGTGCAGCTACAATTTTATGTCTTTTTGTAGTTCTTTTAGCTAATTTTAAGGCTCCTTCAATAGCTTCTGTTCCAGAGTTAACCAAATAGGTGGTTTCTAAATTAGAGGGTAGTAGAGAAGCTAAAAACTTTGTATAGGTTACAGCTGGTTCTTGTACATATTCTCCATAAACCATGACATGCATATATTCTGATGCTTGCTTGGTTATTGCATCTACTACTTTTGGGTGGCAATGGCCAAGTGTACAAGCAGATACACCTGCTACAAAATCTAAATGTGCATTGTTGTCTTGATCGTAAATATAACTGCCGCTAGCTCTAGAAACTTGTAAAGTTAAAGGATGCGGACTAGTTTGTGCTTGGTAGTGTAAAAAGTCCTTTTTCACCTGTAATTTATTTTTGTTGCTTTAGTTTTGTACTTGGTACTGGCTTAGATAATGTAGGTTTAGGTACCCCTTTTTTTCTTGTAGCCTTGGTATTGGGCGGGTTATTTATGGGATCTCCTTGGTTTTTATGTCGCTCTTGCTCTTCTGCATCAATATCTATAGGGTTACTAATGCCTCTAATTATAGGTAAAACAAGATTGTTGTCATCCTCACCAAAAATATCGTCTTTGGTATAAATACGCTGGTCTCCGTACCACACAAAACCTTTTAATTTAACACCTGTTTCTGGTTCTTGGCCTTCAGGAAAAGTTTGTCCGCTAGGGTTAATGTAATACGTTATAACATCTATAGCGTTTTCTTTCATCTCCATAGTAACTTTACCACAAAGTGATTTATCTATCCCAACAAACTCATTTTGGTCGTTATATGAATAATAAATAACCTCTACATTTTGTACAAGATCTATAAAGTTTAGCTCATTGTTTATAAATTTGCCAAATAGGTTTTTACCTTTTGCTTGGTTGTAGCCGGTTTTACTAATTGTATCTAAAGATATTATAAAAGCATTATTAATTACCTTTAAAGAGTCTAATTTATCCGTCTCTAAATCGCTTATTAAATGTATGCTATCTCCTGTCATTTGGTTGTCAATATTCCAAATAATAGGGTTTGTAATAAGTTGTGTTATTCCAGTTTTTTGATCAAAGTGAATAGAATCACACTTACCACTTATATCTGTTTTAAAAAACTTTGCATCCCTAAACGCACGTATAATTCTATTGTCTGGTTTTCCTGTAACCATTAAGGTATCTCCGTGCATGTATAATGAGTCTTTCTCCATTACATTAATAGCAACAGCTCTTTTGGTAGCAAAAACAGAGTCCTTTTCTTTGTATACTTCTGCATAATGAGCTCTAATAACACCATCGTTTACGGTATCTGTAACTACTATATTATTTGTTGCAGATGCAAATTGTTTTCTTTTATTAAAATAAACACTGTCTCCCTCAATAATTTTATTGCTATAATCTATACGTGTGTTTTTTATACCGTAGCCGGTTTCTACTTTAGAGTCATAATAACCACGTTCACAATACATGACATAGTCTTTACCTGTAATTGTAGACGGACCATACATATACACGTGTTCAGAGTCTGTGTAATAATCCATTTGTTCAGATAATACGTGGTATTTAGGATTTTCTACAGTAACACTATCTAACAACTGGTATTTGTTGGTTTCCATAAAAAACCTACCAATTCTACTTTTTATAGTATTTGCAGTATCTACTATAGTTCCAAAATGTCTGTAGTACGACTCCTGTTTTTCTCTATCAAAATACAAAGTATCTGTAGTAAGTGTAGCATCTGGACTTTGTAAAACTACATTTTTAGATGCCTTTGCAAGTTTAATATCTCCAAAATATTCTAATTTGCCACTGTCCATTTGTATAGAGTCTCCTTGCTGCATACGTACATTGTCTATAGCAAGAAGTCTGTTTTCTTTTGGATAAAACACAGCAACATCACACCAAAGGGTTGCTCCTTGGTGTTCAAACTCTACTTGTCTTTCACTATCTCTACTAAATATAGATGCGCCAGGTAGCTTAACTTCATCTTTAGTGAAGTTAGCACCGTGTACTATTTTTATTTGTTTTTTTTCTGTTGATTTATCTTGTGCGTTAACACTAAAAACAAATAAGATTAAGCCAATAACTAATTTGTATTTAAACAAGTCTTAAAATTTTGGTCAAAAATAGGTTTTTTTTGATTGTTCTGATAACAGATTGGCATAGATTTAAGATTATGCTCTTTTTAGTCTATTGTAGCGTAAAAAAAAGCCACATTTTTAAAATGTGGCTTTTTATGTTTATCTATTAATTGTCTGTTTTCTATCTGGACCAACAGAAATAATTTTAATAGGAATTTCTAATTCTTTTTCTAGAAAATCTATATACTCATTTAATTCTTTTGGAAACTGAGATGGATCTGTCATTTTGGTTAAATCTTCTTTCCAACAAGGGAACTCTGTGTAAATAGGTTTTACATTTTCAGGTTCTATATTATAAGGTAAATGAGAAATTGTTTCTCCTTTATACTCATAAGCAGTACATACTTGTAGGCTGTCAAAACCAGAAAGTACATCGCCCTTCATCATATTTAATTGTGTAACACCGTTAACTTGGCAGGCATATTTTAGAGCAACAAGGTCTAACCAACCACAACGGCGAGGTCTACCAGTTACTGCGCCAAACTCATGACCTACTTTAGCCATATTAGCTCCAACTTCATCAAACAATTCTGTAGGGAATGGGCCAGAACCAACACGTGTAGTGTAAGCTTTAAAAATACCGTATACTTCTTTTACTTTGTTAGGAGCAATGCCTAAACCAGTGCAAGCACCAGCTGCTGTTGTGTTAGAAGAAGTTACAAATGGGTACGTGCCAAAATCAATATCTAATAAAGACCCTTGTGCACCTTCTGCTAAAATAGTTTTACCCTCTTTAATAGCTTGGTTTAAATACTCTTCACTATCTATAAAAGTTAATTCTTTTAAACGCTCTACAGCATCAAAAAACTCAACTTCCATTTCTTCTAAATCATACTGTACATCTACATTGTAGAAACTAATCATAGTTTCATGCTTATCTGCTAAATGACGGTACTTTTCTTTCCAAGAATCCAATTCTAAATCGCCAACACGCATACCGTTTCTACCAGTTTTGTCCATATAAGTTGGACCAATACCTTTTAATGTAGAACCAATTTTAGCTTTTCCTTTAGATGCTTCAGATGCAGCATCTAATAAACGGTGTGTTGGTAAAATTAAATGTGCTTTTCTAGATATAATTAGTTTAGCCTTGTAGTCTATATTAAACTGATCTAAACCTTCTAGTTCTTTAACAAAAACAACTGGATCTATTACAACACCGTTACCAATAACGTTCATTGCTTTTTTGTGGAAAATTCCAGATGGAATTGTTCTAAGCACGTGTTTAATGCCGTCAAATTCTAAGGTGTGACCAGCATTTGGTCCACCCTGAAAACGCGCAATAATATCGTAATCTTTAGTTAGTACATCAACAATTTTTCCTTTTCCTTCGTCTCCCCATTGGAGTCCTAGTAGTAAATCTACTGCCATTACTTGTAATTGGTTAGTTGTTTTCTTTTTTATTTTTTGTTCCGTAAAAGTATAGCGAGTGGTTTGTTATTTTAATATCAAACACATCCTCTATTGTTTTTTTAATTGACTGTATTCTAGGGTCACAAAACTCCATTACCTCACCCGTATCTGTTAGAATAACATGATCATGTTGCCTATCAAAATAAGATTTCTCATATTGAGCCTGATTTTTGCCAAACTGGTGCTTACGTACCAATTTACAATCTAATAAAAGTTCAATAGTGTTGTATAAGGTTGCTCTACTTACTCTATAGTTTTTGTTTTTCATTTTAATATAAAGAGATTCTATATCAAAATGATCTTCACTTTCGTAAATTTCTTGGAGTATAGCGTAGCGTTCGGGTGTTTTTCTGTGTCCGTTTTCCTCTAAAAAAGTCGTGAAGACATTCTTTACAATGTCTTGATTTTTGTTACTACCCATAGTATTTCTACAGCTTTTCGGTTTGCAAATGTAGTGTAAATTTTAAAGTCTAACTACTTTATCTATACCGTTAATTTTCTTTAAATTGTTAATAAGCTTAATTAAGATAGAATTATTTTTAACTACAACCGTGATTTTTCCTGAGAAAGTGCCGCCATCTGTACTAAAGTTAACGCTTCTCATGTTCACGTGCATTTGTTGAGAAATAATTGAAGTTAAGTCGCTAATTAAACCAATATTGTCTATTCCTGTTAGTTTTATGTTTGCTGTAAATTCTTGTTGTGAAGAATCTATCCACTTAGCCTGTATAATTCTATATGCATAATTAGATTGTAAAGATATGGCATTTGGGCAATTTTTTGTGTGCACTTTAATACCTTCATTTACACTAATAAAACCAAATACATCATCACCAGGTATAGGGTTACAACATTGTGATAGCTTATACTTTAGTTTTTCTTCTTCTTTACCAAACACTAACTGGTCATACTTTGCAGTAATCTCTTCTTTATCTATATTGTCTGGAGCCGTATTTCTTCTAATTCTATTTTTAAAGAAACTAATAAAGGCGTTGCTATAAGATGATGCAAATTCTTTTATTTGGTTATTATCTATAGATCCAGTGGCAATTCTGTAAAATAAATCTAAGCTGGTTCTTAGTTTAAAATGATACACCATTTTGTTAATGGTATCTTCATTAAAACTAATTTTTTGCGATTTTAATTTACGACGTAAAATTTCTTTGCCTTCTTCTGCAATTTCTTTTTTCTCTTCTCTTAAAGAAGATTTAATTTTAGATCTTGCACGTGCCGTTGTTGCATAGTCTAACCAACTTTGGTTGGGTTTACTTTTTTCTGATGTAATAACCTCTACTTGGTCTCCACTATGCAAAATAGTATTTAAAGGTACAAGCTTACCATTTACTTTTGTTCCTCTGGTTTTTAATCCAATTTCTGAGTGTATATGAAAAGCAAAATCTAAAGATGTAGCACCTTTTGGTAAGGATTTTAAATCTCCTTGAGGTGTAAAAACAAATATTTCTTTAGAGTACAGGTTTAGTTTAAACTCTTCAACAAAATCTACTGCATTTGTATTTGCATTTTCTAATGCTTCTTGTAGTCTGTTTAACCAAACTTCTATACCTTGTTCCTTTTGGTCTCCGTGTTTGTATTTAAAGTGTGCAGCATAACCTTTTTCTGCAATTTCATGCATACGCTCACTACGTATTTGCACCTCTACCCATTTGGCATCTGGCCCCATAACGGTAATGTGCAAGGCTTCATAACCTGTAGATTTAGGAGAAGATATCCAATCTCGTAAACGTACGGGGTTAGGAGTAAAATTGTCTGTTACTACAGAGTAAATTTTCCACGCTAAAAACTTTTCATTTGCTTTATCTGATTTGTAAATAATACGAATAGCAAACTTGTCATAAATTTCATCAAAAGGCACATTTTGTACTTTCATTTTTCTACGAATAGAAAAAATAGACTTCATACGGCCTTTAATGGTGTAATTTAACCCTTCTTTATCTAAAGAGTCTTGTATGGTATGTGAGAAAGAGTCAATGTACTCTTGTTGCTCTTCTTTAGTTTCTTCAATTTTATCCTGAATGTCATTATAGACTTCGGGCTCAGTATACTTTAAACTTAAATCTTCAAGTTCTGTTTTTATGTTGTAAAGCCCAATTCTGTGTGCAAGAGGCGCATAAATATAAAGTGTTTCAGAAGCTATTTTTAACTGTTTATGCTCTGGCATAGAATCCATAGTGAGCATATTGTGGTAACGGTCTGCTATTTTAATAATAATAACCCTAACATCATCATTTAAGGTTAAAAGCATTTTTCTAAAATTTTCTGCCTGTTGGGATACATTCATATCCTTTTTTAGGTGAGCAATTTTGGTTAAGCCATCTACAATTTTAGCTACAGTTTCACCAAACAAACGCTCTATATCTGCCAGAGTATATTCTGTGTCTTCTACAACATCATGTAGTAGGGCAGAGGCAATAGATACAGCATCTAACCCTATTTCTGAAGCTACAATTCTTGCAACAGCTATTGGATGAAAAATATAGGCTTCACCAGATTTTCTGCGCTGATCTTTATGTGCGTCTACAGCAATTTCAAAAGCAGATCTAATGAGTTTTTTATCTTCATCAGAAAGTGTTAAGTAACTAACGCGCAGTAATTCTTTATACTGGCGTGTAATTTCTTTGTTTTCTTTTTCTATTTCAGCTTCTGTCATATAAACTAAAATTACATTAAACTTTGGTAATAATCAACAAAAATTATTTTTTTAAATTGTTAATTCTGTCAATTAGAGTAGGGTGAGAATAGTTCATAAAAACATATGCTGGGTGGGGCGTAAGGTTGCTTAAGCTTGTTTTTGACAACTTTTTTAATGATGTAATTAATGGCATTGAAGCGTATGTTTTTTTAGCATAATCATCTGCTTGGTATTCAAACTTTCTAGATAAGTAGTTCATTATTAAGCTTGTAGTTTCTGATATAGGACTGTACAATATGCCAAAACCTATTAAAGCAGCATGAAAACTAGGTACGGTTACACCAATTGCTAAAGAAATACTAGGTGTATTTATAAAAATTGATAAAATGTACAATGTTAAACCAGTAAGTAAAATTGAAGCAGTTAAATTAAATAAAATATGCTTGCGTTTGTAATGCCCAACCTCATGCGCTAAAACGGCAATTATCTCCTCTTCGTCTAAATCTTTAACAAGCGTGTCATACAACGTAACTCTTTTTTGTTTTCCAAAACCAGAGAAATATGCGTTAGCTTTGGTAGATCTTTTAGAACCATCTATTATAAAAATATTTTGGAGTTCAAAACCAACTTTTTGAGCGTATTCTTCAATTTTAGTTTTAAGACTACCATTTTCTAAAGGCGTTTGTTTGTTAAAAAGGGGTACAATTAACTTGCTGTAAAACATATTCATGAAAATTGAAATAATAGAAATTGCCACCCAAGCATATATCCAAAAATTTGTACCAGCCCAGTTGTAAAACCAAATAACTAATGCTAAAAGAGCACCGCCAATAATGGCAGTTAAAAACCAACTCTTAATTAGGTCTAAAAAAAATAACTTTTTAGTAGTTTTATTAAACCCAAATTTTTCTTCTATTACAAAGGTGCTGTAGTAAGATAAGGGTACATTTAAAATACTGTTGCCTATCATTATAATACCAAAAAAAATAATAGCAACTAAAATAGGATTGTCTGTTATGCTACGCGCAAAATTATCTACCCAAGCAAACCCTCCAAAAATTAAAAACGACAGTGTTAGTAGTACAGAAAAACTACCAGAAAATACACCAAATCTATAGTTTGCAGTTTTGTAACGCTGAGATTTAATGTACTCTTCTTCATTAAAAATGCCGTTTAGCTCCTGTGGTATAGCTTCTTTAAATTTTTTAGCGTTTAAATAATCTACAGCAGCATCTATTACAAATTGCAGTATAATAATGCTTAGTATTACATAAAAAAGAATACTCATAAATATAGTTATTGGTGGTGGTTTGGTTTTGTAAAAATAGTAAATACTAACTTCTTTGTCGTTTTGCTTCAAAAATAACTACAGCAGCAGCTACAGAAACGTTCATGGAGTCTATTTGGCCTTCCATAGGAATTATAATATTTTGGTTAGAGTTGCTTAACCACTCTTTAGATAAACCTGTTGCCTCTGTACCCACTACAATGGCAGATCCGCTGGTATAATCTACAGTTGTATATATTTTTGAAGCGGTTAGCGCAGCACAATACGTAGCAATATTATGTTCTTTTAAGTACGCTATAATTTCAGACGTTGTACCCGTTGCAATTTTAGTAGTAAAAACGCAACCTACGCTAGAACGTATAATATTAGGATTATAAAGGTCTGTCTTAGGATTGGCAATAATAACAGCATCTAAATTTGCAGCATCTGCTGTACGCAATAACGCACCAATATTACCTGGTTTTTCTGGAGCTTCTGCTATTAAAATTAGAGGTTTTTTTGAGCTTAGTTGTAAGTTGTTTATAGTATGATTTTTACTTTTTACAAGTGCTACTACACCTTCTGTAGTAGCTCTGTATGCTATTTTTTGGTACACATCTAAGTTAACCTCTATAACATTTGTAGTGCTATTATTTTTAATTAAGTCTGTAATAGCCTGCTCAGAAATTAAATCTTTACAAAAAAACAAGGTTTCAATACTATAGTTTCCTTTTAAAGCAAGTTGTAACTCTCTGGCACCTTCTAGCACAAAAAGATTACTTTTTTTACGCTCTCTAGACTTGTCTTTTAGTACTAAAGTTTTTTTAATTAGCGGATTTTGTAAGCTTGTTATTTGTTTAAATGTATTCATTACAACAAAAGTAATGTAATATTGTAAATTATAGATTAGCATTACGACGAATTGTAAATTATAACTAATAAATTAAATTTTTTAAAAAATGAAGTATTTAGCATTGGCCTTATTTTCTGTTTTAATTGTTTCTTGCAAACAAGAAAAAAAACAAACTACAACAGAAAAAGCTGAGACAAAGGAAATATTAGAAGTAAAAATTAACGCTTACCCTAATGAGTTGCAACAAGTTTTTGATGCTCACGGAGGTATAAGTGCTTGGAAAAATATGAAAAGTTTGGTTTTTGACATTCCTAAACCAGATGCTAGAGAAACACATATTATAAACTTACACACAAGAGAAGATAAAATAGTTACCCCAAAACATACTATTGGGCATAACGGCTCTAAAACTTGGTTGTTAGATACTGAAGGAGAATTTAAAGGCGATGCTGTTTTTTACCATAACCTTATGTTTTACTTTTATGCAATGCCTTTTGTTTTAGGTGATGATGGTATTGTTTACGGTGAAACAGAACCTGTAGTTTATGAGGGGAAAAGTTATCCTGGAGTAAAAATTAGTTACAACCCTGGCGTAGGAGCATCTTATAAAGATTTATACTTTATACATTTTGATCCGGATACAAAGCAAATGGCTTGGTTAGGTTATAGCGTTAGTTACAGAAGCGGAGAAGTTAGTAATAAGTACAGTTGGATACATTATAATGATTGGGCTACTGTAAATGGTTTATTGTTACCAAAGTCTATTACGTGGCACAATGTAAAAGAAGGTGTTATTAAAGATGCAAGAAATACAGTTACATTTGAAAATATTGAGATTAGTAAAGAGGCAAAGCCATCATCATTTTTTGCTAAGCCAGAAGCTGCAGTTTTTGTAGAGGGTAAAATACAGGAATAAGTTACTGTAACGCACAAAATAAAAAAGCCTCCAAAACATATGTTTTGGAGGCTTTTATTTCTAAGTAGACAAAAGTATTACTCTCCTCTATTATATTTACCCATATATCTTTTATACAATTCTGTTTGGTGTGTTTCTAAAGACACATCTCTACCGTCTATAAAAGCTTTTTGTAGTTTATTAGTACGCATTTCTAAGGCATCTCCTTCAGAAATAAATAAAGTAGCACTTTTGCCAACAGCCAACGTACCGTGTGTATCATCAATTCCTAAAATTTTAGCTGTATTACTAGTAATTAATTGCAAAGCAGCTTCTTTTTCCATACCGTAAGCTACAGCTTGACCAGCGTAAAAAGGTAAGTTTCTGTTCTGGAAATTTGCTTCACCATTATTTTGTATACCAACCAGCAATCCGCCTTCTGTTAATAGCTTAGCCATTTTATATGGTAAGTCATAATCATCATCATTATTACTTGGTAAATTATGCATTGCTCTTACTAAAACAGGAATATTGTGTTTTTTTAGAAAGTCTGTAATTTTATAGGCATTATATCCGCCAACTAAAACAACATTTTTAATGTCATTTTCTTTTAAAGTTGTTACAGCGTCTATAATTTCTTTTTCACCATCTGCATACACATATAATTTTTGTTCTCCAGAAAAAAGTCCTTCCATAGCAGCAAACTCTTGATGAAAAGGTTTGGCTGTGGTTTCATTATAAGCTTTAGCGTTTACAATAAAATCTACCACATTAGAAATGTCTTTTTTGTAATTTTTATTTGGTTGTAAACCTCTTGGTTCACCTAGCCACCAACGGCCTCTTCTGTATGAGTTTGGCCAGTGTAAATGTATACCGTCATCGGTTTTTACAGCAGCATCTTCCCAGTTCCAAGCATCTAATTGTACTACAGAAGATGTACCAGGTATAACACCACCTCTTGGAGCTATTTGTGCCATAAGTACACCATTAGGGCGCATACTCTCTATTACTTTAGATTCTGAGTTATAAGCAATTAAACTTCTTACGTGTGGTATCATTCCACCAATTTCTGCTTGGTCATCACTAGCTCTTACAGCATCTACTTCTACCAGACCTAAAACCGTACATGCGGCAATAAAACCAGGGTATACATGTTTTCCTTTAGCATTAATAACCTTTCCTTTACGAGCAATTCTCATTTTAGCATCTCCTACAAAGGTAATTTTACCACCTTCAAACATAATAAGAGAGTTTTCTATAACTGTACCGTCACCTAAGTGGGCAACTGCACCCTCTATGGTAATGGCTTCTTTTTGTGGGCTAGCTGGTGTTTGTTGTGCAAACCCATTTGCGGTAAAGCAAAATACTAGCAGTATGTATATAATTCTTTTCATTTCTGTTATTTTATATGTTGTCTATTAGGTTTACCACTCAGCATCCATAGTATCACAATGGAACTTAGGTTTTTGTTTCTTAATAGGCTTTTGTGTTGGTTTGCCACCTTCTTTTTCTTCAAGCATCATTGTAATAAGCTTGTTTCTTTCGTTTTTAATAGCAGTTCTTTGTTGTTTGTCTTTTTCTAAATCAAAATATACAACACCTTCTATTAATGTTTTTTCTGCTTTTGCATAAACAGATAGTGGATGGTTGTTCCAAAGCACTAAATCTGCATCTTTACCTTCTTTAATACTACCTACACGATTGTCTAGGTGTAATAATTTAGCAGGATTAATAGTTACCATTTTCCAAGCCTCAAGCTCTGTCATATCTCCGTATTTAACAGTTTTGGCAGCTTCTTGGTTTAACCTTCTAGACATTTCTGCATCATCACTGTTAATAGCAACAGTAACACCTTGACTTTGCATTATAGCTGCATTGTATGGTATAGCATCATTAACCTCATACTTGTAAGCCCACCAATCGCTAAATGTAGATGCTCCAACCCCGTGTTCTTTCATTTTATCTGCAACCTTGTAACCTTCTAAAATATGTGTAAAAGTGTTTACTTTAAAGTTGAACTTTTCTGCAACTTTCATTAACATATTAATTTCTGACTGTACGTAAGAGTGGCAACTAATAAAACGTTCTCCGTTAATTATTTCTGCAATTACTTCCATTTCTTCATCATAACGGTATGGTTCACCACTTTTTTTCTTTTCGTCATATTCCTTACCACGTTGAAAGTAATCTATAAACATTTGTTCTACACCCATTCTTGTTTGAGGAAAACGAGAACGACTGCCCCAGTTGCTTTGTTTTACATTTTCACCTAAAGCAAATTTTATAAATTTAGGAGAATTATCGTAAATCATTTCATCTGCACTTTCTCCCCACTTTAACTTTAATAAAGCAGAACGCCCTCCAATAGGGTTAGCAGAACCGTGTAATAATTGTATAGTTGTTACACCACCAGCAAGATTGCGGTAAATGTCTACATCTTCGTTATCTACTACATCTTCCATTTTTACTTCTGCAGAAGAGTTTTGCCCGCCTTCATTAATACTTAAGCCTGCAATATGTGAGTGCTCATCTATAATACCAGCTGTTAAATGCTTACCAGTTGCATCTATAACTGTTGCTCCACCTGCACTTAAGTTGGTACCTATTTTTACAATTTTACCCTTTTTTACAAGTACATCTGTATTTTTTAAAATACCAGCATCTTCACTTGTCCAAACTGTAGCGTTTTTAAACAATATGTTTTCTTGTTTTGGTTTGTTTGCGTAACCATAACCAACGTTAGGGTAGGTAACCGGCATTAAATCTGGTGTAGTAGTTTCTTTTTTGTTTTTCTCTTTTTTATCTACATCTCCTGTTTTTGTAGCAACAAAAGTAGATTCAGTTCCGTTTGGTAATACTAATTTACCGCTAATATTGTTAGAGTTAGGGGTAACAATACCCGTCATTCTATATCTTTTTTCTCCTTTATTAGTGGCAAAGGCAAGATCTATCCAATTCTCTTTATATGAGAATTTAGACTTAATAGTGGTAGAGTCTTGTTTTAAAGTAGCAGAAGGTTTATCTGTAGCCCCTTTAATTTCTAACTTATAAGTTGTGCCATCTACAGCTAAATTATAGGTTCCATTTATGTCTTTAACATCTTTATCTGTTATTACATTTTTTTGTCCTTGAACCCAGTTTTCGTAAAGTGTAGTGTTTTTGTCAAAAACATCACCAGAAGTAATTAAAAAGTTTGCGTAGCTGCCACTTTTAAGAGAACCTATTTGGTTAGATTTACCAAGTATTTGCGCAGGTACAGTTGTTAAAGCCTCTAGAGCTTTTGTTTTTGGTAAACCGTATGCAATAGCTTTTAATAATTTACTTTTAAAAGCAGCAGGAGATTTAAGGTCATACGTAGTAAACGTAAAAGGAACACTGTTATCTGCAAGTACTTTTGGGTTAGAAGGTGCTTGGTTCCAACGTCTCATATCTGCTAAAGAAACATTATCTGCTTGGTATGGGTTAGATACATCATAAGCATCTGGAAAGTTAATAGGTACAATGTAAGTAGCATTTGTAGCTTTAATATCTGCAATGCTCTCATACTCATTACCACCAGCTAAAATTACATATTGTATATTGTTTGCGTCTCCTATTTTATCTGCTCTTAAAGCGTGACCCTTATCACCAGCTTCAAAAATTTGAACCAAACCTTTATTTTTATTTAAAGCTTCTAAAGACAAATCTTTTGTGTCACTATTGCCATTTGCATACCAAGCAGCATCAGAATACATTTGCCTTAGTAAAGCCAAAGAACCCATTAATGAAGAAGGGTAAGATTGTTTTTTTATGGCGCTTCTAGTTAAAGAAAAATATTGTGCAGATTTGTCATCTAAAATACGATCGCTATTTGTACCATCATCATTTAAAGTAACAAGTATACCTGTACCACGAGCAATACCATCTTGTATATGAGAGTTTACAACACCAAAACCTGCTTTTTGGTATTCAGCAGCTTTTTTAGCATCAAACTTAAAAACAGATATAGCATTATTTTCTGGCATTATATGGTCATTCCAATAATAACCGTGTCTTGTAGCTTCATACTGTGTAGATCTACCGCCAGATGCTTTAGGCTTTTTTACACCAAAGTCTGAGTAAATATCTATAAACGAAGGGTAAATAGATTTTCCTTTTAGGTTTACAGTTACTGTATTTTTAGGTACAGTAACACTTTTACCTACTTGTACTACTTTTCCGTTTTTAATAAGTAGAGTTCCGTTTTCTACAACTTGTGTAGGAGTAACAAATATTTTAGCATTTGTAAAGGCGGTGTAATTGTTGTTTTTAGATTTTACACCAGTGTTTGTAGGGAAATAATCCTGTGCAAACACGGTAGCACTTGCCAAAAATAGGGCAAGCGATAGGAGTCGTATTCTCATATCGGTTTCTTTTTGAGTTGATTAGTAAATTAGTCTGTCTAAAGATATGTAAACAGGCATTTGAAAATCGTAATAAAATGTTAAAATTACTGTGCGTACGTATGTAAATGTACCGCTATTCTATAGATCTTAATATTTTATAATGGGTGTTTTTGATGGTAGGCAACCAATAATGTTACAATTCTGCTGTAGCTTTTCATACCATCTGTTTGGTTGTTTGCTTTTAAAAAAGTGCTGTAAACAGATTTTAAAACAGGCTCCATAGGGTTTTCATAATTACCCCAAAAAGTACTTAATTCTTGATAGTTTTTTTTAACTCCAACATTTAAATTACTATAAAGTTGATTAAATAATTCTGGATTATTGTATCTAATATCACTTAAACAATAGCTTAATGCGTATGAGTAGGCAGCATATTTAAAGTAAATATCTGTATTGTTAGCAGTTACCAAATACCCAATAAAATTGGTTTCATTTTCTGCAGAATATCCAATTTGGTGTCCGGCTTCATGACCTGCAATTACAGGATACCTGTACAGTGGAATTTTACCATTTACCTGAGCTTCATTAGTAAAAGGGTTAAGGTAGCCACCGTAACCTGCATAGCTTAAACCTGTACTATATAAAGAGGTTTTTAAGCTAGGTGTTTGATAATTTAAAAATGGGTATTTTTTTTGTAATTCTGTGTACCCTACGGTTGTTAAATCATAAATCTCTGCTTTGTTATAGGGCATAACAACAGCTTTAGTACTGTCTTCTGTAATAGTTTTATGTATGGTATTTGTTTTTTCTATTAACCTAGAAACAAAAGATTCTAATTCTGCTAAAGAATGATTCTCTTTAATTTGTAATGTTTTGTATAGTGGTTCTCTGTAGTAGTTTAACCCCCAACAAAAATGAAAAGTAAAATAAGCAATAGATAAAACTACCAGAATATTTCTTAAAAAAATGAGAGGTTTTTGCTTTATATATTTTCTTTTTTTAATAACGTATTTAAGAGCAAATATAATTAATGCAGCGTATAAAATATCGCCAACAGAAAATGGTATCCAACCTAATAAATACCTAAAAAACTTAGAAGTGTATTGGTACAAACCATTACTGTAATATTTTTCAATAAATGAAGGATAGTTGGCCAACCATTTTACCAATACTATTTGTATAGGCAACAAAAGAGCAATACCATTTTTTAATTTTGACTTCATTACATCAAAAATAAACAATACAAGACATATAATCGTTTTCTATTATGTAATTTTGAGGCCTAGAAAATAAAAAGAAATGAGTAAAGATATAAGAGAGTTAGAACCAAAAGCAGTTTGGAACAAATTTGCAGACTTAAATGCAGTACCAAGACCTTCTAAAAAAGAAGAACGTGTTATACAGTTTATGTTAGATTTTGGCGCTTCTTTACAATTAGAAACTTTAAAAGATGAGGTTGGTAATGTTATTATTAGAAAGCCAGCAACACCAGGTTTAGAAAATAAAAAAATGGTTACGTTGCAGTCTCATTTAGATATGGTACACCAAAAAAATAACGATACTGTTTTTGATTTTGATACTCAAGGCATACAAATGTACATAGATGGTGACTGGGTTAGAGCTCAAGGAACTACGTTAGGAGCCGATAACGGTATGGGTGTTGCTACAATAATGGCTTTGTTAGAAAGCACAGATATACCACACCCTGCTTTAGAAGCTTTATTTACTATTGATGAAGAAACAGGAATGACTGGTGCTATGGGGTTAAAAGGTGGCGTTTTGCAAGGCGATATCCTTTTAAATTTAGACACAGAAGAAGATGATGAGATTGATATAGGTTGTGCAGGAGGTGTAGATATTACTGCAAGAAGAATTTATGAATTAGAGCCTGTGCAGGCAAACTTTACAGGATATAAAGTAACTGTTAAAGGATTAAATGGTGGTCATAGTGGTATGGATATACACCGTGGTTTGGGCAATGCTAATAAAATAATGAATAGGCTGCTTTATAACATAAGCTTACATACTGATTTGGCCATTTCTGAGATTGATGGTGGTAGTTTGCGTAATGCAATACCAAGAGAAAGCAATGCTATTGTTGCTGTAAAAGTTACAGATGAGTTTTTGGCTAATTTTGAAAAGTTGGTAAATACTATTAAATCTGAATTGAAAGTTACGGAGCCAAATTTAATTATCTCTTTAACAGAGGTTGCCTTGCCAGAAAATGTTATGGAAAAAGAGGCTCAACAAAAAATGTTACGTGGTATTTACACAGCACATAACGGTGTGTATGCAATGAGTGCTAGTATGGCAGATTTGGTAGAGACATCTAACAACATAGCAAGAGTTATAGTTAAAGACGGAGCAATAAAAATAGGATGCCTAACTAGGTCTTCTGTAAACTCTGGAAAAATGGATTTAGCTAACGCATTAAAGTCTGCTTTTGAATTAGCAGATTTTAAGGTAGACTTTAGTGGTGAATATCCAGGATGGAATCCTAATCCAGATTCGGCTATTTTAAAAGTGTTAAGTGCACAGTATAAAACCGTTTTTGGTACAGATGCAAAGGTGGTGGCTTGCCATGCTGGTTTAGAGTGTGGTATTTTAGGTCAGAATTACCCAGATATGGATATGATTAGTTTTGGGCCAACTATAAAAGGAGCTCACTCACCAGATGAACGTGTTAGTATTTCTTCTGTACAAAAGTTTTGGAAATTTACTTTAGAAGTGCTAAAAAATAGTCCGGCTTAAAGCATTATATAACTTTATAAAAAAAAATCCCCGTTTGAAAACATCAAATGGGGATTTTTAGTATTAAGGTTTTATTTAAAAAGTAGGATTCTTTTCTATTAATTCTGTTCGTACTAATTTTCCAGATTCCGTTACTTGATCTAAGCTCCAATTACCATTGCCACTAGCTCCAGGAGTTAATGCCGCAGATTTTTCGTTTTTATCTGCTATAGACCAATTACACCATGATATTTTGTTATCGTCTAAAAATTTCCACCAAGCTTTACTCTCTGCAGTGTCTACATACCCATCACCAGTGTATTCTGTTGTGCCATATTCTGTAACAAAAATAGCCAAGTTGTTGTCTATGGCTTGTTTGGCAATATCTCTTAAATATTGCTTGTGACTAGCTGCATAGTAATGAAGAGTATACGCTACGTTGGCATCATTAATTTCATTGCCAATTACTTCATCAACACGTTGAGACCATACTCTAGTACCACAAACTACAATATTGTCTGGGTCATACTTTCTAATTTCTTTAATAACAGCTTCATGGTATGGCTTAAGTGTGTTGTTCCATGAAACACCATCTAAAGGTTCGTTGTAAATTTCGTAGATAATGTTAGGCTTGTCTCCGTATTTTTGGGCAACTTCTGCAAAAAAACTTTTTGCTTCACTTAGGTGATTTTCTGCGTGGTGACTGTGCCAATCTACAATAACATAAATACCTTGTTCTATAGCGGCATCTATAACTGTAAATATTTTAGCTTTTTCTCTTTCTGGGTTGCTTAGGTAACCATCATTATCTTCTACAGCCATAGCTGCTCTTACAATGGTAACGTTCCAATCCTCTTTTAGCCATGATACGGTGCCTGTTGTGTAGTATTGTGGCATCCATTGGCTCCAAAATAAAGACATACCACGTAATTGTATTGCGTTGTCATTTTTGTCTACAATTTTACTTCCTTTAATGCGTAGTTGTCCGTACGCATCTACAACAGTTTTTGCAGTGTTGTTACTGTTGTTTTCATCTTCATTGGTGTTTTCTTCTTCTTTAGTTTCTTCGTTATTATCATTAATTGCATCTATTAGGTCGTTAGATGAATTGTCACAAGATAAAAAAGATAAAAAAAATACGAGTAATACTGTTTTTAATGCAAATGTTTTCATAGCGTTTTTTATTATTAAAGGTTTACTTGGGGAGAATTATTTGTAGTAAATGTATTACAAATAAAAAAGACTGCCAAAAGCAGTCTTTTAATTTATTGAAACTTTTTTGTTAAGAAACGTGTAGTTTATTGAATACCAGTGATTTCTACATCAAAAATTAAATCGGCGTTTGGAGGTATTGGTCCGCCTCCTTGTTCTCCGTAACCTAAGTGAGGTGGAATAAACAAACGAACTTTATCGCCAACTCTCATACGTAATAGCCCTTCTTTAAAACCAGCAGTTAATCTAGACTCTGGACTGTATTCCATTGGGTATGGGCTTAAATCGTTACCGTGCATTTTGTAAATAATATCATATTTTCCAAACTCTTTAGCAACGTCTTCCATTGTGGTATCAAACAAAGTGCCATTGCTTAACCAACCAGCATAGTTTACCAAAGCTTTTTGTCCAATTTTTGGTTTTTTACCAGTACCTTCTTTTAAAACAAGCACTTTTAAGCCAGAAGGTAAAGTTTCTGCTTTTTTAATTTGCTCGGCAGTTTCTGCAGCAAAAGCAGCTTCTGTTTTTTTAGCTTCTTCAGCTAAAGCAAGTTGTCTTTTTTCTTCTTCTTTTTCTTCTTCAAAGTAAGCTGTCATTACTTTAATTGCATCAAACTTTTTAGCCTCTTTACCTTTTTTTACTATTTCTATGGTAGAGATAACAACATCTTCTATAGGTCTGTTTTTTGCAGCTACTTTTACATTTGCAATAGAGTCTACAACTTCTAAACCTTTAACAACTTCACCAAAAACAGAATGACATCCAACTCTAGGATTATCACAATTTTTTAAATTACCAAACTCATCTAAACCATCTAAGAAAGGAGTAGGAGCGTGAGTAATAAAAAACTGGCTGCCATTAGTTTTGGGTCCAGAGTTAGCCATAGATATAATACCTTTTTTTGTGTGACGAAGAGAATCGTTAAACTCGTCTTTAAATTTATAACCAGGGTTACCCATACCTGTTCCTGTTGGATCTCCACCCTGAATCATAAAATCTTTCATTACTCTATGAAAAATAATACCATCGTAGTATTTTTTACCTTTGTATTCTTCACTAACAAACGGACTTTTACCTTCTGCTAAAGAAACAAAATTAGCAACAGTAACTGGTGCTAAATTGTACTCTAACTTTACTAGCATATCTCCTTTATTGGTTTTTATATCTGCATACAACCCATCTTCTAAGTCTGCATATTGTCCAGATTTACAGCCTACCATTGCAGATACAGCTATTAATAAGATTAAAAAACTTTTTTTCATTTTTACTTTTTTAGTTGATTTTTAATTTAGAATACTATCTTTTTCTACTTTTAATATAGATACTACTGCTTTTAAAGGTATGTTGGTTCCTATTTTATTATCGTCTCCGTGGTAGCCGTAGCCTAAAGAAGAAGGAAATAAAAAGGTAGCAGTCTCATTTTCTTTTAAGAGTTTTACACTTGTACGTAGGCCTAAAAATAGTTCTTGCTTGTCTACTTTATATTGTATGGTCCCAATTTCATTAAAACCATAAATAGTATCATTATTAAGGTCTAATAAACTATAACGCATAGTAACCAAATCATCTGGTTTTATGGTTTGTGTTTGCTCTTGGTTTTTTTTATTGTAAAAATACCAAGCTCCATTTGTGCCACTTGTGTAGTTGTGGGCAGTATCTTTTTTTATTATTCGTTGTATAATTGCTTCTTCTTCTGCAAGTAGTAATTTATTTCGTTTTATAGATTGTTTTATGTAACTACCTGTTTTTACTTCTATAGGTCTTCTTGGTTCTGGACCATCACAACTTATAAAGCAAAGTATTAGTGCTAAGTATATAACTTTTTTCATCCTTTTAATTGATCTTTATAACTGTCTAACAAAGCAACAAATTTTGCTGTGGTTTCTTCTAAAGAAACATTGCTTTTACCACCAGCAGCATTGTCGTGCCCGCCACCTTCAAAATGCGCTCTTGCAAATTCGTTTACAGAAAAATTGCCTTGAGATCTAAATGATATTTTTATAATTCCTTCATCTTTATTTTCAATAAAAATAACAGCAAAAATAATATTGTCTAAAGTAAGTCCGTAATTAACTATACCCTCTGTATCTCCTTTTTTAAATTCATTTTCATCTAACTCTTCTTGGCTAAGTGTAATGTATGCAGTATGGTAATCTTCTAGTATAACCATATTTTTTAGGGCACAACCTAAAATATGTAATCTACTAGGAGAATTGGTGTCAAACACCTTATTGTGTATAGCCATATTTTCTGCTCCTTTATCAATTAAATCTGCAACTACGCGGTGTGTTCTGCTTGTTGTAGATGAGTATTTAAAAGATCCAGTATCTGTCATTATACCAGTATACAAGCAGTTTGCTATTTTACTTGTAATTTTGCTAGTGTCTTGTTCAATGGCTTCAATAAAATTATATACCATTTCACAAGTAGAACTCATATGCACATCAGAATATGTAACTTTTGCGTAGTCTGATGGTGCTTGGTGATGATCTATCATAATAAAGGTACCTTCTGCAGCTTCTAAGGTTTCTTGCATAAAACCAACCCTAGATAAATGATTAAAATCTAGTGTAAAAATTATACTAGCTTCTGTAATATATTTTTCAGCTACTTCTTTGTCATTTTCAAAAATGATAATTTCTTCTTGTCCTGGCATCCATTTTAAAAACTTAGGAAAGTCATTAGGAGCTATTACAACTGCTTGTTGTCCTTTGTTTTTAAGGTAATGCATTAGTCCTAAGGTAGAACCTATGGCGTCACCATCTGGATTTTTGTGTGGTATTATAACTATTTTGTGTGGTGAGCTAAGTAAGGACTTCACCGTTTTACTATCTTCTTTATTCATATGCACCAAAGATAGTGTTTTTAGTAAATGCTCAAAATACCGGTAGCTTTTTATAACTGCCAATCTTATGTTTTGGTTAATACCTTATGTAATGCTTTAGTATGTGAAAAAATAGTCTTAAAATTGTTACTTAAACTATAATTTTAATATTTTGAAGAAAACTATTTTTGTACTTGGTTTATTGGTTGCTTTTAGCGCATGTAAAACAGTAAAACCTGTAGAAACTACTGTAACTACAGAAACTAAGCCAGATTTTACCATTGCTTTTGGATCTTGTAACAAACATGATGAGGTAAACCCTTTGTGGGATGATGTTTTAGCAGCCAATCCTAATTTGTGGATTTGGGGAGGAGATAATATTTATGCAGATACAGATAATATGCAGCAGTTAAGAGCTATATATGCAGCTCAAGACAATGTGCCTGGTTACAAAAAGTTAAAAGAAACTGTACCAGTAATTGGTACTTGGGATGATCATGATTATGGTTTAAATGACGGTGGAGTAGAGTTTAAGGCTAAAAAAGAAAGTGAACAAGAGTTTTTAGACTTTATGGATGTTGCTAAAGATAGTCCGCGTAGACAAAGAGAAGGTGTTTATGCAGTACATAATTACAACTTGCCAAAAGCAAAAGTAAAGGTATTAGTTTTAGATACGCGCTATTTTAGAACAGCACTAACACCAGCTACAGACAACAAAAGGCGTGTGCAACCAAATGTTTACGGAGAAGGAACTATTTTAGGAGAAGAGCAATGGAAATGGTTAACAGAAGAGCTAAATAATTCTGAAGCAGATTTTAATATTTTAATTAGTAGTGTACAATATTTATCTAACAAGCACGGTTTTGAAGGATGGGGAAATTTTCCGCATGAGGTAGACAAACTTAAAAAACTTTTAGTAAAAACTAAGGCTAAAGGCGCAATGATATTATCTGGAGACCGACATATATCTGAGTTTTCTGTAGACACAGTAAAAGATTTAAATTATCCGCTGGTAGATTTTACAAGTAGTGGGTTAACACATACTTACACTGGTTTTTCTGGAGAAGAAAATCCATACAGGGTAGGAGAAGTTGTTTTTGTTAAGAGTTTTGGTTTGTTAAATTTTGATTTTGACACTAAAACAGTAAACTTTAAAATGATAGGTGATAATGGTAAGGTGCTAGGAGAATTAAAACAAACCTACTAAGCAGCTTAATATCATTAACCTAACAATCTATTAACAGTTGCTTTACAAGCTTTTAAACTAATTTGTTGCGTGTTATATTAAAAGCATTATTTTTGCAAAAAATTTAAAAGACGATGATTACAAACAGAACTTTTACAATGATTAAGCCAGACGGTGTAGAAAATGGTCACATTGGTGGTATTTTAGAAAAAATTACATCTGCAGGTTTTAAAATTGTAGCTATGAAATATACGCAGTTAAGCAAAAGAGATGCAGAAGCATTTTATGCTGTACATAGCGAGCGTCCGTTTTTTGGAGAGTTAGTAGAATTTATGACAAGAGGTCCTATTGTTGCTGCTATCTTAGAAAAAGATAACGCTGTTGAAGATTTTAGAGCTCTTATTGGTGCAACTAACCCAGCAGAAGCTGCAGAAGGTACTATTCGTAAATTATATGCAACTTCTATAGGAGAAAATGCAGTTCACGGATCTGATAGTGATGAGAATGCTGCTATTGAAGGAGCTTTCCATTTTTCTGGAAGAGAAATTTTCTAGATATATACCAAAACATAAAAAAACCATCAAGTTTTTGCTTGATGGTTTTTTTTATGTTTTAAAATGAAAAGTATTTAACGTAGTACTAATTTTTTTACCACTTCTTTTCCTAAATCTTCATTTATCATTTTAATAATTTTTGAATTGCCGTGACTTAATTCTTCTCTTAATACAGAAGAACTTAGAGATACGTACAAAGTGCCATTACGTAATTCTACAGCAGTAGTATAATTATTTACACCAGGTCCCATAAGGTTTTTCCAAGCAGCACGTGTATCTACACCGTCTATACCACGGTCTAATCTATTTTCTTTTATAAAATCTTGTAAAAGATCTCCTAATTGCAGATTTTCTTTTTTGCGTTTTGCCATTATTGCTCTATTTGTATAGGTTGGTAGCGTTTGTAAACGTATGTAATTTGCTCTGTATCCTTAACTGTAAAAGAGTTTTTGGTAAGGCTTAATAACTCTTCTTCTCTTTCTGTAAGGTTATTGCTGTATGTTATGGTAAAGGTACTTTGTTTTTGTGTAATAGTAACTTTATCTACATCTTTATTTGTGGTAAAAGTGCCTCCAATTTTTGGCTGTACTTTTGTTCTAAATCCTTTTTGGTTATTAATTTCAAAAAAATCTATAATAGGGCTTGCTTTATACTCTTTGCTTCTGCCATCAGCAAAAAAAACTTGAGTAATTTCCCAGTAGCCATTAAGCAAGTGTATATCTTCTTTTTTTACAGTAGATGAGTTGCTACAGGCTATAAATAGTATTGTTAAACATATAATTGCTAGCTTTTTCATTGTTAAAGTTTCTTGTTTAAAGGATGTACAGTGACTTGGAAAATGCAAATTTAAGTATAAAATAACGGCAACTTTTAATGTTATTTTGTTTTATGAATATAAAATATAAACTGTAAGTATAACTAGTTATATTTTAAATATTTTGTAACTCTGGTGTATATTTTTTACCACATTTTCAGTTCGGTCTGCGTGCGTATCACTAATAAAAATTTGTCCAAAATTATCGTCATCTACTAAAGATACAATTTGTGCTACGCGGTTTTCATCTAACTTGTCAAAAATATCGTCTAACAATAGAATAGGAGTTGTTTTTGCTTGCGCTTTAATAAAGTTAAATTGAGCCAGTTTTAAGGCTATTAAAAAGGATTTTTGCTGCCCTTGGCTACCAAATTTCTTTACAGGGTAATTGTTAATTTCAAAAGACAAATCATCTTTATGAGTACCAACTGTAGTGTATTGCACAGCCCTATCTTTTTCTAAACTTTCATTAAATAATTGCAGTAAATCTTTGTCTAGTAGCTTGCTGTTGTATGTAATTGTTACATCTTCTTTTCCGCCAGATATTGCAGCATATTGTTCTTTAAAAATAGGAATAAATTCATTTAAAAATGCAACACGTTCTTTGTGTATAATTGTACCATATTCTTGTAATTGCTCATTATAAACACTTAGTGTAGTTTTGTCAAAAGTATGGTTTACAGCAAAGTATTTTAAAAGAGAATTACGTTGTAAAAGTATTTTATTATATTTTAAAAGAGCAGTTAAATATTCTTTATTAGATTGAGATATTACACCGTCTATAAACTTACGTCTTGTGTCACTACCTTCTAAAATAAGGTCGCGGTCTGCCGGAGAAATAATTACCAACGGTAAAAAACCAATATGGTCAGAAAACTTATCATATGCCTTACCATTTTTTTTAATAACCTTTTTAGCACCTTTTTTTAAACTGCAAATAATTTTTTCTTCCCTATCGTTTTTAAAAAACAATCCATCAACAACAAAAAAATCTTCACCGTGTTTTATATTTTGTGACGCAATAGGATTAAAGTAACTTTTGCCAAAAGATAAATGGTAAATAGCATCTAAAATATTTGTTTTTCCTACGCCATTACTGCCAACAAAGCAGTTTATTTTAGCGTCAAAATCAAATTCTTTAGAGTCAAAATTTTTATAATTTACAAGCGATAATTTCTTTAAAAGCATTCTGTTTTTGGCAAGTTTTATTTTAAAAATATAAGAGAAGTCGCAAATTATTGAAAAATAACGAATAAATAAGGTTTTAGATTTCAATAAAAACTTTATTTTTGCGCGATTAATAAAATTAACTATGGCTACATATAAAAAGCGAGGATACAAACCAAAGACTAAAGAAGAAGAAGTAGAAATACAAGAACAAGATAGTACAACTGCAGAGGTTTTTAATACTTTAGATGAAAGTGCGTCCAAATCTGAGGAGTGGGTTGCAAAAAATCAAAAAGCAATTTTAGGCGTTATAGGTGTTATTGCTGTTGGAGTTTTAGCTTATTTAGCTTATGTTAATTTTGTTCAAAATCCTAAAATTAACGATGCTAATAACGAAATGTACTACCCACAACAGTATTTAGACCAAGCGTTAAATGATGCATCTGCGAATAAAGATTCTTTATTAACTTTAGCCTTAAACGGGTCTGAAGGTAAATACGGATTTTTAGATATTATAAAAAATTACGGTGGTACACCAACTGCTAACCTAGCAAATTACTCTGCTGGTATGGCTTACTTAAATTTAAAAAACTACCAAGAGGCTATTAATCATTTAGAAGATTTTAGTACTAGTAATGTTACTTTAGGAGCTTTAGCTAAAGGTGGTATAGGTGATGCTTTTATGCAGTTAAACCAAACTGAAGATGCTTTAGAGTATTATGAAAAAGCAGTTGCTCAGGGAGATAACGATTTTACAACTCCAAGATATTTATACAAAGCTGGTGTTGCAGCATTAGAGTTAGGTGAAAAAGATAAGGCATTAAAGTACTTTGAGAGAGTGAAAAATGAATTTTCTACTTCTTTAGAGGCTTCAACAATTGATGCATTTATAGGAAAAGCTAAATAACATAGATATGGCTACGGCTAATAAAAATTTATCAGTATACGATAAAACTTCTATCCCAAACGCGAAAGATTTTCGGTTTGGGATTGTTGTTTCAGAATGGAACACAGAAGTTACAGAAGGGCTATATAATGGAGCTATAGAAGCTCTTTTAGATTGCGGAGCTGTAAAAGAAAGCATTGTAAGATGGGATGTTCCCGGGAGTTTTGAACTTACTTACGGTAGTAAAAAAATGATTGCAACTAAAAAAGTAGATGCAGTTATAGCTATTGGTAGTGTTATACAAGGAGAAACTAAACATTTTGATTTTGTATGTAGTGCAACAGCACAGGGTATAAAAGACCTAAATGTTTTAACAGATACACCTGTTATTTTTTGTGTACTTACAGACAATAACTTGCAACAAGCAATAGACCGTAGTGGAGGTAAACACGGTAATAAAGGAACAGAAGCTGCAATAGCAGCAATAAAAATGGCTGCTTTAGGAAACTAATACTGCCAAATACACTTATTAAATACTCTTAAAAAGTCTTTTAAATAAGATTTTTTAAGAGTATTTTTTTATACATCTTTTTTGTTTTTATGTTAATTTGACTTGTTAACAAGTTTTGGCATAGTATCTGTGCTATTTTTTGTGTTTTTAAGTACCTTTGAAAATCTAGTTATTATGGGAAAATTTACAAGATTACGGAAAAATAAGTCGTACGACTATAAGCCTCGTTACTATGATGATAAAGGTGAGGGTAACCCGTATAAAATTCAGCACAAACTAGATAAATACCGTACAACTGTTGGCCCAAAACAAGGATTAAAAAGTAAGTTTGGAAACGCTTTTTCTGATCTGCGTAAAGAGGGAGACAGAAATATGAAAATACGAATGGCAATTATAATAGCTGTTTTGGTTTTCGCTTTTTTATACATTATAGACTTTGATCTTTCAATATTCTCCATAAAATAATGGCAGATATCATAAAACTTTTACCGGACCACGTTGCAAACCAAATTGCAGCGGGTGAAGTTGTTCAGCGACCAGCTTCTGTAGTTAAAGAACTACTAGAAAATGCAATTGATGCAGGAGCAACTAGCATAAAATTAATAATTAAAGATGGTGGTAAATCTCTAATACAAGTTGTAGATAACGGTATTGGTATGAGTGCTACAGATGCAAGACTTAGTTTTGAGCGCCACGCAACATCTAAAATACAAAGCGCAGAAGATTTGTTTAATCTAAACACAAAAGGGTTTAGAGGAGAAGCTTTAGCTTCTATTGCAGCAATAGCACGTGTAGATTTGCAAACAAAAACTGCCAACGAAGAAATTGGAACTGCTATAGAAATTGAGGGTAGTGAAATTAAATCTCAAGAGGTAGTAGCTACGCCACAAGGAACTTCTTTGGCTGTTAAGCACTTATTTTTTAATATTCCTGCACGTAGAAATTTTTTAAAGTCAGACGCCGTAGAATTACGCCATATTACAGATGAGTTTCATAGAGTAGCTTTAGCTCACCCATCTATAGCATTTAATTACTACAATAACGGCAGTGAACTTTTTAACTTGCCAGAATCTAATTTTAGACAAAGAATAGTAAATATTTTTGGAAAAAAGTCTAATGAGAAATTGGTTCCTGTTAATGAGGATACACAAGTTGTAAAAGTTTCTGGTTTTATATGTAAGTCTGAGTTTGCTAAAAAGAGTAGAGGTGAACAATACTTTTTTGTAAATAACAGGTTTATAAAAAGTCATTATCTTCATTATGCAGTACTTGCTGCTTTTGAAGGCTTAATTAAACCTGGGACTCATCCTGGTTATTTTTTAAATTTAGAGGTAGATCCTTCATCAATAGATATAAATATACACCCAACTAAAACAGAGGTGAAGTTTGATGATGAACAAACGTTGTATGCTATTTTAAGGTCTACTATAAAACATAGTTTGGGGCAATTTAATGTTGCGCCTACTTTAGATTTTGATCATGATAGTAATTTGCAAACACCATACGAGTATAAAAATAAAAATGCTGTTTTACCAAAGGTAACCGTAGATTCAACTTTTAATCCGTTTGCAGAAGAAACCAAGCCAACAACCGCTAGCAATAGCCCTTCGGCGTCTTCAAGTTCTTTTTCATCTTACAAAAAGCCTAGTCCGCAAAGTTGGGAGAGTCTTTATGTAGAAACGCCCAATACAGAGGTAAAATCTACTGGTTTTGAAGGAGTAAGTTTTGAGTCTGAAGTAAGTGCAAAGTCTATTTTTGATGATACAGAAGATGATTTAGATACTTCTGCAATTACTTTTCAGTTAAAAAGAAAGTATATTGTAACTACCATAAAATCTGGTATGGTTGTTATAGACCAAGGAAGAGCCCACCAACGTGTGCTGTACGAGAAGTTTTTAAGAACAGTTACTTTAAATGAAGGTTTAAGTCAGCAGCTACTTTTTCCTATACAATTGTCATTTTCTTTAGCAGAAATTGATATTTTAAAAGATATAAAAGACAATTTAACTACTATGGGTTTTGTTTTTGGACAAATAAATGAAAATATAGTAGAAATAAATGGTATTCCGCCAATGGTTGCAGAAGCAGAGGTAGATACTATTTTTGATGAATTAATGGCAGATTGCCAACAAAATGTTGGTGCAGATGGTTTTTCACAAGCAGATATTTTAAGTAAAGCTTTGTGTAAATCTTTGGCTGTTAAAACAGGAGACGTTCTAGATAAATTATCTCAGGCTGCGTTGGTAAACGATTTGTTTGCTTGTACAGAGTCTATGGTTAGCCCGTTTAACAAACCAATTTATGTTACCATCACAGAAAACGATATTGATAAAAAATTTATGTAATGGGTAGACTTACAGATGTTATAAAACATTTAATAATAATAAATGTTATTTTCTTTTTAGCAACACAAACATTAGGAGACCAAATGTACCAATGGTTTTCTTTGTGGTTTCCAGAAAATGAAAATTTTCAGCTATGGCAGTTAGTATCACATATGTTTATGCACGGTGGTTTTATGCATATAGCATTTAATATGTATGCTTTATATGCTTTTGGTACACCTTTAGAGCAAATGTGGGGTAAAAACAAGTTCTTATTCTTTTACTTTTCTGCAGGTATTGGTGCGGCGTTAATACATACAGGTGTTAACTATTTTTACTTTAACCAAGGTTTAGATGCCATTGTAAACTCTGGTGTTTCTAAAGAGCAAGTAATGGGTATTGTTGCTGAAGGAAAATATATGCCAGATTGGTATAACGTAGCATCTAAAAGTACAATAGATAATTTTTTAAGCGCATATAACACGCCTGCTGTAGGTGCTTCTGGTGCTATTTATGGTATTTTAGTTGCTTTTGGTATGATGTTCCCTAATGCAGAATTAATGATGATATTTTTACCTATACCTATAAAAGCTAAGTACTTTATTCCTGTTTTAATTGGTATAGATTTGTTTTCAGGCTTAACAGGCTATTCTTTATTTGGTGGAGGTATTGCACATTTTGCACATATAGGTGGTGCTATATTTGGTTTTATAATGATGTGGTACTGGAAAAAAAATCAGTTTAATAACAATCGCTGGAATTAAAAATGAACGGAGATTTAAAATATCAATACGCAAGATTAAATATTGCTGAAAAATTAATAGCTATTAATGTTGTTATTTTTCTACTTAATTTAATATTGGTTAATCTTTTTAGATTGCCCAACATTGTAAACTGGTTTAATTTGCCAGAAAATATTGGTGATTTTATTCTGCAACCTTGGTCTATAGTAACTTATTCTTTTTTTCATAGTGGTTTTGGTCATATTTTTTGGAATATGCTAATGCTATACTTTTTTGGAAGAACATTTTTAAATTTATTTGATGCTAAAAAGTTTTTAAATGTATACTTTTTAGGCGTAATAGTAGGCGGGTTTCTGTTTATGATAGGCTATAATACAATACCTGCTTTGCTAAATCAGAATGGAGTATTAATAGGTGCTTCTGCAGGCGTAACTGCAATTTTAATTTATGTATGTACTTATTTGCCAAACCAAACTGTACGTTTACTAATTATAGATTTAAAATTATGGCATTTAGGTGTTATTATTGTTGTTTTAGATTTGTTAAGGTTGTCTAATGGGCAAAATGTAGGAGGTATGCTGAGTCACTTAGGTGGTGCAGCATTAGGTTATTTTTACGCCAAGCAACTTATGAATGGCAAAGATATAGGAGCTGGTTTTGGTAGGTTTATGGATAGCATAGCAAATTTATTTAGGAGAGATAAAAAAGCGCCTATGAAAACGGTTTATAAAAGCGCAAAACCTAAGTCTAAAACTACTGGCTCTACCACAGCTAACGTTGACCGTAAAAAAGCAGATAAACAGCGTAAAATTGATGCTATTTTAGATAAAATTAGCAAATCTGGATACGAGAGTTTATCTAAAGAAGAAAAAGATTTTTTATTTATAGCAGGTAAAGAGGACTAGTGAAAAAGCAATCTTTTTTTAACAGATTTGTGTTTGTTCTCAATTATTTGTTTGCATTACTGCTTTGTATCTCTTATTTAGCACCATATGTTTCGGTCAAAATTCTTCCATTTTTATCAGTTTTTAGTTTGTCATTGCCTTTGTTGGTCTTGGTAAATATTCTTTTTTGCTTGTATTGGCTATTGGCTAAAAATAAAAGAATTTTACTTTCTGCACTTGTACTTTTTTTAGGCTATTTTTTAGTAGATTCATTTATAAAATTTAATTTTTCTACAGAAAAGAATAATGAAACTAGTTTAACTGTAATGACTTACAATACTAGAGGATTTAATAAATATGAATGGTCTAGTGATAAGGCTTTGGGAGATAAAATTATTGACTTTGTACTGAAAGAAGACCCAGACATTATTTGTATACAAGAGTTTAGTAGGGTTCGCTACCACCAATTGAAGCACAGGTATAAATACAATTATGTTGCACCCGGATTTTATGTAAATAAAGTAAACCAAGCTATATATTCTAAATACCCAATACTAAACACAGGTGAGTTGCCATTTAAGCTTACAAACAACATTGCTAGTTTTGCAGATATAGCTTATAAGAACGATACAATAAGGGTTTATAATTTGCACTTAGAGTCTTTAAAGGTTGTGCCAGATATGGAGACAATTTCTAATGAAGAGTCTTCTAAATTATACGGTAGAATTACAAAGTCTTTTAAAAAGCAGCAAGACCAAGCCAAAATTGTACAAGAGCATATAAAGGGAAACCCATATAAAACTATTGTTTGCGGGGATTTTAATAACAATCAATACTCTAATGTGTACAGAACAATTAAGGGAGATTTACTAGATACTTTTAATGAAAAAGGATCTGCTTATGGCAGAACTTATAATTTTAAATATTACCCAGTTCGTATAGATTTTATTTTGGCGAGCAAAGAGTTTGAAGTTATCGCACATAAAAATTATGATAATAAATTATCAGACCATTTTCCTGTAATGGCTAGTTTTAATTTAAGAATTAATAAATAAGCAGTCTACAAAATCTGCAAGCATATGTAGTAATAATGCTATGCCAAAAATTCTTGTTTTCTTAAAAAATAATAAAGAAATATATATACCCATTGCCCAATAAGTATGTAATGGATGAAAGTTAATGCTGCATCTATTGGCTTCAAAAATAGGTGTGGCAAGTAAGTGGTCTAAATCTATTAAAATAGCAGCTAAAAGTATTATAATAGCCCTTAAGCGTTGCTCTTTGTAAAAGAAATAACCAATTACAATAGGCGCTATAAAATGTATACCATAATGTAAGCAGAATCTAAGCATTTTTAAATGCTATATTATGGTTTTGTAAATAGGTCAATGCATTTGTTCCTTCATTAAACAATAAATCTAATATGCTACAGTTTTCTATAAAACCATTACGATCATTAAATACCTGAAAATAATTTTCTTGCTTAAAGTCTATTTTATTTTTAGATGATATTAAAAAGCGCCCATCTATATAGTCTTTAGGTTCTTTTTCAAAAGTAGTAGTTTTCTCTTGTGGCATATCAATTTGCAAACAATCACAAATTAGAGCAGTGGTTTCTAAATTTAGATCTAGTAAAAAGTTATGTTTTTTTTCATAAAACGGAGCAATTTCGTCTTCATAAAACTCAAAAAAAGCAGATGTTCTGTAGGCTGTTTCTAAGGTTCTCCAATGTTGTCTTTGCCAAGCATAATCATTTTCTACCCTTACATCTTTGTATTTTTGCTTGCCTTTATCTTTGCCAACGTGTTTTATAGGTATGTTTAGCATATGTTTGCCTACATCTGCAGAAATATAAGACCTATTTCTAAAGGTTTGTTTTTGGTAATTATCATTTACTTCCCAACATACATTGTTGTTTGCTATAGCAACAAAATTTGCAATATTTAAAAAATATCCAGGATGAAGTAAAACAGACATTATATTTATATGTTAAAGCAATTAAAGGTGAGTATATAAGTAAATCTACATCTTCACCTTTGGTAATTTTTATTTAGTGTGTTGTTAACTGGTTTTCTTTTTCTTTTTTCTAAAATAGTCAAAAGGAAAATACGCTACTAATATTAGTAAAAAGTACTTTAAATAAGAAACTGGTTCTCCAGAGCCACCAACAGTGGTAAAAAAACGGTTCCAACGAGGTTTCCAGTTTGCAAAACCATCATTAATACCATCTATACTCATCCAAATAAATACCGGTTTACCTACAATATGGTTTTCTGGCACAAAGCCCCAGTATCTACTATCTTCAGATTGGTGTCTGTTATCACCCATCATCCAAAAATAATCTTGTTTAAAAGTATACTTATCTGCTACACTACCGTTTATAGTGATTTGGTTGCCAGCTTGTGCAAGAGTATTGCCTTCATACTCTGTTATTATTTTTTTGTAAAGCGGCAAGTTTTTAGCGTTCAAGTTAATTGTAGCACCAGCTTTAGGAATGTAAATAGGTCCTAAGTTATCTTCTGTTCCTGCTAAATTAGCATTTTGTGGAAATATTTTTGTTGATGGCTTTTTAAAGCTAAATTTAGTAATACTTTCTACAGCTGTTAATTTCTGAATCTTTTTAGCTTCTGCCTCAGTAAGGTTAAAAAGGTTCATATTTCTTACGTCTTCAGCTTTTAAATAGTTTTTTATTTTATCACTTGCAAAACTTCCTGTGTAATAGACATAAGCAGAATCTTGTTTAATTTCATCTAAACTTGTGCCTTTTTCCATTAGTTCTGGCACATTGTTTTTTTGTAAAACCTCTTTAGGTATGCGTATGGTATAGCCAGTAAAGTTTTTTCTACCTAAAGCGTTAAGTACATTGTTGTCTAATGCATTTTTGGTAGTTACTACATGAAAAAACATAGGTTTAGCTCTATCTGGCAAAATTGTTTTTTCTCCGTTAATATGTACATAACCATCTACAACAGAGATAGTGTCGCCTGGTACGCCAACGCAACGTTTAACGTAGTTAGATTTTTTGTCTATTGGTTTTCTTACTCCCTTTTCTTTTACAAAAAATTGCCTTACTGTATCTGCTGGCCAGCTAAAAACAACAATATCATTTCTTTTTATCTTTTGAAAACCAGGTAATCTAAAATATGGTAATTGTGGTTTGTTTAAGTATGATTTTAATCCTACAATTGGTAATGTATCATGTACCATAGGAGCGGCAACTGTAGTCATAGGTGTGCGTGCCCCGTAATGAAACTTACTTACAAACAGAAAATCGCCAACTAAAAGCGTTTTTTCTAATGAAGATGTAGGGATTACGTATGGTTGTATAAAATAAGTGTGTACAAAAGTTGCAGCAACAATAGCAAACACAATAGAGCTTACCCATTCTCCCAATCCTGTAGTAGGGTGTAGGCTTCTGTCTTCTATGTATTTAACATCTAATGCGTAGTTTACGTAATAAATATAAAACCCAAGTGTTAGTATCACCAACCAAGTATCTACTAAGCTATTTTTACCATAACTTCTTATGGTTTCAACCCATATAACAGGAAACATTAAAAGGTTAATTATAGGTATAAATAGAAGAATAACCCACCATTTTGGTCTTCTAATAATTTGCATTAAAACAATAGCATTGTATACTGGTACTGCAGCTTCCCAAGCTTTTCTGCCTGCTTTTACATATAATTTCCAAGTTCCTAAAAAGTGTATTACTTGTATAATTAGGATAAAAATGATCCACTGAGTTATATTCATTTTTTTATTTTATGGTTTAAAACCTATTGTTGTTTTAAAAGTTAATATTTAAAACTAAATTATTTTTTGCAAAACCGTAAACTTACGGTCGATTTTTAACTTTTAATTAAGCTCCAGAACATCTTTCATAGAAAAAACACCAGTTTTACCTACAATCCACTCAGCAGCTATAACAGCGCCAAGAGCAAAACCTTCTCTGTTGTGTGCAGTATGTGTAATATCTATACTATCTACTTTACTGTTGTAGCTTACAGTATGTGTACCTGGTACTTCAGGTATTCTTTTTGCTACAATGGGTATATGATTTTCATCAGCGTTATTAAGTTGCCAGCCTTTGTGTTTAGAGTGTTCTAATACGCCCTCAGCAAGTGTAATTGCCGTTCCGCTAGGGGCATCTAATTTTTTTGTGTGATGAATTTCTTCCATAGTAACATTGTACTGCTCTAAAGACTTCATCATTTTAGCTAAGTAGCTATTTAATTCAAAAAAGATATTAACGCCTAAGCTAAAGTTAGATGCATAAATAAAAGCACCTTGCTTTTGCTTGCATAACGTAACAGCTTCATCATACCTGTTTAACCATCCAGTAGTACCAGATATAATAGGAGTGTTATTGTTTATACATTTTTCAATATTGCTAAAAGCAGCATCTGGTAAGCTAAAGTCTATAGCAACATCTATATTAGAAAAGTCTATTTCTTTAGTGTCTGCATCAATTTTAGCAACAATAGTATGGTTTCTATTAATGGCTATTTGTTCTATCATTTTCCCCATTCTTCCGTAACCGAACAAAGCTATATTCATACTTAAAATTTTATTTGTAGAGCAAAACCATAATTAGGATCTGCTGTAATAGTGTTGTATTCTAAATAAGGTTTAATATTAAAGCTAAGGTTGTCATCAACATTAAACTGTCTTAAATGTGCTTTTACATTGGCTTCAATAATATTTAAAGCATAAAGTCCAATTGTAATTAGTAGTGATAAATCTCTGTCTTCTTGGTAGCGTTCTTGTGCTCTTTGTAAATCATCATCATCTAACCTTGGGTTTCCTGGGTCAATTTCTTGCCCATTAAAGGCATAAAACTCATCATCCATAAAACCAGCTTTTCTTCTTTTAAAAGCATCTCTGGTTCTGTTGTATTGCTTGTTGTTAAAACTGTATGCATATACACCAGTACCTATTGCAGCGTAGACCAAAGGAACTTTCCAAACGTCTCCGTTGTAAACTTGTCCTAAACCTGGTAATATGGCAGAATAAAAAGCTGCTTTACTTGGTTCTAGAGGGTCTATTCTTTGATTTTTACTTATAAAAGCTTCATCTACAAGTACACCTTTACCTTTTAAATCTTGCGCAATAGAATCTTTCTCTTGCTTAGGTTTTTCAAGATCTTGAGACCAACCTAAAGCAACAAAAAAACTAAAAAATAGTATAGTAGTTAGGTTTTTAAGCACCAGTAATTAATTTTTTTAATCGATCAAAATCCTCTGCAGAAGTAAACGAAATTGTAATTTTTCCTTTTCCTTTTTCTGTAGCAGTTACGGCTACTTTGGTGGCTAAATGTTTTTCTATTTTAGCAGAGCCTTCTTTTACAAAATCTGGAGATTTAGTAGTTTTTTTTGCAGTAGGTTTTGCAGACTTACCACCTTCTTGGTGTTCTTTTACAGCTTTTTCAGTTTCTCTTACAGATAAATTATTGGCTACAATTTTCTCGTACAAATCTATCTGATCAGATTTTTTCTCAACATTTATTAATGCTCTACCGTGGCCCATACTAACAAAACCATCTCTAATTCCGGTTTGTATAATAGGATCTAATTTTAAAAGACGTAAATAGTTTGTTATGGTAGATCTTTTTTTACCAACACGCTCACTCATTTTTTCTTGAGTAAGTTGTATTTCGTCTATTAATCTTTGGTAGGATAATGCAATCTCTATAGGATCTAAGTCTTGCCTTTGGATATTTTCTACCAAAGCCATTTCTAAGGATTCTTGGTCGTTAGCAATTCTTATGTATGCAGGTATTGTTTCTAAACCAAGTAGTTTAGAAGCTCTAAATCTACGTTCACCAGAAACAAGTTGGTACTTGTTAAATTCTAATTTACGTACAGTAATAGGCTGTATAACACCTAGTTCTTTTATAGATGTAGAAAGTTCTACTAAAGCTTCTTCATTAAAATGAGATCTTGGCTGAAAAGGGTTAACTTCTATTAAATCTAAATCTAATTCAATTATATTACCAACAACCTTGTCTGCATTTTTATCATCAGCAGAATTAATATCATTTTCAGGATCTTTAAGTAAGGCAGATAAACCTCTACCAAGAGCCTGTTTTTTTGTTGCTTTCGCCATTATACTTTCTCCTTATTTTTTTTCATTATTTCGTTTGCCAAATTTAAGTAATTGGCAGCACCTTTACTACTGGCATCATACTTAATAATGCTTTCACCGTAACTAGGAGCTTCACTTAATCTAACATTTCTTTGTATAATAGTATCAAAAACCATTTCGGAGAAATGTTTTTTAACTTCTTCTACTACTTGGTTAGATAATCTTAATCTAGAGTCAAACATTGTAAGTAGTAAACCTTCAATATCTAATTCTGGATTATGAATTTTTTGCACACTTTTAATAGTATTTAACAATTTACCAAGTCCTTCTAATGCAAAATACTCACATTGTATTGGAATTACAACAGAGTCAGACGCTGTTAGTGCATTTAGCGTTAAAAGTCCTAAGGAAGGAGCACAATCTATAAGAATATAGTCGTACTTATCTTTAAGTTCACCAATTGCTTTGCGCATCATATACTCCCGTTGTTCCTTGTCTACTAATTCTATCTCAATTGCAACTAAGTCAATATGAGACGGAATTAAATCTACATTAGGAGATGTGGTAGACATAATTGTTTCAGAAGCAGATTTGGTGTGCTCTAACAATTCATACGTACCAACTTCAACACTTTCAACATCTATACCTAAGCCAGAAGTTGCGTTTGCTTGGGGATCTGCATCTATTAGCAGTACTTTTTTCTCTAGTACGCCTAAAGAAGCTGCAAGATTAACAGAGGTGGTTGTTTTTCCAACTCCACCTTTTTGGTTAGCTATGGCTATTATTTTGCCCATTGTCATAGTAAGTTTAGTGAGGCTAAAAATACACTTTTTTACGACTATATAAAACCGAAGTTGTTAATAGTTTGTAAATAAAAAGCAGCTATACACAGCTGTTTTTGTTTTTATAGCGCCAAAATTACGGTTAAATATTAATTTTTTAACTCATTTTCAGCGCATTTTATTTTAAAACAAGGGCAAAAAATTATGCCATTAAAATTTCTAAAATTTGAATAGCTGCATCACTAATTTTTGTTCCAGGTCCAAAAACAGCAACAGCTCCTGCGTCAAACAAAAACTGGTAATCTTGTTTAGGCACTACACCACCAACAATTACCATTATATCTTCTCTGCCGTGTTTTTTAAGTTCTTTAATAACTGCAGGTACAAGAGTTTTATGACCAGCAGCTAATGAAGAAACACCTAATATATGTACATCATTTTCTACGGCTTGTTTGGCAGCTTCTTCTGGTGTTTGGAAAAGTGGACCTATATCTACATCAAAACCTAAGTCTGCGTAACCAGTAGCAACTACTTTTGCACCACGGTCATGACCATCTTGTCCCATTTTAGCAACCATAATTCTTGGTCTTCTTCCTTCGGTTTCAGCAAAAGCATCTGCCATTGTTAAAGCTTTTTTAAAGCTTTCATCGTTTTTAATTTCTTTAGAATACACGCCTGTAAATGATTGTATTTTTGCTTTGTGTCTGCCATAAACTTTTTCTAAAGCATCACTAATTTCTCCTAATGTTGCTCTGTGTTTAGCAGCTTCTACAGCTAAAGCTAGTAAATTTTTATTAGGTTCTTTACTAGTAGTGTTATTTTTACTTTGTTGGGCAGCTTTAGTTAAATTTTCTAAAGCTTGCGTAACTAACTTAGCATTTCTGGTGCTTTTAATTTGTGAAAGTCTCTCTACTTGTTGCTTGCGTACTTGCTCATTATCTACCTCTAAAATGTGTAAATCATCTTCGTTCTCTAATTGGTATTTATTTACACCAACAATTACATCTTCATTACTATCTATACGAGCTTGTTTTTTTGCAGCGGCTTCTTCTATTCTCATTTTAGGTATACCAGCCTCTATAGCTTTGGTCATACCCCCTAATTCTTCCACCTCTTCAATTAGTGTCCAAGCTTTTTGTGCAATTTCTTCAGTAAGTTTTTCTACATAATAACTACCAGCCCAAGGATCTACAGTTTTTGTAATTTTAGTTTCTTCTTGCAAGTAAATTTGTGTGTTACGTGCAATTCTAGCCGAAAAATCTGTTGGTAGAGCAATTGCTTCATCCAAAGCATTGGTGTGTAAACTTTGCGTACCTCCAAAGGTAGCAGCGGCAGCTTCTATTGTGGTTCTGGCAACATTGTTAAATGGGTCTTGCTCTGTTAAGCTCCAACCACTAGTTTGGCAATGTGTACGTAATGCTAAAGATTTTTGATTTTTTGGGTTAAATTGCTTTACCAGTTTAGCCCATAGCATACGGCCAGCACGTAGTTTTGCAACTTCCATAAAATGGTTCATTCCTATAGCCCAAAAGAAAGATAGGCGAGGAGCAAAACTATCTATATCCATACCAGTTTTTAGTCCGGTTTTAATATATTCTAAACCATCTGCTAAGGTATAAGCAAGTTCTATATCTGCTGTTGCACCAGCCTCTTGCATATGGTAGCCAGAGATACTTATACTGTTAAATTTAGGCATAAACTGGCTAGTGTACTCAAAAATATCTGCAATAATTTGCATAGATGGTGTAGGTGGGTAAATGTATGTATTACGCACCATAAACTCTTTTAGAATATCATTTTGTATAGTACCTGCTAATTGGTCTAACGCAACACCTTGTTCTTGTGCAGCAACAATATAAAACGCTAAAATGGGCAAAACAGCACCATTCATAGTCATAGAAACCGACATTTTATCTAGCGGAATACCACCAAATAAAATTTTCATATCCTCTACAGAGTCAATGGCAACGCCAGCTTTACCAACATCTCCAACTACACGTTCGTGGTCACTATCATACCCTCTATGCGTAGGTAAATCAAAAGCAACAGATAACCCTTTTTGGCCAGCAGCTAAATTACGTCTGTAAAAAGCATTACTCTCTTCTGCAGTAGAAAAACCAGCATATTGCCTTATTGTCCATGGTCTACGCACATACATAGTAGAGTATGGGCCCCGTAAGTTTGGAGCCAAACCAGCAGCAAAGTTTAAATGTTCTACGCCTTTTAAATCTTGTTTAGTGTATGTTTTTTTTACAGGAATACCTTCTGCAGTGTTAAAAATTGAAGTATCAGATTTTTTAGCACTGTTATCTATATTTAGTTCTAAGTGTTGTAAATCTTTTCTACTCATCTTTTAATCTGTTTTGTTCTAGGCTTTCTGCCAATCTCTTTTCAATAATTGGTTCTATTAAAGTTTTACGTGCATTTGTTTTTACAAAAGGGTATAACTCTAAGTCTTCCTTAATTTTGTCTTCCTTATTTTGATATTTATTGGTGCCAACCAAAACTTCTTTTTCTGTATTAAAAAGTTCTTGTTCTTTAGCGGCACTTTCTTTTATTTTTTTCTGTATTTGATGAGATTTTAAGTTTGATAAAAACCCGCCTGTTGCTTCTACAGATTTAAAAAGTTCTAACGCTTTTTCTGCTAATTGATGCGTTAGAGACTCTATATAATATGCACCATCTGCAGGGTTGTTTACCACATCTAAATAACTTTCCTTTTTTAAAATAAGTAATTGGTTACGTGCAATACGTTCTCCAAACTCATTATCTTTATGGTAAATAGCATCATAAGCTAAGTTGTAAATTGTATTTGCACCACCCATACTTGCTGCCATACATTCTGTAGTTGTACGTAGCATATTTACATTATAATCGTACAACGTTTTATTTCGTTTACTAGGCAGAGCTAAAATAGTACAGTCTGCATTTGTGTTGTATTCTGCAGTTAGTGTTTTCCATAATAAACGTAAAGCTCTAAGTTTTGCTATTTCAAAAAAGTAGTTGCCAGATACGCTTACAGTAAATGTTATATTAGGAATGGTACTGTTTTTAAAATGATTTAAGTACTCATTTGCGTGTGCCATTGCATAAGCTAGCTGTTGTACCATTGTTGCGCCTGCATTTTGGTATGTGCTAACGTTTACACCTATAGTATTTTTAGTGCTGGTAATTGCAGCAATTTTATCTAGTTCTTGGTGATCTTTAGCAAGGCTGTGAAACCAGTTTCCAGAGCTAGCTAAATTACCAATAATATCTATATTGTAATGTACGGTTACAGATTGGTCTTTGGTAAATGCATCAATTTTGCTAATATATTCTGATGATAAAAACTGAAAGAAAAAATAAACCGTTCTGTTTTTAAGATCAATGTTTTTTAAAAGCACATCAATCTTAATACTATCATTTGGTATGGTAAAAATTAAATCTTCTGCACCTCTGTCTAATACATCTAAGGCTTTTTTGTTTGAAGCATTTTCATTTTGCACAAAAATAGCCTGACCAATATTCCAATCTGGAGTATTAATATTTGTAGTTTTTCCGTCTAAATCATCTATGTTATAAAACGGCTTAACTTTAATATCTTCTGGAGATTTCCAAACTAGTGTGTTGTTATAGTCAGCACCTTTTAAATCTACCTGAATTTTTTGTTTCCATTCCTTGGTAGTCACTTCAGAAAAATCATTAAATAATTTTGTTTTACTCATCTTCTTTAGTTTTTATGCTGTCTTGGTATTCTATTAAATAAATTTCTTCATCTTTCTTTTTAAGAAAGTATTGTTCACGAGCAAATTTCTCTAACTCTTTAGGGTCGCTTAGTTTTTCAATAATTTTTTTATCCCTTGCTATCTCATCCTTTAAGTATTCTTTTTGCTTTTCTAAACTTTCAATTTGGTTTTGCAATTCGTTGTGGATAAAGAGCGAGTTTGTATCAAAAAAAATCATCCAAATAACAAAAACGGTGAGTACTAGCACATACATATTTGTAGCTATACCAAACCATTTTTTATTTCTAAGCTTTTTAAATATCATCTAAAAGTTACACTAATTTTTCGTTTATAATGGTACGTACAATATCTATAGCAACTGTATTGTGTTTGTTGTTAGGTATAATAATATCTGCATACTCTTTACTAGGTTCTATAAACTCTGCATGCATTGGTTTAATAGTGCTTTGGTATTTTTCTAGAGTTTCATCTAAATTCCAGCCACGTTCATTAACATCTCTTTTTATACGTCTAATTAAGCGCTCATCAGAATCTGCGTGTACAAAAATCTTAATATCCATCATTTTTCTAATTTCAGGATCTGTCATAATTAAAATACCCTCTACAATTACTACTTTTCTAGGCTCTGTAGGCACAGTTTCTGCTGTTCTGTTACACTCTAAAAAAGAATATACAGGCTGTTGTATTGTATTACCTTGTCTTAATTCTTCTAAATGTTGCTTTAATAATTTAAAGTCTATAGAAAGCGGGTGGTCAAAATTTGTTTTTCTTCTTTCTTCTAATGGTAAATGAGAAAGATCATTGTAGTAAGAGTCTTGAGAAATTACGCATACTTCATCATCTGGTAATTCATTAATAATCTGGTTTACAACAGTTGTTTTTCCGCAACCAGTACCACCAGCTATCCCAATTATTAACATAAATTTATTTTTTTTTGTCAAAAATACAATTTTGCAATTATATATTTTTGATTATTACGTTTAGTATTGATTTTATTACGTTAAACGCACTTACTTTAACTTAAAATTTAATGTTGTTAGCCTGTTATTTTAAAGCAAGTAAGTTATTTTTGCAGGATGCAAAAAAACTCTTCAAAAAAACAGTTTGAATTTGTAGCCTTAATGGCATCGTTAATGTCTATTGTGGCTTTAGCAATAGATGCTTTGTTACCTGCAATTTCTTATATAGGAGAAGCTATAAATAGTGTTGACCCCACAAAAAATCAGATGTTAATTACAATGATATTTTTGGGTTTAGGTGTTGGTCAATTGTTTTTTGGACCGCTATCAGACAGTTATGGTAGAAAACCAATAGTGTATACAGGATTTACCATATTTACTGTAGCTAGTATTGTTTGCGTAAATGCAACATCTTTAGAGGTTATGATAGTTGGCCGTATTTTTCAAGGAATAGGGTTGTCTGCACCCAGAACTATTACAATTTCTATAATTAGAGATATGTACAAAGGAGATTATATGGCAAAAATAATGTCTTTTGTAACGGCCTTTTTTATTTTAGTTCCTGTTGTAGCGCCAGCGGTTGGAAAAACTGTATTAAATATGTACAATTGGCAAGCTATATTTTATGTGCAATTATTTTTTGCTTTAATTGTATCTATTTGGTTTTGGAAAAGACAAAAAGAAACGCTTAAGCCAGAATTTAAAATTCCGTTTACGTGGTCTATTTTTTTAGATGGATTAAAGGAGTTTGTAAAATATAAGGAAACTATTGCTTTTACATTAATATCTGGATTAATTACTGGAGCCTTTTTGGTTTATTTAAGTGCGGCTCAACATATTTTTGAAGATCAGTTTAACTTGGTAAATGAGTTTCCGTATATATTTGCTGGTTTGGCAGTATCTATAGGTTCTGCAACTTTTTTAAATGGTACATTGGTATTACGCTTTGGAATGCGAAGATTAATTTTTATTGCACTGAGTTTGTTTTGTGTAATAAGTATAACATATTCTATTTTATTTTGGGGTGCAGCAAACCCACCTTTACCAATTTTAATAGGCTTTTTAGCAATACAGTTTTTTTGTTTAGGGTTTATTTGGGGTAACTCTAGATCGGTAGCAATGGAGCCTATTGGGCATATTGCAGGTGTTGGTGCTGCTATAAATGGTTTTGTGTCTACTTTAATATCTATACCAATAGCAACCCTAATAGGTAGTTATGTGCATACAACAGTATTACCTTTGTTTGTAGGTTTAGCTGTTTGTGGTAGTTTATCTCTTTTTATATTTATGCTTATTAAAAAAACAAGAACAGCTGCTTTGTCTAAATAAGTTTTACTGCGGAATATATATTACACCACAACTAGAATCTTTTTTAGCACCAGTAACAGAGGCTAATGCATTTGGTTGCTCTAAATGACGCAATACTCCCATAAAAGCGAAAATTAATGCTTCTTTAAATTCTATTACAGTTTTAGATGTGGTATCTATTGTAAAACTAGTTCCTAATTTACTTTTTAAAGTATTCATTAAAAAGCCATTTAAAGCGCCGCCTCCAGTAACTAATAATGTGTTATTTTTTTTTGTAGATGCAGCCAACAAATCATTAGAAATGCTACTACATATATGCTGTATTAAAGTGTGTAAAATATTTTCTGTTGTGTCTTTAGTGTTTTCTAAAACAGGAATAATTTCTTTTTTAAACCACTCATATCCTGTAGATTTTGGGTAAGGTAGTTTGTAGTAAGTTAGGTTATTTAAAGTATAAAATAACTCCTTATTTAAAACACCACTTTTACCGAGTTCCCCATTTTTGTCGTAAGCTAAATTTATTTTATTGGTAATATAGTTTAAGGCCATATTAGCTATGCCTATATCATAAGCTACTCTTTTATTGTTTTGTTGAAATGATACATTGCTAATACCTCCTAGGTTAAGACAAAAATCATATTCAGAAAATAAATGCATATCGCCAATTGGCACTAACGGAGCACCTTGTCCGCCAAGGGCAACATCATTACTTCTAAAATCACAAATAGTTTTTATGCCGCAGACATTTGCCAAATGTTGTCCAGATCCAATTTGTAAAGTAAAACCCTTTTCTGGTTTATGGTGTGTAGTATGTCCGTGACTAGCAATAAAGTCTACTTGTAAATTATAGTCTTTAATAAATAAATTTACCTGTTCCCCTAGCCAAGAGCCATAAAAGTTATGCAGCTCTGTAAACTCTGGAACAGCTAAATTTATAGCATTTTTTAATTGCGCTTTAAATTGAGGCGTATAATCTACACTTTTTGTGTTTAGGATTTTAAATTCCCAATCTTTATCCTTTATTAAAAACTGACAATACGCAAGGTCTAAACCATCTAAAGACGTGCCAGACATTAACCCTATTACGTTGTATGTATGCATAAATTAATCTATTGAAACGGATAGTTTTCCTTTAGCATTTACCTTTTCTAAAAAATGTTCTGCAGCATATTCCTGAAAAACAGGAAAGTCTTGGTATGCAACTATTATATTTTTAGCATTACTAGTATCTATTGTAGTTAGTACATAAGGGTTACCAAATACATATAGTATTACATTTTTAGTAGCCATTAAATTGGTTAATAACTGTAATTCATTATCAGAAATTCCAAAGTTATTTTTAGGTTTAATACTTGGCGGATATAAAGCTACAACTATATTTTCTTCAGTTTTTACAGCATCTTTTATTTTAGATACTGTAGTTTTGGTTGTGTTGTAGCTAGTAAATTTTAATTCTTCTTTTATCGTATTAAAAAAAAGATTCTCTTTATTACTAGTTATCTCAATACCAGCAAATCCATCAGACTTAAAATTAGTAATCGTATTGGTATCACCTTTAACAGCAGTTAAACTTTCTGCAGCTAATTTTGTGTTTAAACTTTTTGAAGTGTAATACTCTTTAGACGGACTAACAATAGTATTCATTGCTTTTTCTTTAAGCTGCCACACTCTTTTAAAGCTTTCTTCAATTTGTTGCTCTGTGGCATTTTTTAAAATAGTAGCAATACCTTCTTTAGTATTTTCTGCAAAACATAGTACATCATTACCAGCATCAAAGGCAATCCACTCCAATTCTCCTTTGGTAGGGTATAGTTTAGATACACTACGCATATTTAAGGCGTCAGAAATTACTACATTATTAAAATTCATTTCTCCTCTTAAAAGTCCTTTTATTGTTTTTTTAGATAGGGTAGTAGGTGTATTTTTTTCTTCGGTTAGTGAAGGTACAGCCAAATGGCCTATCATTACGCTTTCTATTCCGTTATTTATAAGTTGCTGAAAAGGGTATAACTCATTTGCTAATAAAGCTTCTTTGGACTTATTTATTACAGGCAATCCAATGTGCGAGTCAGTAGCTGTGTCTCCGTGACCTGGAAAGTGTTTAAGACAGCTAATAATACCTTGGCTTTGCATACCATTAACAAAAGCAATGGCATTTTTAGTTACTAGTTCTTTGTTTTCTCCAAAAGACCTATAGCCAATTACCGGATTTTTAGGATTGTTATTAATGTCTACAACTGGAGCCAAGTTCCAATGTACACCAGCATCTTTACAATCTTTAGCAATGTTTTTGCCAACTTCATATATCAGAGAATCTTTATTCTGCATTGCGCCAAGTGTAATAGCATAAGGGTATTGCGGAGTATTGTCTACACGCATTGCCAATCCCCATTCTGCATCAATAGCAATTAGCAAAGGATATTTAGCAGCTTTTTGGTATCTTTTTATTAAAGATTTTAATCTGTTTAAACTAAGTGTGTCGCTTTTATTTTGTGCGTCGTTGTTAGCAGCTGCGCTAGTTCTACTTTTAAAAAAGCAAAGCGCACCAATGTTTTGGTCTTTTATAAGTTGTTCTAGTTTTACAATTTCTTCTTCAGTGTCGTTAATATAAGCAGCAGGCATAAAAAGTTGTCCAATTTTTTCTGCTGTTGTAAGTTGTTTTGTAGCTGCTGCATAAGCTTCTATTACGTGTAAACTTTTTGGTTTTTCATTTTGGGTAATAGCTGTTTTTTTAGGTGTATTGTTGCAGCTGATAAATAAAATTAATACAAGAAAAAAAGAAATTTTGTTGGTTTTTAAGTCAAATAAAATTTTAGGGTAATTAAGCATAATGTAATAATGTAAGTTGTTATGCTAAAATAGGTTTTTTATAGGTTGATATTAAATCGACTTTTAAAAAAACTAATTAAAAAAGATAAAAAGGGTTAAATTTGATAAAAATTTAGAATAACAACCACACATATTACATGTTAGACTACACTAAAGTTACCGAAACTTCATCAAACTATACAGATTTAGAATTAATGAATACTAGTACCATTTTAACTAGTATGAATAATGAAGACAAAAAAATTGCAGATGCTGTTGCATTATGTATTCCTGAGATTACAAAACTGGTAGATGCATTAACAGAACGCTTTAATAAGGGAGGGCGTTTATTTTATATAGGTGCAGGAACTAGTGGAAGGTTGGGTATTTTAGATGCTTCTGAAATACCGCCAACTTTTGGATTGCCACACACCAAAGTTATAGGTATAATAGCGGGTGGCGACACAGCAATTAGATTGCCGGTAGAAAATGCAGAGGATAATAAAGAGCAAGCTTGGAAAGATTTACAAGCTTACGGTATTAACCAGAATGATACCGTTGTGGGTATTGCGGCATCTGGTACAACACCTTATGTAATAGGTGGCGTAACAAGAGCTAAGGAAAACGGATTGTTAACAGCTTGTATTACTAATAACCCAGGCTCACCACTAACAAAAGCCGTAGAAATTGCAATTGCGGTTATGGTAGGTCCTGAGTTTGTAACTGGTAGCACACGTATGAAAAGTGGAACATCACAAAAATTGGTGCTTAATATGATTTCTACAGCATTAATGATAAAAATAGGTAGGGTTAAAGGAAACAAAATGGTAAATATGCAGCTTAGTAATGATAAGTTGGTAGACCGTGGAGCTCGTTATGTAGTTGAAGAGTTAAATATTCCTTACACAGAAGCTGAAACTTTACTTAAAAAGTACGGATCAGTAAAAAAAGCAGTAGAGTCTTATAAAAAATAATCATTTATAATTTATTTTTTAATATTATAAATGAAAAAGGTGCATTTGCATTACGTTTTATAATTTTAGTAGCAATACATCAAAAAAACAATAAGTTTAAAAACACAGTAACACATTATAAATATATGGGTTACTGTGTTTTTTGTTTTACTTATGTTGTAAATAAAACAAAATATAGTGGTTTAGGTTCTTTGTTTTTTAGGTTGTAAAGTTAAAAAATGTTCTTATTTTTGTAGTTAATTACTTACTGTTTAAAGTTGTGTTATATGGCGTTAACTGTTGTATAATGTACTTTTATAGATTAAATACATAAAATAGGACACTATTTTACATTTTTTGACGTTAATATAGACCTAAGAGTTATAATGATTTAAAAATACAGTTTTTACAAAATTACTCTAAAGTTTATAGCAATTCCCCAAGTTGCCATAATCTTTACAAAAATTGACTTAACCTATGCAACCAAGTAAAAGAAAACTTGCGTTATGTGCTATGCTATTAGTTTTTGGCTTTATAGTATGCACTACCGCTATTGCTAATCCTAAAGTATACGGCTTTATAACAGACGTAATTACTTTTGACGATGCTTTATTTAAAGCATTAACATTGGAGGAGAAAAAAGAAACTCCTGCCAAAGAAAAAGTTAACCTCATATCACCAACAAAGAAAAAAACGGTTAAAGCCAATACGTTGGCAACGCCTGTAATGTTTGCAACTATTATTAATGGAGCAAACGAAGAGAGTACTTGTCCGGATGATGGTAGTACACTTGCAAAATTTTTCTTGTGTGGTACAGGAGATGATAGAACAGTATCATTAAGTACTTCAGGTAGTACTTATGTATGGCAAAAATTGGGGTCTGGTTGTTCATTTGTTGGTTCAGATGATTGTCCTACATACAACAGTGCTTGTAGTGGAGATTGGGTAACAGTAGGTAATGATCCTACGTATTTGTTAGACGCCAGTAATACAGGTGTAGAAGGTGAATATAGAGTGCGCGTAGACTCTGGTGTTTACTATCACTTTAGAGTAACATCTAACCCTTTAGACCCTCAAATTACATCAAAAAATATTATATGTGGTAACCCAGGAAATATAGAGGTTACTAATGTGCCAGCAGGATATGAATATAGTTTAAATTCTGCTTCAGGGCCTTTTCAAGATAGCCCTTCTTTTGATATTACAACACCTGGTAACTACCAAGTGTTTGCTCAGTTAAAAAATGCACCAGCTACTTCTTGTATTTTTCCATCAGAAATAGTAACAATTACTGAGGAGTCTATGACAGTAGATGTTACAAAAACAGATATTATTTGTAGTGGAGAAAAAGGAAATATTGGTGTGTCAGTTTCTGGAGCTACTGGTTTTTACAGTTACAGACTTTTAAAAAATGGTGTAACATTAGATACTTTTGGACCTAGTGCAAATACAAGTCATACTTTTAACAACTTAGGACCAGGAACATATTCTGTTCAGGTAGAAACTAACGACTGTGATGTAACTGTAACAGAAATTGCAGGAGACCCTATTACTATTGGTAATGGTTTAGCGCCTATAGAGGCTACAGCTTTTGCAACCGACAGTTTTGGTTGTGGCGCAACAAGTGTAGATGTTACTTTAGATGTGTCTGGAGGAACCTCTCCTTACCGTTATAGTTTAGATGGCGGAGCAACTTATAGTACTACTTTTGCTAGTTCGGTTGTTTTTGCTGTTAGCTCTGCAGGTACCTATAATATTTTGGTAGAAGATGTTAATGGTTGTACAAAAGACGCTGCTGTAGAAGTACAAAATATACCACCTCCTGTATTTAATGTAACAGCAGAAGATGCCAATTGTGGTGGCGCAAATAATGGAAGGTTAACAATTAATGTAACAAATAGTAATGGGTACGCTTTAGAATATAGTAATGATAATGGTGTAACTTTTCAAAACAGTAATGTATTTTCTAGTTTGGCTCCAGGATCTTATGATGTTGTAGTAAGGTATCAACAAGATACTTTTGTGTGTACAACAGCACCAGTATCAGAAAGTATAGGAACTCCTTCATCAATATCATCATCTACATCAATAACAGCACAACCAAGTTGTGGAAATGAAAATGGAGGAGAAATTACATTTACACCTGCAACTGGTGGTACAGGCCCTTATGAGTATAGTATAGGTTCTGGTTTTGTAACTGGTACTACTGTTTTTCCTGGTTTATCTCAGGGAAGTACATATACACCACAAGTTAGAGATGCTAACGGTTGTGTAGAGACGCTACCAGATGTAACTTTTGCAGCATTAAACAAGCCTACAGATATAGATTTTACGGTATCTAGCATAGACTGTGGAACTGGTACAGCAACTGTTAGTTTAGCAGTAATAGGTGGTGGAACAATAACAGATTATGAAATTATTGCACCAAGCTCTGTATCTAATGGGACAAATAATGTTTTTACAGGTTTAGGAATAGGAAGTTACACTTTTAGAGTAACAGATGCAGGCGGATGTTCTTACACAGAAAGTTTTGCTATTAATGATATTAGTTCTATAAAAGTTACTGCACAATTACAAGACAACGTTACTTGTGTGGGAGATTCTGATGGTCGTGGTCGCTTTGTTGTAGATGGTTTTGCATCTACTTATCGTTATCAAATAGATGCAAATCCTGTGGTAACAGGTCAATCAGACAACTTTATAAGTGTTAGTGGTTTAGCTGCGGGTAGTTATACAATAACGGTTACAGATGAAGAAACTAATTGTGTAGAGACAGCAACACTTACTATTAGTGAGCCATCTGCACCATTAACAATGGCACCTACACTTACACCAATGAGTTGTGCTAATAATAATAGAGGTTCTATTACTGCAAACGCCACTGGTGGTTGGGGTAGTTATAGCTATACTTTAGAAAGACCAGGAGCTTTGTCTGATATAGGTCCAAGAAATAATTCTAATTTCACAGGCTTAAGTCAAGAAGGAGATTATGTTTTAATAGTTGAAGACAGTGAAGGATGCTCTTCAAGTTATAACTTTACATTAACAGCATTAAGTTCACCAACATTAACGATAGATACTAGCGCGTCAGATTTTTGTTTTGATAGTACAGATGCGGCAACTATAAATGTAACAGCTTCTGGAGGTGATGGTAATTATGAATATAGAGTAAATGGTGGTGCTTGGTTTGCAGGTACTGCAAATGAATCTATACCTGCACCAGGTCCAGGTAGCTACCAAATACAAGTTAGAGACGGTAATGGTTGTACAGATTTAGTAGGCAGAAATATTAGACCAGAAATGACTACAACTGTAGCCATACAAAAAGAGTTAACGTGTAGTTTAGTTCCAGGAGACGGAGATGCAGAAATAAGAGTAAATGTATCTAGCGGAAACACACCATATCAAACTTATGAGGTAAGTTTTAATGGATCAGCATATAGTCCTGCTGTAGGTTTTACAGGTTCTTCATTTGTTTATACAGCAGCTGTAGATGGTACATATCAGTTTAGAATAACAGACAATGAAACTTGTACGGTAGAAACAAACGTAATTACACTTAGTCCTACAGAGACTATTGCGGCAACGGCTAATGTAACAGATCCTACTTGTGGAGACGATGCTACAGGTAGTGTGGAGTTGGTTCCAGATACTACGGTTGGTGTTCCTCCTTATCAATATAGTTCAGATAATGTAACATTTACAAACCAACCTGTATTTAGTAACTTATCTCCTGGTAGTTATACATACTACGTAAGAGATAGTAGAGGTTGTGATGTAGCAGTTCCTTTTACAGTTGGTCCTGCAACACCTGGAGTAGATGCTACAGTAGATTTTGTAGGTCCTACTTGCGGTGTAACACCTGCAGACGGAGAAATAAATGTAACAGCAGTGTCTAACGGTACAGCTCCTTACACTTATACTTTATTAGATACAGCAGGTAATGTATTAGCAACTGTAGGTCCTACGGCAGCAACTACAGCAAATTTCCCCGGTTTAGCAGAAGGAGATTATGTAGTAGAAACTAGAGATGCTAGCACTTGTGAAGATAGAGATGTAATTAATTTAAGGCAAAATAATTTAACTATAACACCAATTCCAACAATAGGTCCAGATTGTTCTACGGCTTTTACTTTTCTTGTAGATATTGCAGGTGGTACAGCACCTTATTTAATTGGTTTGGTAGGAGAAACATTGGTGTCTCCTAATGTAGATGCAGATACGCATGATTTTACAGGGCAGGTTGAGTATGGAATAACATATTTTGTAGAGGTTTTAGATGCAGCTGGTTGTACTCATATTCAGCAAATAGATCCTATTCCTACATTAAACCCATTAACAGTAGATGCAACATCATCTGCGGCTTCTTGTGCCACTCCAGATGATGCAGATGTAGATTACACAGTAGACGGTTTACCTAATGGTTCAGATATTATAATTAGTTTAACAGATACAGATACTGGAGCTATAATTAGTGGTCCAACTACAGTAAATAATGTGACTTTTCCTTATACAGGTACTTTTACAAACTTACCTATAGGAAATTATCAGGTAATAGTTACAGAAGATACTGGTGTTGCAAATTATTGTAATGCAAGTGCCTTGGTTTCAATAACAAATGATAACCCAACACCAGTTGTGGAGCGTAATACAAATGCAACCTGTTTAAATCCAAACGGACAATTAGTTTTACGTGGAGTAGGTGGGTCACCAGCATATAATTTTGGAGTAGTGCCAACAGGAGATCCTGCGCCAACTCTTACAACAAATAATATATACGATTTACCTCCTGGAACTTATGATGTTTATATAGAAGATAGTAAAGGTTGTACGTCTTTATTAACTGGAGTAGTAATAGGTACGGATCCAGCCTTGGCAGATCCATTAGTAGATGTAACTAACCAATGTTTTGCTGTAGCAAATTATACTATAGATGTTACTTCGCCTTTAACAACACCAGGCGGACCAGAAACTACGTTTCAATATGATATTGGTAATGGTTTTCAAGATAGTCCAAACTTTACAGTACCTAATGCAGGTACATATACTGTAACGGTTCGTGATGGTAATGGTTGTACAAGTAGTACGGTTGTAGAAGTGTTTGATTTCTTCTCAATATCTGCAAGTGCATCATCACAACCATCATGTAATAATGCAGACGGTATAGTAGAAGTAGAAACTACAGGTGGTAGTGGTAATTTTAGGTATGAATTAGATGATGGCACAACCACTACAACTCATGAACCAACAGACACAGATCCTGAAATTTTTACAGGTTTAGCTCCTGGTAGCTATACTATAACAGTAACAGATTTAGATTCTAATACAACTCCATTATGTTCAGATATTACCACGGTAGATATTATTACAGTAAATACACCAATAATAGATGCTACTGTTGTAGAAAATGTTTCTTGTAACGGAGCAGATGATGGTAGTATTACCGTTGAGTTAGACCCTGCTTCTGCTACAGATGCACCTTTTGAATATAATATTTATGTAGGTACTAGCACAACACCATTACAATCTATAGAAGATGCAACTTTTGAAAACCTTGAACCTGGAACTTACCAAGTAGAGGTAGTGTCAGACAGAGGATGTGCTGTAAGATCAGATGATATTATTGTAGATGAGCCAACAGTTTTAGAAGTAACGCCGGTTGCTCCTGATTTTACATGTAATCCTTCTGCAAACTCATTTAGTACAACAACTATTACTATTTATACAGATGATAACGGAGATGGTACAGGAACTGATACAGGTAATAGTAACTACAGCTACAGTTTAAATGATGGTACTCCTTTTTATGATGGTACTAACTTTCAATCTTCTAATACTTTTGAAATTATAGATAGAGGAGTAGACCAAACTATAGATGTTATTGTAAGAGACGGTAAGGGCTGTGAAACAACAGAGACTATTACAATAGCTACGCCAACAGACTTAACTTTTAACTTTAATATGTTAAATCCTATTACTTGTGATGCCACAGGTTCTGGAGCCTCGGCAGGTCAATTAGAAATTATTGTAGACCAAGGTCCAGGTAATTATGAAGTACAAGTGTTACCATTAGGATCTCAGCCAGCTCAATTTTCTAGCGGATCAGATCGTGTTGTTTGGGATGTTACTGTACCAGGAGATTATATTTTTGCAGTAAGAGATATAGATAGTGGTACCTGTTTGTTTGTAACACCAACAGCTACAGTGCCAGATTTTAATGTTATAAATGCCATAATTAATGAAGTTAAACCTGTTTCTTGCTTTGGAGCAAGTGATGGTGAAATAAGTATAGAGGTAAACGATTATAATGGAGCTTATAATTATGAGGTATTTTTAGTAGATAATACAGGAACAGAAGTTACTACAGGTGTTACAGGATCTTTTGATACTACAGCACCAATAGCAACACCAGAAATTATTACGGGCTTACCTGCAGGTAACTTAATTGTTAGGGTAGAAGCTTTAGAATCTCCTTTTTGTGATACAGCTAGTAATACTGCGCCAGTTAGGTCTCCAGACAGAGCATTAACTACTATGGCAGAGCAAACAGCTTACGTTACTTGTCAGGTTCCAGGATTAGGAGAAATTACAGCAACATCAGACGGTGGTTGGGGTACTTATGAGTATCAGTTAGAAAAAGAAACAGCAACACCAGGCACATATACAGTAGAGGTAGCTTATGGCTCTTCTCCAATATTTAGTAACCTATCTGAAGGAAATTATAGAGTAAGCAGTAGAGATGCTGGTGGTTGTATTGTTTTTGATGATATTACACTGAGTTTACCAGTTGCTATTAATGCAGATATAGAAATTGTACAACCATTACTTTGTCCTGGAGCAAATGATGGTGTAATTAGAGCTTTTAACGTAACAGGAGGTGAAGATTTAGATGGTGATGGTGAAGAGTATTTATTTCAATTAAATAGGTTAGATAGTTCTGGTGCAATTACAAATACAAGTGGACTACAAGAATCTGCTACCTTTCCTAATTTACCTTCGGGGTATTATACAATTACTGTTTTTGACGGTTGGGATTGTAGCTTTACTACGCCACAAATTTATATTGTAGACCCAGAACCTGTAGAGGCAGAGTTAGTAGAAATTACACCTCCTGGTTGTGGAGACTTAGGAAGAATAGGACTTAGTGTTACAAACCCAGTTGCTGGTATGGAGTATTTTTATAGAAGATCTGGAACAACAGACGCTTTTGTAAGCTTTGGAGGTCCAGATGTTACATCTGTTACCATTACTATTCCAGATATTGACGCAGACCCAGGACCATTTCAATATGATGTTCAAAATGGAAATGGTTGTCCAGAACAGCAATCTAATGAAGTTGGTTTAGATAAAGCACTTCCTTTAGTTGTGGCATTAGATTTAGTAGATGCAGAAATTAAATGTCAGGGTGAAGCAACAGCTATAATAAGGTCTGAAGCTTTTGGAGGAATAGGAAACTACAATTATACACTAGTTAATAACGATTTAGGTGGTGTGCCAACAGCACCAACTGCAGCAGACATTGTTAGACCAGAGCAGTCTTCTGGAGTATTTAGAAACTTAAGTCCTGGTACATACTATGTATATGCAACTAGTGGAGGATGTTCTGCAATATCTGATATTATTGAAATAGAACCAAAAATACCATTAGAGGTTATTATGTCTGAGGCAAACCCAGTAAGTTGTACGGGAGATTTTGATGGTAGTATTAGAATTGAAGCAAGAGGAGGTACAGGCCAAATTAAGTTCTCTATATCAGATACTTTAAGTGAGTTTTTTGTAGGTGATGAAGATCCAAACACAATTACTTTTGAAGACTTAGCACCAGGTACATATTCTGTTTTAATACAAGATGAGGTTGGTTGTAGTATTTTAAGAGAAATAACAGTTGAAGAACCAGAGGTATTAGTTGTTGCAGATGTAGATACTACACCAGAGTTGTGTATTAATGCTGCAGATGGTACAGCTACACTTTCTATATCTGGGGGAACACCTTTTGTAGACCCAGTTACTGGAGATGAGTATTATGAGACAAGTTTGAACTCTGCTGATCCAGCTGATTTTGTAAGAAACGATGATTTATTCTTTGATAATTTAGCAGGAGGCGAAACTTATGTTGTCTTTATTAGAGATGCTAATTTGTGTGATACTAACGCTGTAATTAATATAGATTATGGTGTAGATTTAACAGCAACACCAATAATAGAGTATGGTTGTAGTGGTATATTCCCTTTTAGTACAGTTACTATAGATATGGCAGATAGCAGTGTAATGTCTAATTTAATGTTTTCTTTAGATGTAGATGATATTGCAATGGCAACTACACAAAATGTCTTTGGAGATTTAGAGCCAGATACAATGCATACGGTATATATTTACCACAGTAATGGTTGTTCTACTTCTGTAGACTTTACTTTAGATGCTTATGATCCGTTAACTCTTTCAGCAATAAAAACAGGACCTAATGAAATAACTGCTTTAGCGCAGGGCGGATATGGAGGTTATACTTATTTTTTCCAAGGAAACTCTCAAGGAGATAATTCAATTTATCAGCTAAATGAAGATGAAACTGTTACCGTACGTGTAGAAGATGCACAAGGTTGTGTAGCTGAGGTTAAGTTAGAGTTTGAGTTTACTGGTAAAATAGACATACCTAATTTCTTTACACCTAATGGAGATAATGAAAATGATAGATGGGCACCTAAAAACAGAGAGTTTTTTCCAGACATAGAAATTATCATTTATGATAGGTATGGTAGAGTTGTAGCAAGGTTAGATGATGTTACATCTTGGGATGGTACTTATGAAGGTAACGAAGTGCCAACAGGAGATTATTGGTATGTAGTTAATGCTAATGATAAGGAGAAACAACGTTATGTTGGACACTTTACACTATACAGATAGTAAAAAAAAAGGCGCTTTTTAGCGCCTTTTTTAGTTAATAGAATCAAAAGTATTGGGTAATTTTGTACCTAAAGTTACTTACTGGTATGAATGAGGAGAGATTAAATACGGCATCACATGCAATAGGTGCTGTTTTTGGGTTAGTTGGTTTATTTGTGTTATTGTATTTTAATACTAATAAAACTACGTTTGCTTTTTTTAGCTTAGTAGTATATGCAGTGTCAGTAATAATGTTGTATACCGCATCAACTTTATACCACGCAGCTACAACAAAGGCTTTAAAAGAAAAATACAGAATTCTAGATCACAGTAGTATCTATGTTCTAATAGCAGGCACTTATACACCAGTGGCTCTAATAACGTTAGAGAATGGTAATGGCTGGCTTATTTTTTGGGTAGTTTGGGGTATAGCCATTGTGGGCATTATTCTAAAACTATTTTTTACAGGTAGGTTTGAGGCTTTGTCATTATTACTTTATTTAGCAATGGGTTGGCTTATAGTTTTAGACTATTCTAGTTTAGTTGCAAACGTAAGTTCGTTGGCGTTAAACTTATTGTTTTTAGGAGGAGTATTTTATACAGTAGGAATTGTATTTTACGCAATACGCAAAATACCTTACAATCATTTTATTTGGCACCTGTTTGTTTTGGCAGGTAGTGTGGCACACTTTTTCTTTATATTAACGCTAATTTAGTCTGTTTTATCCTTTAATAATGTCGCTATAATCTTCAAAAAAAGCTTCAAACTTTTGCATATTTTCATTTAAGAAAACCATTGTCTCTTGCCAAGTGTTTTTGTTGTGTATGCTAACATTTTCTTTAATCACATAAATTCTAGAAATTTCTTTTTTGTTATCTAAAATGTAAGCGTCTGTAAAAATAGCATCAGGTAAAAAATCTGTAGTAATAATAGATTTTAAGGAAGATAATTTTTCCCAAGTATCTATCTGCTTTTCTAAATCATTATGCTCTAAATCTAAAGTTACCATTGCAGTTTTTTTATCAAAATAAAACTTAAAAGATAAATTTTTAATTCCTGTATTGTAAAGTGTCCATTTCCTAGGAAACGATTTTCCAAAAGAAATCCAGAACTCTTCACGCAATTTTTTAGATTCTTCTCTGCTAAACATATCTTAGATAAAATAAGCAATAGCTATACCAAAAATGATAACTAATAACTTTCTTAAGTTAAACTTATGACCTTCTGAGCTTTCAAACAAAATAACTGTAGAAATATGTAGTAAAACTCCAATAACCAATGCTGTAATTTGTATATGGTACGTCTTTAAAAAAGTTAAATTGGAACTTAATAAACTACCTAATGGTGTCATAAACGCAAATAGCGTAATAAATAATACCGCCTGTGCTAGTTTAATTTTAGAATTAAGTAAAAAAATACTTAAAATTATAGCAATAGGAATTTTATGAACCAATATGCCATACACAAAGTTATGATTGTGGTGGTGACCAAGTGGCATACCTTCTAATAATGAATGTATAGATAAACTAATAAAAAGCATCCAAGGTAAATTAACACTATCTATATTAAGGTGCACGTGACCGTGTTCTGCTCCTTTAGAGAAAAACTCTAAAAATATTTGCAACAAAATACCAAGCATTATAAATACACCAACTTGTTTAGGGTCTCCGTGTTCGTATACCTCAGGAAAAAGTTCAAAAACTGTTATAGCTAATAAAAAAGCCCCACTAAAAGCAAGTAGTAACTTAAATATTTCTTTATTTTTTGGTTTGGTAACGTAGACAAAAATAAAACTAAGCAATACCCCAAGAATAGGTAATATATAAATCATAAATAAATTGGTGTTACACAATTTTGCAGACAAAATGTAATAAGGGGCAAAATTAATGTATTTTTGCGTATTCTTTAAGATACCTATGGATAATTATAAAATGATAGCCAAAACCTTATTTGGTTTTGAAGAGATTTTAGCAAAAGAACTACGCAATTTAGGCGCAGTAAATGTAAAAGAAGGCGTACGTTGTGTCTTTTTTGAAGGAGATAAAGGTTTTATGTACAAAGCAAATTTATGCTTGCGTACAGCTATTAAAATTATAAAACCTGTAACTTCTTTTAAGGTGTATAATGAGCAAGATTTATACAGGAAAATGTATGCTATAGATTGGGGAGAGTTTTTAACTACAGATACTACTTTTGCTATAGATACTACCATTAAGTCTGATATGTTTACGCACTCCTTATACGTGTCTCAAAAAGTTAAAGATGCCATTGTAGATAAATTTAGAGATACAGAAGGCGAAAGACCTAATGTAGATGTTAAATTCCCAGATGTACGTTTTAATATACATATACAGAATGATACTTGTAATGTAGCTTTAGATTCATCAGGTAGATCTTTGCACCAACGTGGTTACAGAACAGCAACCAATATTGCGCCAATAAATGAAGTTTTAGCAGCTGGTTGTCTGTTATTAAGTGGTTGGGATGGTCAGTGCGATTTTATAGATCCTATGTGTGGTAGTGGTACTTTTTTAACTGAAGCTGCTATGATTGCTTGTAATATACCAGCTAACATAAATAGAAAAGAGTTTGCTTTTGAAAAATGGTCTGATTTTGACGAGGATTTGTTTGATAAAATTGTAGACAGTAGCTTAAATAAAACAAGAGATTTTCATTTTAAAATAAAGGGGTTTGATAAAGCACCTTCTGCTGTACGTAAAGCTCAAGATAATGTAGAAAATGCTAATTTAGATGATTATATAACTGTTGAGCGTAAAAACTTTTTTGATACAGAAAAAGAGGTAGACGGTCATTTACATATGGTGTTTAACCCGCCTTACGGGGAACGACTAAATATAGAAATGGAAGAATTTTATGCAAGTATAGGAGACACTTTAAAGCAAAAATACCCAGGTACAGATGCTTGGTTTATAACTTCTAATCTTGAAGCATTAAAACACGTAGGTCTACGTCCGTCTAGAAAAATAAAAGTGTTTAACAGTCACTTAGAATCTAGGCTTGTGAAATATGTAATGTATGAGGGAAGTAAAAAAGCTAAGTTTAATAAAGATAGGGAGTAACCTACTAAAATATAATATTAGTAAAAGGGAGCAATAAACAGTGTTTATTGCTCCCTTTTACTAATAAAAAAGACTGTTTTTTTAGTTAGTATATTACTATCTTTTGGGTTTTAGGCCTTCTTCAGGTTTTGGCTTTTCTTGCTCTTCTAAAGGTTCTTTTTTCTTCTTTTTAGCTCTTTTATATAAAGGTATTAAATAGCTTAAGCTGTAATTATATCCTGTGCCAAAATTACTACCTTCAGTAGTTTTATTAAAGCCAGGAATCCAAATATTTGCAAAACCATCTGCTGTTTTGTTACTTAGTAAATACCCCAAACGAACACTAGCACCCAAATATAAATTTTTAAATATCTCTACTTTAGTACCTAAAACAAACTCTAACCAAGATGCATTTAAACCATCAAACTCAGATAAGTTTTCTGTGCCAGGTAAAAAATCATCTTGCCAATACCTATTACTATCGTAAATTTGGTAACTGTTTATTTTGTGTTTAAATGTGCTATACGCGTATCTACCACCAATGTATATAGAATTGTTCATACCATACCAATTATCATATACATTTAAATCTACACCTAATTTTAAGTAACTACCCGTAGTGGTAAAATTAAAATTGTCCTCATCTCTGGTATTTTCTTCGTTACCAAGTTCTGCTGCAACGTATAGGTTTTGAGATAATCTATAATCCCCTGTAATTTCTAAACCCTTGTAATCTTCTCTGTAGAAATTCTGGGCAAGCCTATTTAAGTCAACACCCAAACGTATACCGTATGGTTGCTCATAAACAAGCGTATCCTTTTTGTTTAAGTCAATGGTTTTACTCTGCGCAAAGCCATTAAAAACAAAACTAAAAATACAAATACTAGTGATAAATTTTAACATGTGTTACGGCTATGTTTTCTACTGTGGTTTCTACTACTTCTACGTTTTTAATCCAATTTTCTGCATCTGCAGTAAGTGTACTAGTTAATTCATTATAATGAATAACATAACCGCAGGCTCTAGAAATATATACTTCATTGGTTGCATAATTAAATGTTACGGTATCTGTATTACCAGTTTCGTCTCCATCTTCATTATCAGCAGAGTTAGAAATTAAATTATAGGTTGTGGTGGTTTCATTTGCACGCAAAGGAATACTAATGGTTGTTAAGTTGGTTCTGTCTATGCTATCTTCATTATCAAAAGGAGAATCTTGTCCCTCACCAACAATTCTAAGTTTAGTAACTGCTTTTTCAGTTTCTTCTTCAGCTTCAAAATCATAAAAATTTACAATTAACAAAGCAGTGTCACCATCTACGCAAATATCATCTTTTTCACAAGATGTAAAGCCTGTAAACAGAAGAATTGCAGCTAATATTCCTATTTTTTTCATCAATATATAGTTTGATTTCTTTTTAATTTGGAACAATTATTATGCCCTCTTTTTCAAAAGTACAACATTTTCTACGTGATGCGTTTGCGGAAACATATCTACAGCTTGCAGTCTTGTAATCTCATACATATCATTCATTAATTCCAAATCTCTTGCTTGTGTAGCACTGTTGCAACTTACGTAAACCACTTTGTTGGGAGCAATAGCTAAAATTTGCTCAACTACATCTTTGTGCATTCCTTCTCTTGGTGGATCTGTAATAATTACGTCTGGTGTACCGTTTTGAGCAATAAACTCTGGATTAAAAATCTTTTTCATATCACCAGCATAAAAAACAGTATTATCTATTTTATTATGCTTAGCATTTGCTTTAGCATCTTCAATAGCTTCTGGTACAGCCTCTATACCAACAACCTTTTTAGCTTTTTTAGAGACAAATTGAGCAATAGTCCCTGTACCGGTATATAAATCATATACTAGTTCATCACCGCTAAGTTCTGCAAAATCTCTAGTAATTTTATACAACTCATATGCTTGTTCTGAGTTAGTTTGATAAAAAGACTTTGGGTTTATTTTAAATTGAAGACCTTCCATTTCTTCAAAAATATGATCTCTACCAGCAAAACAAACAATGTCTTGATCGTAAATAGTATCATTTTGTTTTTGATTAATTACATACAATAAGGCAGTAATTTCAGGGAAAGTAGTAGCCAAGTGATTTAAAAGTGCTTCTCTATTTTCTTTATGATCATCAAAAAACTGAATAAGTACCATAATTTCTCCCGTAGAAGAAGTACGTATCATTAAGGTACGTAATTCACCAGTGTGGTGTCTAGGGTTAAAAAATGTCATATTATTTTTGGTAGCAAATTCCTTAGTTTCTAACCTAATTGCGTTAGATGGGTCTGCTTGTAAATGACATTTTTTAATGTCTAAAATTTTATCCCACATTCCAGGAATATGAAACCCTAAAGCATTACGATCTTCAATTTCCTTATCTGATTTTACTTCATCTAATGTTAACCATCTGCTATCAGAAAAAGAAAACTCCATTTTATTGCGATAAAAATATTGTTTTTCTGACCCTAAAATAGGAGTAATGGCAGGTAATTGTAAGTGTCCAATTCTGGTTAAATTATTTTCTACCTCTTTTTGCTTGTAAAACAATTGATGTTCATAGCCCATATGTTGCCACTTGCAACCACCACAAACGCCAAAATGTTCGCACTGTGGTTCTGTTCTTTTATCAGATAAGGTATGGTAATTTATGGCAGTACCTTCAAAATAAGCCTTTCTTTTTTTTGTGGTTTGTACATCTACAACATCACCAGGCACGGCGTTATTTAAAAAAATTACACGTCCGTCAGGAGCTTTTCCTATAGTTTTTCCTTTTGCACCAGCATCTACTACTTCTACATTCTCAAAAACTACTCTTTTTGTTTTTCTTCGCATAGCGCAAAAATAGTAGAATTATTTGTTATATAAATACTTGCTTATTATTAATTATGAATAAAATTGAGGCTAAATTTAGTTTGATAATTTTAATGTTATTTTGATAAATTATAAATTATAGAGGAATTAATTATTAATGTCTTAAATTTTTTATGCTCCAATAGCAATTTGTAATTTGCAAAATATTAAAAAATAAGGTTGATTTCTCTCCTTTAAGCAGGAATCGTTTAAGTTTTATATTTAAAAGAATTAGATTATGTCAATTATTCAAGGATCGGCATCTGCAGACGCAATTGCATTAGAAGAAAAGCACGGAGCTCACAATTACCACCCTTTACCTGTTGTATTAAACAAAGGAGAAGGTGTGTATGTGTGGGATGTGGAAGGTAAAAAATATTACGATTTTTTATCTGCTTATTCTGCAGTAAATCAAGGTCATTGTCACCCAAAAATTGTAGGTGCAATGGTAAACCAAGCACAAACATTAACACTTACCTCTAGAGCATTTTATAATGATATGCTAGGTAAGTTTGAAAAATTTGCAACAGAAACATTTAACTACGATAAGTTATTACCAATGAATACAGGTGCAGAAGCTGTAGAAACTGCACTAAAATTATGTAGAAAATGGGCATATGAAGTAAAAGGTATTCCTGAGAATGAAGCAGAGATTATTGTTTGTGAAAACAACTTTCACGGACGTACAACCACTATAATTTCATTTTCTAACGACCCTGTTGCTCGTAAAAACTTTGGCCCATACACTAGTGGTTTTATTAAAATTGAATATGATAATTTAGTTGCTCTTGAGGCTGCTCTAGAAAACAACAAAAACGTTGCAGGCTTTTTAGTAGAACCAATACAGGGTGAAGCTGGAGTTTATGTGCCAAGTGAAGGGTATTTAGCAGCAGCTAAAGCTTTGTGTAAAAAACACAATGTTTTATTTATAGCAGACGAAGTACAAACGGGTATTGCACGTACAGGTCGTTTATTAGCTACATGTGGTAATTGTACTTGTGCAGATAAAAATTGCTCTGGAACTCCTGAGGTTAAAGCAGACATTTTAATACTAGGGAAAGCATTGTCTGGTGGTTCTTATCCAGTTTCTGGTGTTTTGGCTAATAATGATATTATGAACGTTATTACTCCTGGTAACCACGGTAGTACATTTGGTGGTAACCCTGTAGCAGCTGCAATTGGTATTGCTGCTTTAGAGGTTGTTAGAGATGAAAAACTGGCAGAAAACGCTCAGGTTTTAGGTGAGTTGTTTAGAGAAGAATTAGGGAAATTTATAGAAACTAGCGATTTAGTTACGTTGGTAAGAGGTAAGGGCTTATTAAATGCTATTATAATTAATGATACAGAAGATAGTTCTACTGCTTGGGATATTTGTATGGCATTAAAAGAAAATGGTTTACTAGCTAAGCCAACACATGGTAACATTATTAGGTTTGCACCACCATTGGTAATGACTAAAGAACAGTTGTTAGAGTGTGTTGCTATTATTACAAAAACTTTAAGCGAGTTTAAAAAGTAATAGTCACTTTTAAATAATAAAATAGAATTAAAGCACGGCTTTTTCTGTGATGGTTAACGTCATAGAAGCCGTGCTTAATTTAGCGTTAACACCAATAGGAAACGTAAAATTTGCAGGTATATGGCCAAAAGACATACCGTATACCGCAGGTATATTTAAAGGCTCTAACCTATCTTTAATAACTTCTTTTAACGTAAATGTTTTTGTTTTTTGTGTTGTTTCACAACCTGCAAAAACTCCTAAAACTAATCCTGCTGCATTTTTAAAAGTTTTACCTTCTATTAATTGCGTTAACATACGGTCTATACGGTAAGGAGATTCTTCTACATCTTCAATACACACAATTTTATTAGTAAAATCTATTTCATGTGGTGTACCAATTAAGGCATTAATTAAAGTTAAGCTTCCGCCAACCAAAATACCTTCTGCATTTCCTGTTGTAATAACATATCTATTATACTCTGTATTTTCTTTTTGCTCTTCAGTTAAGTCAGAATTATGAATTACAACACTTTTTTTAGGGTTAATAACTAGTTGTTCTAGCATAGAAATTCCGTATTCATTATCTAGTGTAGTGCCAACAGGTCCGTGAAAACCAACCAAGCCAGTTTCTATATAAAAACCGTTTAGTAAGGTTGTAATATCACTAAAACCAATAAAAACCTTAGGGTTATTTTTAATGATTTTATAATCTATCAATTGCATAATGCGTGTGCATCCATAACCGCCACGCGCACATAATATACCATCTATATTCGGGTTTGCAAACATTTCATTAAGGTCTGCGGCTCTTTCTGCATCTGTATTACTAAAATATCCGTAATTACCAATAATACGTTCTGTGTGGTATGGTATAAACCCCATTTTACGTAGTGTAGTTTTGGCATGTTCTAATCCTTCTGAAGAAACCGCATATCCAGGTGCAACTAAACCAATTGTATCTCCCTTTTTTAACTGTTTTCCTTTTAGTAAATTGTTATTTTTAGGAGTATAGCTAGTATTGCTAATGGTAATAGGTAGCAAGCTTGTTGCAGCAGTACCTAATGCAGTTGTAATAAATTTTCTTCGTTTAAGCATAGTAGCGTAGTCTAATTTTAGAACTAATATACACTTTTTAAGGTTTTACAGCAGAACCATCTTTTTTTGTTCTTTTTAACTGGCGTTTAATTTTTTTTATCGCAGATTCAATAGATTTTTCTGGTTCTATAATATTATATTCTCCCCAAAAATTAGGGTCTGAAAATCCAACAGCTTCATCACCTAGAATAATAGACATTTTAACTTTGTCTTTACCTTTAGGTAAAACATTACTTGTGTTTTTCTCCCAATCTGTAACTGCCATTTCACAACTCATACTATAAACTGAGTTAAATAAACGGCTATCCCAATCAATTTTAAATTCTAAAATAGCACTACTGTAGCTGTAATACCATTTGTTATTTTTTTCTCTGTAATCTACCCGGTAAGCAACATCTGTTGGCCATACTTTAGCTCTATTAGGCTTTTTGCGCACAAAAAGTTTAGCAGCCTTTTGTTTGTCTATAATATTTAAAGAATAAATAGCACTGGTAAGTATTTTTTTCTCTGCATCTATATATAATTTTCCTTTGTATAGCGGTTGGTTGGTATTGCTATTTTGTTTAAAACTGATAACGTAAATTAACTTGTTGTTTATACGGGTAGTGTGGTCAAAACTAAAATCATAAAAGGGTAAAACATCTAAGCCAAAAATATATTGCGGATACTTCATTACATCAACATATAATGCATTAAATGGGCCACCTTGTAATTTTAAAGCAAGGGTATCCATTTTAGAGTAGTTGGTGCTTTTCCTTGTTTTGTAGAGCTCAACAACATCTTTACGAGAGTTAGAGTATGGAGCTTTATAAATGTTAACTACAGCTTCAGAAAGCGATATGTTTTTTCTTCTTTTTTTAATGCTTTCTCTATAAAAAGCTGTCATTACTGTAGGGTCTTCAAAATAATTTTCACCTCTTTTTTTTAGGGTTTCTAAAACCAATGCTTTTGGATCTTTAGGAGCAGAAATATTTATTTCGCTTAGAGCAGTAACTGTTATGTCTAAAAATATTTTATTGTTGCCAGATTTTTTTAATGTTCTTAAGTCTATTTTTTTTGTTTTATATCCTAAAAAAGACACAACCAAATCACCTGTAGATATTTCATTAGGAACTTTTAAAGAAAACTTACCTTCAGCATTACTAATACTACTAATATTAGAGCCGGCTATAGATAAAGTAGCAAAAACAAGAGGTTTTTTAGAGTCGCTATCTAAAATTTCTCCTTTATATTGATTAAATTCCTGAGCGTTTACAGTTGGTAATCCTAAAAAAAGAAACATAAAACAGAAAAGAAAAGAGTAAAAGACCGACAATTTTATGGGTTTAGTATGTGCGAGTATCATAGCAAAAGTTTTTTAAGTGAGTTAGTTATATACAATCAGAGTCTTTTAAATATACGTTTTTTTAACATATATTAAGGTTTTTTTAGCAATGATTTATCATAATCTATGTCTAAAATAAGAGGGAAACTTACAAATGAATGCTTAGTTTTATCGTTTTTTTTACACAGTTTTTTATATATAATAGATAAGCAAAGAGTTTTATCTTTGCATACATATAATCGTATTTATGAAAGTCAGCAATATTCCGTACCACAAAACAGGTTACTTCTCTAGTTTAATGTGCGATTATTTAGAAGAGAAGAAAGAGTTACAATCTTTTTACAACAGATTTCCCAACTTAGAGAATTTTAAATTACAGATTGAAGAAAAGTCTAAAAATTTTCCTGATAGAAATAGAGAGGTACTAGCAAATGCATTAGTTAACCAGTATGCAAACATTACTGCATCAGAAAAAACTAAAACAAATATATCTTTATTAAAAGAACAAAATACATTTACGGTAGTAACTGGTCACCAGCTAAATTTGTTTACTGGCCCCTTGTATTTCTTATATAAAATAATATCTACAATTAATTTAACCGAGGAGTTAAAAAGGACGTATCCAGAACAAAATTTTGTTCCTGTGTATTGGATGGCAACAGAGGATCATGATTTTGATGAAATTAACTACTTTAACTTTAAGGGGAAAAAGATACAGTGGAATAAAAATGCATCTGGCGGAGTAGGAAGGTTAAATACAGAAGGTTTAGACCAAGTGTTTAATGCTTTTTCTAGTACTATTGGTGGAGGTAAAACAGCAGAAGAGTTAAAAACTTTATTTACAGAAGCTTATTTAAGCCACACTAATTTAACAGCAGCAACACGGTATTTAGCAAATGAACTTTTTACCAGCTACGGTTTAGTTATTGTAGACGGAGATGATAAGGAGTTAAAAAAATTACAAATACCTTATGTTAAAGAAGACCTATTAAACCATACAGGATTTTCTAAGGTAGAAGAAACAAATGCAAGACTTAGTGCAGTTTCTGATAATTATAAAATACAGGTAAACCCAAGAGAAATTAATTATTTTTATTTGGTTGATGATGTAAGAGAACGAATTATTAAAAAAGATGATTTATACCTTATTAATAATACAGAAATAACATTTACTGAAGAAGCTATTTTAAAAGAGCTAAATGAGTTTCCAGAGCGTTTTTCTCCAAATGTTGTTGGTAGGCCACTTTTTCAAGAAATTATATTGCCAAACCTTTGTTACATAGGTGGTGGTGGAGAATTGGCATATTGGTTAGAACTTAAAACATATTTTGAGAGTCAGAATGTAACTTTTCCAATGTTATTGCTGCGTAATTCTGCTTTGCTAATAACAGAAAAGCAATCAGAAAAACTAAATAAACTAAACGTAAGTATTGAAGACTTGTTTTTAAAACAAAATAGTTTAGTAAATAAAAAAATAAGAGAAATATCTAACATAGATATAGATTTTACACCTCAAAAAAAACACCTAGAAGAGCAGTTTAAGCAGTTGTACACGCTTGCAGAGCAAACAGATAAAACTTTTTTAGGAGCAGTAAAGGCTCAAGAAGTAAAACAAAAAAAAGGATTACAAGCTTTAGAAGATAGGTTGTTGCAAGCACAAAAACGCAAGTTAAAAGACCATGTTATACGTTTAACAGATATTCAAAATCAGCTTTTTCCTAACAAGTCTTTACAAGAAAGAAATCAAAACTTTTCTGAGCCCTACTTAGAGTTTGGACCAAGTTTAATTTCTAATTTAATAGCAACTTTAAAGCCTTTAGACGGCAACTTTTTAATATTAGAATTATAAATTAAATGCACAAGATAGATTTAGGTTTAGTAGAAATGACAATGGATGTAATGAAATACGCCATTGATAGAATATCTGCAACTGAACGAGGAGTAGGAAAACCAGTTAAAGCTAAAGAATTAAAGGACTTGGTTGGTGAAACTATTACTAATAAAGGTATAGGCGGTGAAAATGCATTTAATTTATGGAAGAAACATTTGGCTAATGCAAATGTGCAAATAGACCATCCTAGGCATTTAGCGTTTGTACCAGCATCACCAACTAGAGCGGCTGTAATGTTTGATTTGGTTACTTCTGCATCTAGTATACACGGAGCTTACTGGATGGAAGGTGCAGGTGGTATTTTTTGTGAAAACGAAGCAATGAAATGGATTGTTTCTTTAACAGGTATGCCAGAAGGCGCTTTTGGTGTTTTTACAAGTGGTGGTACGGCAGCAAACTTATCTGCATTGGTTACAGCAAGAGAGCATTTTAGAGAAAAAGAAGAAAACAGAGGAAAAAAAGGCTTAATTATAGCATCAATTGGTGCACACTCGTCTGTAAAGGCAATGGCCAAAGTTATAGACGTAGATATTCTTTTAGTAGATTCTGAAGAAAGTTTACATCAATCAGAATTAGAAGAAACAATTGCTGGTTTATCTGTAGAAGAGCGTAACAGACTATTTGCAGTAGTTGCAACTGGAGGCACAACAAATGCTGGTATTATAGATGATTTAAGTGGTATAGCTAACGTATGTAAAAAAGAAAACTTATGGTATCACGTAGATGCAGCTTATGGTGGTGGTGCTTTAGTTGCAGATTCTGTTAGGCATTTGTTTAATGGTATAGAACAAGCAGATAGTATTACCATAGATCCGCACAAGTGGATGTTTTCTCCGTATGATTGTGGAGCGGTGCTTTACAAGGATATGCAGTTGGCTAAAAATGCACACTCACAACAAGGCTCCTATCTAGATATTTTTAAGGATGAAGGAGCTCATGGTTTTAATCCAACAGATTACCAAATACAGTTAACACGCAGAGTAAGAGGACTTCCTTTATGGTTTTCATTAGCAATGCACGGTACAGATAGGTATGAAGAAGCTGTGGAACGCGGATTAGAACTTGCCCAAATAGCAGGTAAAATGATAGAAGCACACCCAGATTTAGAATTGGTAAGAGAGCCAAGTTTGTCTTGTGTCTTGTACAGAAGAAAAGGGTGGAAACCAGAGGATTATACACATTGGACATACGAGAATCACAAAAAAGGATTTGCTTTAGTAACACCAACAAAATATAAATTAGGTAATACTTATGAAACTGTTTCTAGGTTTTGTTTTATTAATCCGGATACTACAGAAAAAGACATTGAACAAATCTTAAAAACAATGGAGTAAAATTTCAATAGTTTCGTTTAGCTTTTTTATAATTAAATATTACTTTTGCGCATGCAACATGACAAGGTATTAATTTTAGACTTCGGATCGCAGTACACACAACTTATTGCGCGTAGAGTTAGAGAGCTTAACATCTATTCCGAGATTCATCCATTCAACAAAATTCCAACAAACTTAGAAGAGTACAAGGCGGTTATCTTATCAGGTAGTCCTATGTCTGTACGTTCAGATGATGCTTTTCATCCTGACTTAAAAGGTATTAGAGGAGAAAAACCAATGCTAGCAGTGTGTTATGGCGCACAATACTTAGCACATTTTTCTGGTGGCGAGGTAGCCCCTTCTAACACAAGAGAATACGGTAGAGCAAACTTAAGTTTTGTAAAAGAAAATGAAACTTTTCTTAAAAACATAAGCGCAGGTAGCCAAGTTTGGATGAGTCATAGTGATACTATTAAATCTCTACCAACAAACGGAACATTGCTTGCAAGTACGCATGATGTACAAAATGCAGCATATAAAATAGAAGGTGAAACTACATATGCAATACAATTTCATCCAGAGGTTTACCACTCTACAGATGGTAAACAATTATTAGAAAACTTTTTGGTAGACATAGCAAATGTTAATCCAGATTGGACACCTAATGCTTTTGTAGAAGAAACAGTAGAAGCGCTACAGCAAAAAATTGGAGATGATAAGGTTGTTTTAGGTTTATCTGGAGGGGTAGATTCTTCTGTAGCAGCAATGTTATTGCATAAAGCCATAGGAAAAAACTTATACTGTATATTTGTAAATAACGGTTTATTACGTAAAAATGAGTTTACAGATGTATTAGAGCAGTACAAAGGTATGGGCTTAAATGTAAAAGGTGTAGACGCTTCGGCACGCTTTTTGGATGCATTATCTGGGTTAAGCGATCCAGAACAAAAGCGCAAAGCTATTGGTCGTGTATTTATAGAGGTTTTTGATGATGAAGCTCATCAAATACAAGGAGTAAGCTGGTTAGCACAAGGTACAATTTATCCAGATGTTATAGAAAGTGTTTCTGCAACAGGAGGACCAAGTGCAACAATAAAAAGTCACCATAATGTAGGAGGCTTGCCAGATTTTATGAAACTTAAAATAGTAGAACCATTAAAAGCTTTGTTTAAAGATGAAGTAAGGAGAGTAGGAGCCTCTATGGGTATGGCAAAAGACCTTTTAGGGCGTCATCCTTTTCCAGGACCTGGACTTGCAATTCGTATTTTGGGTGATATAACACCAGAAAAAGTAGCTATTTTACAAGAGGTAGATGCTGTATTTATAGGAGAACTTAAAAAAAGTGGCCTATATGATAAGGTTTGGCAGGCCGGAGCCATACTTTTACCCGTAAATAGTGTAGGAGTTATGGGAGATGAGCGTACCTATGAAAAATGTGTAGCTTTACGTGCTGTAGAAAGTACAGATGGTATGACCGCTGATTGGGTTAACTTACCATATGAGTTTTTACAAAAAGTGTCTAACAATATAATAAATAAAGTAAAAGGTGTAAATAGAGTAGTTTATGATATTAGCTCTAAGCCACCTGCAACTATAGAATGGGAATAATTATGAATAGTAAATTTTTTAAAACAGTTCTTTCTTTTTTGTTTATCCTTTTGGTTACAGCCAATTCTTATGCACAAAAGTATAAGACACACCCTGTAAAAAGAGGAGAGTCTCTAGAGAGTATATCTAAAACATATAACGTATCTATAGAGGATATTTTGGTCTATAATAAAGAGATTAAAAAAGGGCAAAAACTGACTCCTAATACTATATTAATTGTTCCGTTAGATAAAAAAATGGCAGCTGTAACGGCTTCCTTGTCAGGTGATAAACCTGTAACGGTTACTCAGGTTAAGCAAGAGAAACCAATTCGTTTTATAGAACATAAAGCTAAGAAACGAGAAACTTTATACAGTCTTGCTAAACAGTACAATGTTACAGAAGATGACATTAAAAGATATAACAAACAATTATATGCAGAGCAATTAAAAAAAGGAACTGTTTTAAAAATACCTGTTTATAAAAAAGAGGTTGTAGATACTTCTGTAACTACAACAACTAATTCTTTTTCTGAGGTTTATGAAGATACTCCTTATAAGTTTACAAATTATAAAGTTAAAAAAAGAGAAACATTATATGGTATTTCTAAACAATTTAAAGTTTCTCAGGATCAGATAAAAAAGTACAATACAAGTTTGTATTCTGATGATGTAAAGAAAGGGATGATATTAAGAATTCCTCACTTTAAAAAGGTAGAAATTAAAGAGGTTGTTTTAAAGTCCTATATAGTAAAAGCTAAGGAAACACGCTGGAGTATAGCAAATAAGTATGGTATTACTGTAGATAGCTTGTTGCTACTAAATCCAGATTTACCAAAATCTTCTAATTATTTAGCAGAAGGGCAAGAGCTTAAAATACCAGAGAAAAATATAGTTGTTAGAGATAGCTTGGTTAAAACTGGTTCAGAAAAAGTGCCAGATTTTATAACCTATACTGTACCTGCAAAAATGAATTTTTATAGGTTAGAAAAGGCTTATGGTGTTACAGAAGAAAAAATAAAAGAGATTAATCCTCTAGTAAAGGAAAAAGGGCTTCAAGAAGGAATGAATATAAAAATTCCAACTTTAAAAGGTCAGTCTTCGTCAGATACACAAGTTGTAAATTCAGAAAACTTTATATTTTACGTAGTTCGTCAGGGGCAAGGAGAAATGTCTTTGTCTAGAGATTTAGGAGTATCATTTAGTGAGCTAATAGCATTTAATCCAGCTTTAAAAGATGGTATTAAATCTGGTATGGTTTTAAAGCTACCTAAATCTAGAAGTACCAACTTTACAGTTAAAAACTCTTTAATTTTACCAAAAATTAATTTAGTAGATAGTATAAATGTTGCGGTAAGACCAAAAGTTATGGTTTTATTACCTTTTAGATTAGACAAAATAGATGTAAATAATTCCTCTATAGCTAAAAAGGATATTGATAAAAGACTCGACACTAAAATTAGTTTAGGTTTTTACTCTGGTATGCAATTGGCATTAGAAACAATTAAGAAAAAAGGAGTTTCTGTAGATGTTACTGCCTTTGACACACAGTCTACTAAAAGTGTAGATAGAGTTAAAGAAATTTTAGCACAAGAAAATATTGCGAATTATGGAGCTATTATTGGTCCTTTAGATCCGCAATCTATACAAGAGGTAGCTAAAAAAACTGCAGGTTTACAAATACCTGTTGTGTCTCCTAACTTAACAGAGCAACAAATAGGATTTGGTAATACGTTTTACACTTTGCCATCTAATGAGGTTTTAAGAGCTAAAATTTTAGACTATGTTTCTAGTATTTATACCAATCAGAATATAGTAATTATAGCAGACTCTAAACATAAGGAAGCCTCTGATGCTATTATGGCAAAGTTTCCTAAGGCCAAAAAGGTTAGCTTAATTAAAGACTTAACTATTAATATAAATAAGTTAAAATATTTATTGTCTAAAAAGGTAGATAATTTTGTTTTTGTAGAGACTAGTAATTTGGCACTTTCTAAGCACGCCACATCTGTTGTAAACTCTTTAAATGCTAAGGATACAAAAGTTAGAATGTTTACCACAGACCTAAATAAAGCTTTTGATAGAGATGATGTAGATAACTTACTTTTATCTAATTTAAACTTTACATACCCATCTGTAAATAAAGAAATTACTGATGAAGAGTTTAATAAAATGTACAGATTTAAATTTGGAGCAAATCCAGATAAATACGCAGCAAGAGGTTTTGATATTATGTATGATGTATTGTTAAAACTAGCTTATAAAAATGATTTGTTTGAGGTATCTAAAATAGTAGGAGAAACAGAGTATATTGCTAATAAGTTTAATTATGTAAACAAGCAAAATGCAGGGTTTACTAATACAGCTGTTTATATTATGCAGTATAATGATATGAAAATTGAAGAAGTAGAAAAAGTAGTACCTAAAGTATAATTGGTATGTCTTTCTTTAAAAAAATAGTTTTTTTACTATGTGTGTTTTTAGTTGCTAAAGGCATTGCACAAACTGAAGAAACTATTGTTTGGAGACCAAATTTAAAACTAAATTGGTCTAATTTTAAAGATAAAGCACCAATTAATAATAGAGCGGCAGCTATAACAGCTAGTGGTATCACTTATAAGTATACCACATATTTTGATAAAAAAAAGGGCAATAGATTCACATATGAAGTTGTTGCCCTTTTTTACCCAAATAAATCTTGGTATAAACCAGAGTTATGTACAGATATCACCTTAAGTCATGAGCAATTACATTTTGATATTGCAGAGATTTACGCGCGTAAAATGAGACTTAGCTTAAGTAAAATTAAACCTTCTAAACATACCAGAAATCAGGTGAAAGATATTTATACCGCTATTAATAAAGAATTAAATGCTTATCAGGATTTGTATGACTCAGAAACAAATTACTCTAGAGATATAGAAAAACAGCTTTTATGGCAAACAAAAGTTAAAAAACAACTTCAGTTAAAATAATTTAGATAATAAAAAAGCGACACCCAGTGTCGCTTTTTTATTTTTATCTTATTGCTTAGCTAATGTAATTACCAATGTCCCTTTAGTGTCTAAATCTACACCTCCAGTTGTTACAATCCTATTTACTTCGGTTTGTATAACAAGAGTTTCATCAGTTAAGCTAATTACTCTATAAGTTCCGTTTACAGTGTCATTAGCGTCAAGTTTTAGAGTGTCATTTTCTAATGACCAATCACCAGAACTTAGCGGACTTTCAGATGTTATGGTTTCTGTATAATCAGTTCCTAAAAACGAGAAATTAATTACAGTAGTGTATTCACCTGTGCTAATAATTGTATTAGGGTTTTCTGTAAATGTAGCTGTAGAGTTTTCGTTAGTAGAATTTGCTGTATATTCTAGCGGATAGGTTTGGTTATTAACAACAGTAGTGGCTGTACCATTATCAATAGTAGCACTCACCAATACCCAAGTACCAAGCAAAGGAGATTTTACTTCTGCTTCATCTGCAATTAATGGGTTTGTGCCTGCATTTACTTCATCAATATTAATTATTCCGTCAGCATCACAGTCTAAGTTGTTCCAAGTTTCACTAGTGTCAACTGTTTGACTAGCGAGTAAAAAAGAGCAGTTGCTTAAAGGGTCTGTACTATTGGTTAATTCTGTTCCATCAATTACACCATCCCCATCTGTATCAACAATTAAAGGATTTGTTTTGTTTGCTTTTTCTTCTCCATCCGTTATTCCATCATTATCTGTATCCTCGTTATTTGGATCTGTACCATTTGCTATTTCCTCTTCGTCACTTATACCATCGTTATCTGTATCTAGTATTATAATATCTTCAGTTTGCTCTACCAACTTATATAGTTGTTCACTATCATTGTTGGTACAGGCAAAAAGCATCATAGAAAAAATACATAAGGCAATTACTTTTTTCATAGTTTTACGGTGTTAAAGTTGTTTTATGGTAAGAAAAAAAATGTATGTTGTTGTTAATGTTGTATTTACGTCATAAAATTACTTTTAGACTTTTTAATTATGTTAAAAAACGATAACCAAAAACTTATAGAATTGGCTCATTACAGAATGCCATTTGGTAAATACAAAGGAAGGTATTTGGTAAACCTACCAGAACCATATTTGGTATGGTTTAATCAAAAGGGTTTTCCTGACGGAAAACTAGGTGTTTTGTTAAAATCTATGCTAGAAATTAAAATAAACGGATTGGAAGATATCATTCTAAAAATTCAGAAAGATTTTCCTAAAGAATAGACTGCTTTTGTAATAGCAATTTGCTATTTTTGCTTGCGTTAAGAAAACAACCTAACGCTACATGGCAAACACTAAGTACATATTTGTAACCGGAGGGGTTACATCATCTCTAGGAAAAGGAATTATAGCAGCATCTTTGGCTAAATTATTACAAGCTAGAGGTTACAGAACTACCATTCAAAAATTGGATCCTTACATTAATGTAGATCCAGGAACATTAAACCCTTATGAACACGGAGAATGCTACGTTACTGACGATGGTGCAGAAACGGATTTAGACCTTGGGCATTATGAACGTTTTTTAAACGTAAGAACTTCACAAGCTAATAATGTTACTACTGGTAGAATTTACCAAAGTGTTATAGAAAAAGAACGTAGAGGAGAGTTTTTAGGTAAAACAGTACAAGTAGTTCCTCATATTACCAATGAAATTAAAGAACGTATACAAATACTTGGTAAAAGCGGAGATTACGATATTGTAATAACAGAAATTGGTGGTACTGTTGGTGATATAGAATCTTTGCCATACATAGAAGCAGTTAGGCAATTACTATGGGAGCTAGGAGATAATAATGGTATTGTAATACATTTAACATTAGTACCATACTTGTCTGCTGCTGGTGAATTAAAAACTAAACCAACTCAGCACTCTGTTAAAACATTAATGGAAAGTGGTATTAAGGCAGATATTTTAGTTTGTAGAACAGAACACCAAATCTCTGATGAAATAAAGCATAAGTTAGCATTGTTTTGTAATGTAAAAAGAGAGGCGGTAATACAATCTATAGACGCATCTACTATTTATGATGTGCCTTTACTAATGCAACAAGAAGGTTTAGATACTGTTGTTTTAGAACGATTAGCATTGTCTGATACAGAAAAGCCAGATTTAACTACCTGGAATCAGTTTTTAGAACGTCATAAAAATCCAAAAAATCAAGTTACAATTGGTTTAATTGGTAAGTATGTAGAATTGCAAGATTCTTATAAATCTATTTTAGAAGCTTTTATACACGCAGGAGCAGAAAATGAGGTAAAAGTTGAAGTAAAATCTATACACTCTGAGCATATTTTAGGTAAAAATATGGCAGAAGAATTAAAGGGGTTAGATGGTATTTTAGTAGCACCTGGTTTTGGGGAAAGAGGTATAGAAGGTAAAATTGAAGCTGTACAATATGCAAGAGAAAACAAAATACCATTTTTAGGTATATGTTTAGGTATGCAAATGGCAGTTATAGAATTTTCTAGAAATGTTTTAGGGTTAGCAGACGCTAACTCTAAAGAAATGGATGAAAAAACACCAAACCCTGTTATTAACTTAATGGAAGAGCAAAAAACAGTAGTTAACAAAGGTGGTACTATGCGTTTAGGTACTTGGGCTTGCCATTTAGAAGATAATAGCCTTGTTAAAAATGTATATAGTGGTAAGGCAGATATATCTGAACGTCACAGACACAGGTATGAGTTTAATAATAAATACAAAGACCAAATAACAGCTGCTGGCTTACAAGCTTCTGGTATTAATAAAGATACAGGTCTTGTAGAAATTGTAGAGCTGCCTAAAGATATTCACCCTTGGTTTATTGGTGTACAATATCACCCAGAATATAAAAGTACAGTTGCAAATCCTCATCCTTTATTTGTTGGCTTTGTAAAAGCTGCTCTTGAGCATAAAAAACAATAAAAAAGTGCCACTTTGGCATAAAGTGTACATTTGGACATATATTTGCAAATTGTAATTTATTATTAACATAACTAGATTTATAGTGTTTGCTATAAAATCTTTGACATATTAGAATGGAAGAAAAGAAATTTGATGCAAAAACCTTAATTGGGTTTTTACTAATTTTTGGATTGTTTGTTTTATGGTTTAATACCACACAACCAACTGCCGAGGAACTAGAAGCACAGAAAAAAGAACAACAAAAAACTGAAGCTGCCACAGTAGATAACAAGCAAGAAAAAGAAACTACTGCTCAAGAACCAGTTTTAAATTTATCAGATTCTACAGCGGTTGCTAATTACAAAAGTAAAATAGGAGCTTTTGGGTATACACCAGCTTTAGAAGGAACAACTGTTTTAGAAAACAATGTTCTTTATTTAAGAATTAGTAACAAAGGAGGACAAATTGTAGAGGCAAAGATGAAAAACTTTGTTACTTATGATTCACTTCCTGTACACTTAGTAAAAGACAATAACGCAAGTTTCGGATTAACTTTTTCTACATCAGATAATAGAGTTTTAGATACAAAAGATCTATATTTTGAACCGTCAATCTCTAAAAATGGTAATAATACCGTGCTTTCTATGAAAGCTAAAGTATCTGCTACAGACTTTTTAGAATACAGATATGAGATTAAACCAGATGAATACTTGTTAGATTTTAATATTCGTTCTCAAGGTTTAAACGGAGTATTAAACAGCGCTGCACCAATTGCTTTAGTCTGGAAGCAAAAAGGAATTAGACACAGTAAAAGTGCTACATATGAAAATAGATATACCCGTTTAACATACAACCATGATGATGGTAATATTAGTAAATTATCAGAAAGCAGTGATGATGAAGAAGAAGAGGTAGATGTTAAATGGTTGTCTTACAGGCAACATTTCTTTAGCTCTATATTAGCTACAGATAAACATTTTGAAACAGCTAAATTAAGTTCTGTAAACTTAGTTGAAGATGATACACCAGAAACAAAATTTACTAAAGAGAATACAGCTGTATTACCTTTAAAAGCAGATGCCGGTGAACTATCTTATAATATGAACCTGTATTATGGGCCAACAGATATTAAAGAACTATCTAAATACAAAGAGCTAGGTTTAGAGGACTCTATACCTTACGGTTGGGGAATATTTGGTTTTATAAATAGATATGTGTTTACGCCAGCTTATACTTTTTTAAGTAGCTTTTTACCTTACGGTATTGCAATTATTGTAATGACAATTTTGGTGCGTTTATTAATGTCGCCAGTAACCTACAAGTCGTACTTATCACAAGCAAAAATGAAGGTTTTAAAGCCAGAGATTGCAGAATTAGGAGAGAAGTACAAAGACAATCCAATGAAAAAGCAACAAGAAACTATGAAGCTTTATAATAAAGCAGGGGCAAGCCCAATGAGTGGTTGTTTACCAGCTTTATTACAATTGCCAGTTTTTTATGCCTTGTTTATGTTTTTTCCAACCTCTTTTGCGTTGCGTCAAAAACCATTTTTATGGGCAGACGATTTATCATCTTATGATATTATAGCAGAATTACCATTTCACATTCCATTGTACGGGGATCACGTTAGTTTATTTCCAATATTAGCATCTATTGCCATCTTCTTTTATATGATGATGACATCTGGACAAAATATGCAACAGCAGCCAGGTATGCCTAATATGAAATTTATTCTTTACCTATCTCCATTAATGATGTTGATATTCTTTAATAGTTACGCAAGTGGACTTAGTTTGTACTACTTTGTATCTAACTTAATTACAATATTTATTATGTTGGCAATTAAGAAGTTTATTATAGATGAAGATAAAATACACGCTAAAATTCAGGAAAATAAAAAGAAACCTAAGAAAGAAAATAAGTTTCAGAAGAAAATGCGTGAAATGATGGAGCAAGCAGAAGAGCAAAAAAAGAATAGATAATAGTCTTTTTTAAATTATATTAAAAATCCTGCTTCAGTTTTGAAGCAGGATTTTTTTGTTATGTATTCTTTAAATAAAAAAAAGCTCCTATTTCTAGGAGCTTTTAAGCACTAAGTAGGTTAAACTTAGTAACATTTGGGACTCCAAAGATGCAACCTATTAAAAGGTTAAAAAATGTTTAGTTGTAAAAGCTGCATTTTTGTATGTTAAGCAGAGTCATTTTGTTGTTAAGTTTTCGACTAAGTTTTTAGTCCGTTTTTAATCGGTTTTAAATATCGATAAACGGTATATTTCTTTATGAAAAATTAAAGATTTATGGGTGTTAATAGAAATACAAAGCATTTTAGATTTTTGTATTTTTGCAATTCAGATTATAAAAAATGAAAAAAGTAGTAGTAGGACTTTCAGGAGGTGTAGATTCTAGCGTTACAGCTTATCTTTTAAAAGAACAAGGTTATGATGTTATAGGGCTTTTTATGAAAAATTGGCACGATGATTCTGTTACCATTTCTAATGAATGTCCTTGGTTAGAGGATAGTAATGATGCACTAATAGTTGCAGAGAAATTAGGTATTCCTTTTCAAACAGTAGATTTAAGTGCAGAATATAAAGAACGCATTGTAGACTATATGTTTAATGAGTATGAAAAAGGAAGAACACCAAATCCAGATGTACTTTGTAACAGAGAAATTAAGTTTGATGTGTTTATGAAGATTGCAATGCAATTAGGGGCAGATTATGTAGCTACAGGACATTACTGTAGAAAAACTTCTTTTATAAATGAAGAAGGTAAAGAAATTCATCAACTTTTAGCTGGTAAAGATGGTAATAAAGATCAATCGTATTTTTTATGTCAACTTTCACAAGAACAACTGTCTAAAACGTTGTTTCCTATTGGAGATTTACTAAAGCCAGAAGTACGAAAAATTGCAGCAGATAATGATTTAATTACAGCAGATAAAAAAGACTCTCAAGGACTTTGTTTTATAGGTAAAGTGCGTTTGCCAGATTTTCTTCAGCAAAAACTAAAACCAAAACAAGGTGTAATTGTAGAGGTTTCATCTTCATTAGAACAATACAACAATGCAATACCAGAATTTGCAACCAAAGAAGATGAATTAGCTTTTTACGCAACAAAACCGGTTTATAATTTAAATGATGGTAAAGTTGTAGGAGAACACCAAGGTGCACATTACTTTACCAAAGGACAACGTAAAGGTTTAGCTGTTGGTGGTACCAAGGAACCTTTGTTTGTTATAGAGACAGATGTAGATGAAAATGTAATATATACAGGGCAAGGTAAAAAGCATCCTGGGTTATACCGTAAAACACTTTTTGTATCTAATGAAGAGTTACATTGGGTACGTACAGATATGGCTTTAGAGGTAGATGAAACTATGGAAGTTATGGCACGTATACGTTACAGGCAAGCTTTACAAAAAGCAACATTGTATAAAGTAGATACTGGATTGTATGTAGATTTTAAAGAAGAGCAATCTGCAATGACAGAAGGTCAATTTGTTGCTTGGCATATTGGAGATGAGCTAATAGGCTCTGGGGTAATATCATAATTATAAAAGTTGAAAAAAATAAATATGCAAAACAGAATAACATCATTATTTAATATTGAATACCCTATAATACAAGCAGGAATGATATGGGCTAGTGGTTGGAAATTAGCTTCAGCTGTTTCTAATGCTGGTGGCTTAGGAATAATTGGTGCGGGTTCTATGTACCCAGATGTTTTAAAAGAGCATATTTTAAAATGCCAAAAAGCTACAGATAAACCTTTTGCAGTAAATGTGCCAATGTTATACCCTAACGTAGAAGAAATAATGAAAATTATTGTAGACCTAGGTGTTAAAATAGTTTTTACTTCTGCTGGTAATCCTAAAACTTGGACAAGCTTTTTAAAAGAAAATGGTGTTACGGTAGTACACGTTGTTAGTAGTTTAAAATTTGCATTAAAGTCTGAGGCAGCCGGAGTAGATGCTGTTGTTGCAGAGGGTTTTGAGGCAGGCGGACATAACGGTAGAGATGAAACTACTACTTTAGCCTTAATACCAGCAGTTAAAGAGCAGCTAAAAATACCATTAATTGCTGCTGGTGGTATAGCAACGGGTAAAGCAATGTTAGCGGTTATGATTTTAGGTGCAGATGCAGTGCAAATTGGAAGCAGATTTGTGGCTAGTGAAGAGGCGTCATCTCATCAACTATTTAAAGAAAAAGTTGTAGATGCTAAAGAAGGAGATACTCAATTAACTTTAAAAGAATTGGCTCCAGTACGTTTATTAAAAAACAAATTTTTTAATGAGGTGCAAAATGCATATAGTAACGGAGCTACACCAGAAGATTTAAAAACCTTGTTAGGTAGGGCAAGAGCTAAAAGAGGAATGTTTGAAGGAGATATGGAAGATGGCGAGTTAGAAATAGGCCAGGTTGCGGCTATTATACATAAAATTATGCCTGCAGCTGACATTGTAAAAGAAATAGTAACCGAGTTTAACTTGGCAAAAACACAAATGGCTAACTTGTAATTAATAGTGTAAAGATTTAAAATAGATAAAGGCATCTAGTAGTCTACTACCATACCAAGAAAAATATTCGCCGTCTACCAACTCAACAGTTGTAGATGGCATTATTTTTTTTATTTCATCTATATGATTTCTTTTAAAAGGATACGGCTCAGATGATAATAAAATAGAGTCTGGTTTTAATTCTTTTAAAGCATCTAAGGTTGTTTCTGGATACCGTAAGCTATCACTAAAAACATTATCATAGTTATTAAGTGTAAGCATATGATTTATAAAAGTATTTTTGCCTGCAGCCATAAATGGTTCTTTCCAAATTAAGTAAGCTACTTTTTTACGTGGTTTGTCTTTTATAAAATCTTTAAAGGTATTTGCTTCATTTCTTATAGTGCTAACAATTTTTGTGGCACTAAACATTTTATTAAAAATTGTGCCATATTGCATTATTAGCTCTAAAGAATCTTCTAAATCATTAATATTAGATACGTGTACAGGGTAAAGTTTTTCTAGCGCTTCTACTATTTCTTTTGTGTTTTCTTCTTTATTACACAAAATTATGTCTGGTTTTGCAGCTTCAATTTTAGCTAAAGATATTTTTTTTGTGCCGCCAACCACTTTTTTAGACATACGTAAGTGTTTAGGGTGTACACAAAATTTAGTTACCCCAACAATATATTCTTCTAGACCTAAATCTACCAATAATTCTGTTTGTGAGGGAACTAAAGAAACAATACGTAATGGCTTTTTAGGGCAATTAATTTGCCTTCCCATTTGGTCTATAATCTGTTGCATAAAAGCAAATATACCTTAAAAATTAGGGGATGTCATTATATATCATCAGGAAACAAGAAAAAGCTTTTAAGTATGTCTTTAAGTCCGTCTGGTGTTAGTGGTTTACTTTTAAAATCGTTAATTTGTGTAAAGCTTAAGGCTCTTTCTTTATCATCAGGATTTAATGATGTTGTAAGCATTACTATAACGGTTTCTGCCATTTGGTTTTCTTCAAGCTTTTTGTATTCTTGTAAAAACTCCCACCCATTCATTATAGGCATATTAATATCTAATAAAATTAAACTAGGCTGTGGATATTTACCATCAGTCTCTGTTTTTAGATAATTTATTGCTTCTTCACCATTGGTTTTTACAATGATATTATCTGTACAGTTAACTTTTTTAATGACCATTTTATGCAAAAAATTAGTTGCATCATCATCATCTATTAACAATATACTTTTTAGCTTGTTCATTTTTGTTTTTTAATAGTAAATTTAAATTCGCTTCCCTTATTAGGTTCAGATATTACCCATATTCTGCCTTCATGCATTAATACAATTTTTAAGCAATGAGCAAGTCCTATTCCTACACCATCATAAATGTCTTTAGAATGTAAGCGTTGAAACATAGAAAATATTTTATCCTGATGCTTTTTTTCTATGCCAATGCCATTATCTTTTACACTAAACTCCCAATATTCTCCAATATCTTTTCCTTGTATTTCTACTACAGGTGCGTTTCCTTTTTTTTGAAACTTAATTGCATTGCCAATTAAATTTTGAAAAAGAATACGTAATTCTGTTTTTTGCCCATAAATTTTTGGTAACTTTTTATGTTTAATAGTGGCATTTATATCGTTTAAATTAGGCTGTATTTCTGCAATAATATTTTTTACAAGTTTGTTGGTTTTTACTTTGGTAACATTATTTTTTACTCCAATTCTAGAGTAATCAAAAACGGCTTTAATAAGTAGGCTCATTCTTGTGGTAGCTTGTCTAATAAAATTAAGATATGTTTTACCATTTTCGTCTAACTTATCTGCATATTCTTCTTTAAACAGTTGTGTGAAATTTAGTAATGTACGTAGTGGTTCTTGTAAATCATGAGAAGCAATAAATGCAAACTGTTCTAGTTCTTTATTTTTTTGACTAACAACATAATGGGCATTTTTTAAGGCTGTAACTCTTATTTGCTCTTTTTTATGGGCCGAAATATAATCTAGCATAATACCAATAAAAGGTATAGCGTAGGATATTGCCTTTAAGGTGTGTGCAATGTTAAAATTAGAATCATGTAAATTCTCAGATCCAAAGGCCATATACATTTGTGTAGCAATTGCGGGTATCATACTCCATAAGAGTGTGTTAGAAAAAACACTATTTTCTTTTTTATTTAACTTCGGAAATAAGTAAATAGCCATAAATAAGAAAAGAATAAGCGAAATTAAATCATACGGTCTTGTTACAAAACTGTTATGAAATGTTGTAATTGGTAAGGACTTGCTAGATGCTACAAAGTACATAGTTAAATATGCTAAAAGCACAAAAAATAAGGATACTAGTAAAACAAAACGTCTTCCTCTTTTAGGAATCATTCTTTTTTCTTTTATAAGAAAAATGCTTGCTCCAATAATTAAAATAACACTATTAAAAATTCTTGAGAGTGCCCAAGTAAAGGGTAAAAAGTTATCGTTAGTAGATGCAGAGTCTATTATATTTACAGCAGCTAATGCATGAAAACCATCAATAAAACCAGCACAAAGTAGTGCGGCACCAATTATAGGAGTTGTAGGGTTGTTGGTTATTCGGTATTGTATAAAGGCTAAAATTGCAGTAGATACAGCAATACAAATAGCTGTCCATTCTAAAATTAAGTGAGTAAAAGTACCTCTTAAATGGGTTAAAATTAAATTTTGAGACGCATCATCTAAGACAACTTTATCTCCACTGGCATCTAAAACTACGTTTATACTTCCAAAATTAACTCCAGCTAGCTGAAGAATAAAAGGAATAATACATATAACCAGTAGTGTTACAACTAAAGTTTTAGAGAACTTTAGTTCTTTTGTTATGGGGGGAGTTTTCATATGTAAATAAATACCTACACTAAAAATAAGTAATAATAGTAAGGTATTAAGTGTTTTTATAACTTATTTTTTTATAAAATAAGTTTAGCGGTTATAATTCTTTAATATAATTATTAACTATTTCTAAAGCTTTTTCAGCCTCATCATTATGTACATATAAATCTTGCTCTCCAGGTATAGCTGAAGCAAAACCAGCTAGTCTTCCTGATTCTGACTCATCTTTAACAACGCCTTCAATATTTATTTGTAGCAGCTTTTCTAAAATAGCCTTTACGTTAAATTGGTTTCCGCTATATATTTTTTTGTAGTTAGTTTTTAACATAGGTTTTAGTTCAGGTTTAAAATATATAATATACGGAAAAATAAAGAATTTTTATTTTAAAACCTGTCTTTGTAGTATTTTTTTTAGACCAAACTTGTAAGTGTTTCTTTTACAGTGGTCTGTTTTGTAATATAAGAGGTGCTAGGCAATGTTTTTAGACTAATTGTCTACTATTTTAGGAAGTATAAAGCATTTGTAAATAACATTTTATTATAAAAGTCCTCTCGCCTTAATTTCTAAATATTTATTAATAGTATTAATTGTTAGTTCCTCTGGCTTGGTAAGTATAGTTTGTATGCCATATTGCTGCAGTTCTTTCTGCATTAATTTTTTATCCATACTAAATTTTTCTGCAATAGTTTTGTGGTAAATACCTTGTAAGTCATCAGCACTAGTATTTATGAGTTCTTCTAGCTCGGTATTTTCAAAAAACACAACAACTAAAACGTGCTTTTTGGCAATGGCAAGTAAAAAAGGTAGTTGCCTACGCATAGCTGTAATGTGCTCAAAATTTGTGTAAAGCAGTAATAAACTTCTGTGATTTACTTTTCTTTTAATATGCGCGTAAAGCAATCCAAAATCTGAGTCTGTGTACTCTGTAGAAATATTGTAAAGCTTTTCTAGGATAGAGTTTAAATAGGTTGGTTTTTGTACAGCAGGTAAAAAAGTCTCTATGTTTTTAGAGAATGATATCATCCCAGTTTTATCATTTTTTTTAAGAGCTACATTAGAAAATGCGAGTGTACTATTTATAGCATAATCTAACAGTTTTAGACCATTAAATGGCATTTTCATTACTCTGCCAGTGTCTATAACAGAATAAATTGGTTGCGATTTTTCATCTTGGTATTGGTTTACCATTAACTGGTTACTTTTTGCTGTAGCTTTCCAATTTATGGTTCTAAAGTCGTCTCCTGGAACGTACTCTTTAATTTGTTCAAACTCTTGGGTATGTCCAATACGTCTAATTTTTTTCATTCCAAATTCAGATAATTTATTGCTAATAGCTAAAAAATCATATTTCTGCATTTGTATAATAGACGGGTAAACAGGTACCATTTGGTTTTTTAAATACAAGAACCTACGTTTTACTATGCGTAGGGGAGTAGAGACATAAATATTTAAATTACCAAAATAATATTCTCCACGTTCTACAGGTCTAACTGTATATTCAAAAATTTTAGGTTCTTTTTTAGTAAGTATGGTGTTGTATTTAAAATCTCTTTTTTGAAATTGAATAGGTAATTCCTCTACTACAGTGATACCAGTTTTAAAATCGTATGTGCTTATAAATTCCATAACAATAGGGTTATGGTCACTGTTTGATAATTTTTGAGGCAAGCTTCTGCTGGCTTTTACACTATTTTTTGTAGCGTAAAGTAAAACAATATCAAACAAAAACATTGCTAATAAAACCATAGTACAAATCCACGCAATAGGGTATAGCCATTTGTACCAGTATGATGTCATAAACATTGCTGCTAGTATGGCTAGGTACCAAAAAAAGGTATTGTGTATGTAAAACGATTTTAAAAAGCGCATGTAGTATTATCTAGGTATTTCTACAGATTCAATTATCATATGCACAACACTTTCTGTTGTCATACCTTCCATTTCGCGTTCTGGAGTTAAAATTACTCTGTGGTTTAGCACAGGCTCTAACGCCTTTTTTACATCTTCTGGAGTAACAAAATCTCTACCGTTAATAGCAGCAAAAGCTTTAGCGGCGTTTAAGGTAGCTAAAGAGGCTCTAGGAGAACCACCAAGGTATAGGTGTGGGTGGTTACGAGTTTTTGAAATTATCTCTGCTATGTAACGCAGAATTTTAGCTTCTACAATTACATCTTGTATGTTTTTTTTATACTCTTTAAGTTTAGTAGGAGAAAGTATATCATTAATTAATGTTTGTGGCTTAGCTCCTTTACGTTCATGATGAGTTGTAATTATTTTTATTTCTTCTTCTAAGGTTGGGTACTCTACTTTTATTTTAAACAAAAAACGGTCTAATTGTGCCTCTGGTAATGCGTATGTGCCTTCTTGTTCTATAGGGTTTTGGGTGGCTAAAACCATAAACGGAGCTTCCATTTTGTATGTTTTGCCATCCATAGTAACTTGTGTTTCTTCCATAATTTCAAACAAAGCGGCTTGTGTTTTAGCAGGAGCTCTGTTTATTTCATCAATTAAAATAATGTTAGAGAAAATGGGCCCTTTTTTAAATTCAAACTCAGAAGATTTAACGTTAAAAATAGAAGTACCTAAAATATCACTAGGCATAAGATCTGGAGTAAACTGTATACGACTAAAATCTGTTTTTAAAGTTTTAGCAAATAATTTAGCAGTAACTGTTTTTGCAATCCCAGGGACACCTTCAATTAACACGTGGCCATCTACTAAAAGCGAAACAATTAACAACTCTACAAAACGGTCTTGACCAATAATTACTTTAGCCAGCTCTTGTTTAATACCTGTTACGGCATTTTTTAAATCTTCTAGAGGTATTCTATTATCAAAATTGATATCGTTATTTGCTTCCATTTGCTTTGTCTTTAAATTGTTCTATTTTTTTATCTAATGCTAACAGCTCGTCATTAGTTATGCTGTGTTTATTCATAAGATTATCTAAAAAAAGAAATAAATTTTTAATTTCTTCCTTTGTATGAAAACTTCTGGCAGAGACTGTATTGTAAAAATCATCATTCTTTTCTAAAGTATTTACATGAAATTTAGATCGTACAAAATCCATAAAAAAGTTAATCTTATGTTCCGCAATTTCTTTTTGCCTATTTTTTTGATAATACATATCTGCTATAGTACGTGTAAACGCCAAAGTCTGATTTTTTAAAGGGGTAACCACAGGTATAGCTCGTTGTTTTCTTTTTCCTTCAAAAAACACATAAAATAAAGCACCAATTAGGGCTATGTAATAGGCCCATTTTAATTCTTTAGCACTTAAAAATATGCGCATTGGTGAAGTGTAAAATGTTTTGCCCGTTTTATGATGATTATCTACATACACATTTTTAGTAGTATCTATATAAGCCAATAAAGAAGATGTAAAGTCTGTATTATTTTTATTCTCTAAAATAAAATAATTGGTAAATGCATAAGGAAAATGATTTAAAATAATAGTTCCGTCACCGTAATTCTGTTTTATAATATTTGCATTTTTTATAGATATGGTTTCAAAATTATCTATAACTCCTAATACTTTGGTATTTAATGTGTCTATTTTAGAAAAATAAGTTACATCAGATTTTTTACTAAACACTATAGGTTTATCACTTTTTAAAGAAGGATTAACCAACTGCATATAAAAGTGATGATTTATATCATTTGTATAAAGTGTTTTAGTGCTAAAATTAAGCTCATCTTTTAAAGCGTGACTAAAACTAGAGCCAGCTAAGTATAGTGTATTTCCTTTGGCGGTCCACTCTAAAAGTTTTTTAACTTCACTTTTGTCTATATCTAGGGTGTTGTTTATTAAAACATAAGTGCCAGAAATATTGTTGTTTTTATTTAAAAAAATATAAGGAGGTTCTTGCACTGCGGTTATTTTATCACCTAATCTTTTTTCTAAAATATCATTAAAAACCTTTGTTCCAAATGGTATTTTATGGTGTGTAGTAAAAGAAGGAAACCAATTAACTTCTTTTGGTTTATTGTATTCCAAAGCTAAGTAAGTAACAAATGTTACTACTAAAATTATTATATATGATTTTCCTTTTTTTATCACTTTTTGGTAATACTATTTTGTAGTTTAATAAACTCAGCAGCTGCTTTATTGTATTTTGTTTCGTCTATTGCAAAATCTCCATACCAAATATAATCATATAACCTAGTTATAGTTACAAAAGGTTTAGCGTAAGTAGAGTTGCTTAATTCTTTTTGGTAATCGTCATTAGTTTTTTGTAATTGCCAGTCTATAAGATCTTTTTCACTCATTATTTTTAAGATATACAAGTAGTAATATCTAATTGCTAACCTGTAGTTTTTATCTTCTAATGCATTTTTTATTAACTGCTGAATATCTTCATTTTTTATAATGTTTTCTTCTTCAGATAAGGTAACAGCGCTCTTGTTCTTTTTAGATAAGCTTATGCTGTTCATATTTGTTTTTAAAAAGAATAGTACAGCAACTACAATTAAAATAACCAGTAGTAAATATGGTAATAGCCCTAAAAAAGCAGACAAATAGCCAACAGCTTTTTCACCTCCAAATAGCCATTGAAAAAAGCGCAACCAGTAAGAGTATAACCAAGTTTTAAATTTTTCCCACCAAGAGTTATCTGCTTTTTCTAAGGTGTAATTATAGCTAGAGTCATCTTTATAGGATTGTAAGTCTTCTTCTGTAATTTTCTGTACAGGCATAGAAGCATCATCATACTCTACATTGGTAGAGTCTTGAAAACTGTACGCAGATATAGAAAAAGTAATGCAAATAAGTAAAGAAAAAAGAAGCTTTTGCATATTAAAGATTGGTAGAATTACCTAAATTTTGAATACGCTCCATTGTTCCAGTTAAATTTTTTCTTTCGTTTAAATCAAAATATATAAAAGCGCCAGCAACAACAGTTATAATACTTAATAGGTATTGAAATAAAGCCGTTATAGTATTTATGGCTATTCCTATTGGGTCTATTAAAGTGTCTCCCATATTACTAGGATCTATTTCTGCAGAAAACACACCCATTTTTGCATACATATAAATTGCAGACGGTACACTAAATGCGTAACCTGCTACGGCAACAACAATACCAACAACAAGCATAGTGGCAAATGTTATCCACCAATAATCTTTAATTAAACTAAAACTATAGCTAAAAGCATCACCAACAGGTTTTTTATTAAAAATTAAAATACTAAAAGATAGGGTTAGTGGTACATACAAATATATTCCAGGTATTAAACAAAGCATTAAACCAAGACCCACACAAATACCTACTAAAAATGCTAATCCTATAAACTTCCAAAAAGTACTATATACTTCAGATTTTATCTGATCAAAATTAATAACTCCGTTGTTTTCTACATAATTTTTTATATAGTGTAAGGTAACGGACTGTGCCATTGCATAAGCTGCTCCCATAGATAAAATAAATACCAATGCTGCAACAAAAACCATTAAAACGTTAGTTACTTCATTAGAGCTTTCAATATTAAAATTCATTAGTCCTCCCACGGTATAAGCATAAAAGGCATTGCAAATTAAAAATATAACTAAATAAGGGCCGGCTATTTTAAAAAAGGTATTAAAAAATGGTTTTAACTGAGTTCTTAAAAAAGCAAAAGTATCTCCCAGAATCTCACCTAAGTCTCTTTTCTTTTTAAACTCTACATAATTATTGTTCTGCATGGTTGGTTTTTTTGTGTAATAAATAAGGGTAAATAACGTAATAATATAAAATTAAAGCTAACGAGCTTGTAATAATTAATATTGCAAGCCAGTCTGGCATTTCTGTATGTCTGGTTACAAAGCCTTCTAAAAAGCCAGCAATGATAAAGAATGGTACTGTAGATAACATTATTTTTAATCCGTTTACAGTGCCTCGTTTAAAAGATTCTAACCTTGTATATGTCCCAGGAAAAAGAATTCCTTTAGCTAAAACAAGTCCGGCGCAACCAGCAATTATAATTACAGATATCTCTATAGTCCCGTGTATCCAAATGGTACGTGCAGACTCCCATAGCAGGCCTTTTTCATAAAACATATATTGGAAACTGCCTAACATAATGCCATTTTGCATCATAATAAACAAAGAACCTATACCAAGTAAAATACCATAAATAAAAGCCATTATAGCAACTTTTATATTGTTAATAGTAATGCCTAAAAACATTTTAAATTCACTTTGTTGTTTGTAAACAGCCATAGGGTCATCATTAGCAATATTTTCTAAAGTCATATTTACATATCCATCACCTAAAAATGACCTAACAAAATCACCATCATTAGCTGCAGAGAAAACTCCTACTGCGCAAAAAAATGTAAAAACAAGAAATGCAATTAGCAATTCACGACGATTATGATAAAATAATGTAGGAAATTCTGTTTTCCAAAAGCTGATTATTCTGTTTTTTGGTTCTTTTTTGGTCTTATATATCTTTTGGTGTGCCTCTGAAGCCAAAGAATTTAAAAAAAATGCGGTGTTGCTACCAGGGTAGAAAGTCTTAGCATAGCTAAGGTGATCGGTAATTTCAATATACAAATCAGACAATTTGTTTGGGTCAATTTCCGTTTTCTTTGCCAGGACACTTTCAAAAGTAGTCCATTTGTCTTTATTTTGCTTTACAAAGGCAGCTTCGCGCATTGGCTTTTAAGATTTGTACCAAAGAAACTAAAATATGAACGAAATTCAAATAGAAACTGCTCAAAATATTAGCATTCATCAAAATGCTGCACATTTGGGTGATAGGATGCTAGCCTATATTATAGATAGCATTGTTATTTTTGTTTATACGTTATTAATGATTCTTTTACTGGTATATATGAACATTACTTTTGAAGATATGTGGCATTTGTATTTAATTGTAACATTGCCAGCTTTCTTCTATTATTTGTTGTTAGAGTATTTTATGAATGGCTCTACAGTTGGTAAAAAAATAATGTCTATAAGAGTTGTAAAACTAGATGGCTCTACACCAAATTTTTCTAGTTATTTTATACGTTGGATTATGCGTATTGTAGATGTGTTAATGTCTTCAGGAGGTGTTGCGGTACTTACAATATTGTTAAGAGGTAACGGACAGCGATTGGGAGATATAGCAGCAGGGACTACAGTAATTACTGAAAAGAAAAAGGTAAAGCTGCAAGATACTATGGTAGCTAACTTACCAGATACTTATAGACCTAGTTACCCACAAGTAACCGTTTTTAAAGATGCAGAAATGCAAACCATTAAAGAGCTGTTTAGCTCTGCAAAACGCAATGGAGACCATAATGTTATTGTTTCATTATCAAAAAAAATAAAAGAAGTAACCAATATAACAACCCAAGAGAAGCCTATAGATTTTGTAGCAACTGTTATAAAAGATTACATTTACTACACACAAGAATTATAGCGTATGTTTTATTTGGTTATAGATATTTTAGGAACCATAGCGTTTGCAATATCTGGTGTGTTGGTAGCAATGGATAAAAAACTAGATCCTTTTGGAGTTTTTATAGTTGCTTTTGTAACAGCGGTAGGTGGTGGTACTTTAAGAGATTTATTATTAGGTAATACACCAGTTACTTGGTTATTACAACCCATTTATATTTACACTATTTTAATAACAGTTGTGTTGTCTATATTGTTTAGGAAGCAATTAAAATACTTAAGAACATCTTTATTTTTGTTTGATACTATTGGTATTGGTTTGTACACATTAGCAGGTGTAGAAAAAGGTTTAGACGCAGATTTATTACCCGTAATGTGTATTGTAGTAGGTACAATAACAGCTTGTTTTGGAGGTGTTATAAGAGATATTTTGTGTAATGAAATACCTGTAATATTTAGAAAAGAGGTATACGCCACGGCTTGTATAATAGGGGCAAGCAGTTACTTTTTTTTAATAAAGTTACCCATAAAACCCAACTACATTTATGTAGTTTGCATTTTAATTGTAATAACGGTGCGTTTGTTGGCTGTTAAGTTTAAAATTGCCTTACCAACAATATACCCTCCGGTAGAAAGCAAAAAGTAGTTACTTTACAACCTCGGCTTTAATAATAAAAATGTTTTGCTTAGGCCAATCGCCTTCATCTACAGGTTGTCTGTTAATTAAATCTACCACATCCATACCTTTTATAACTTTTCCAAAAGGAGTATAATCTTTATCTAAATGGTAAGACCCAGGCTTAGTAACAACAATAAAAAACTCATAAGGAGAAGCTAACTTATGTGGGTTGTCATTTTCACTACTAGGCATAGATATAACACCTCTATGGTGTTTGTGTCCTTTTTTTGTATCTGGAGGCAATAAATACCTGCCAATTTCACCTCTTTTTTTAGCGGTTTTTCTGTTGTCAGCATTACCGCCTTGAATAATAAAATTTTTAACTACTCTGTGAAAATAGGTGTCGTTAAAATATCCTTTTTTAGTTAGGTAAATAAAATTTGCCTTGTGGTAGGGTACATTATCAAAAAGTTGTAATGTAAAACTACCAAGGTTGGTTGTAATTTTTACTTTATCTTCTTTTAATGTTTTGTTGTATTCATAAAAAAAAGGAATAGCATTTTCTTCTGTAAGTACAAATTTTTCTTCTTTTTTAGTAACTTTAGAACTGTCTACTGCAACAGTATCATTTTTAACTTTAGTCTGTTTAACTTTTTGTTTGGGTTTGGGTGTATTGTTGCAACCAGTAGTTAAAATTAATAGTAATAGTATAGCGTAAGATAGTATCTTTGTATTCATGAATTTTGATGATTTTACCAAAAGAATTTCAAAAATAAAGAATCTTCCATTATTAGGTGAAGAATCACATAACAAAATGGCTCCGTCTATTAGAATTGATGAGCTAAGTAGAATGAAAAACCAACGCGATAAAGCACGTAAGGCAGCTGTTATGGCATTATTTTATCCTACAAAGGAAAATAGTACTAATTTGCTGTTAATGTTACGTAAAACTTACAAGGGTGTACATTCCAATCAGGTTGGTTTTCCTGGAGGGAAAGTAGAGAAAGAAGATGAGAATTTGTTGCATACTGCTTTAAGAGAAACTTATGAAGAAGTTGGTGTGCCTCAAAATAAAGTTCAGGTTATGGGCAAATTGTCTTCAATTTATATACCTCCAAGTAATTTTGAAGTTCAGCCTTACATTGGTGTGTATCCTAACCCTACGCCTTTTGTAATACAGGAGTCAGAGGTAGAGCATTTGGTAGAGGTTTCTCTACTAGATTTTATGGATGATAGTAAAATTAGTACTCAAAATTTAACAACTTCTTATGCTAAAAATATTGATGTACCTGCTTTTAAATTAAATGGTTACGTGGTTTGGGGAGCAACTGCAATGATTATGAGTGAACTTAAAGAGCTACTAAAACAATTGTTATAATTATATAAATTTGTAGATTTGGCAACACAACAATAATTATGGGTTTATTTAAAAAGAATCCTTTTGGGCATATACTATTTTTAAAAAAATGGTTAATACGCGTTGCGGCAGTAATAACACACCGCAGGTACAAAGGGTTTAATAAATTAGAAATAGAAGGATCACAAATACTTAGAGATTTGCCAGATAAAGGCGTGCTTTTTGTGTCTAATCATCAAACTTATTTTGCAGATGTGGTAGCAATGTTCCATGTTTTTAATGCTAGTTTAAGCGGTAGAGAAGACTCTATTAGAAACATAGGTTACATTTGGAAACCAAAGCTTAATATGTATTATGTAGCTGCTGCAGAAACAATGAAAAAAAGTCTTTTAACTAAGATTTTGGCTTATGCAGGTTCTATTAGTATACAGCGTACTTGGCGTGCAGACGGGCAAGATGTAAAAAGGCAAGTAAAAATGAGTGATATATCTAACATTGGTACTGCTTTAGAAGATGGTTGGGTTATTACTTTTCCGCAAGGAACAACCACACCTTGGAAACCTTTACGTAAAGGAACGGCGCATATTATAAAAAAATATAAGCCAATAGTTGTGCCAGTAGTAATAGATGGCTTTAGACGTTCTTTTGATAAAAAAGGTTTACGTATTAAGAAAAAAGGTATTTTACAATCTATGGTTATAAAAGAACCTTTAGATATAGATTATGAAAACGACTCTTTTGAGTCTATTATAGATAGATTAGGACACGCTATAGAGCAAGATCCATCTTTCTTAAAAGTTATCTCTAAGGCAGATTTAAAAGCTTTGGAAGAAGAAAACGAACTTAGAAAGTGGAAGTTAGATTAGTTTTAGCATTTAACCTCTTTAGAAAAAACAAAAACCATCTGTAAAATTCAGATGGTTTTTTTTGGTTATAAAAAGGGCAGTTTGGTTTAAATTTCCATTTTCTTTAGTTCAAAGTAATTTCTATTAAGCTTTTTAAGTAATAATCCATATAGTAAAAAGTAGATTAATGCAAAAAGTACGGTTGTTACTAGTGCAACCACAATAAAAGTAATTACCATTATAGATTTAAACTTCTCTGGAGATATACCTTGTGGTAACTCTTGGTTGTATACAGTAGTAAGCATATTTGGGTCAAAATAAACAGTAAAAGCTTGTGCAAGCATTGTAAATAATAACATTCCTAAGCTAAATATTATATAGTACTTTACAGTTTTTCTTGTACGTATAATGTTTTTCATTAATGTTTTAGAGTCGTCTAAAACAGATATTTCCTTGTATCTTTTGTAAAACTGAAAAATAAAATAAAAAATACATATGTATTGTATAAAAGTTACAACCATAAAAAATGTGCCGTAGGCATTGCCGTAGTACATTTTTGATACGTGCTCTCTTGTGCTAGGAAAAATAAAAAGTATATTAGGTAGTAAAAACTCTAAAATACTAATTATAAATATCCACTTTACGATAGAAGAAGATCTCTTCCATATCATTTTGTAAATATCATTGTAAGACAATTTAGGAAGCTCATCTCCCTTTTTTTGCCAATCTTTTTTTAAGATATCCAATTCATCCATATATATTAAGGATTTAAAATGGTTTTTAATTTTTTCTTTATTCTATTCATCTTTACTCTGGCATTAACCTCAGAAATACCTAGTGTTTCAGATATTTCCGCATAGTCTTTATCCTCTAAGTAAAGAAACACTAATGCTTTGTCTATGTCTCCTAGCTGCTTTACTGCTTTGTACATTAATTTTAGTTGTAATTCTTCTGTTTCATCATATTCATCGGCCTTAATTTTAAAAATTACAGACTCATAACTTTGTGTACTTACTTTTCTTTTAGATTTTCTGTATAATGTAATTGCAGTATTTAACGCAACTCTGTACATCCAGGTACTAAACTTAGAGTCACCTCTAAATTTAGGGTACGCTTTCCATAACTGTATTGTTATTTCCTGAAACAAATCATTATGAGCATCTTTATCATTAGTGTATAGTGTACAAACCTTGTGAACAATATTTTGGTTGTTCTCTAGTTCTGTTACAAAAGCATGTTCTAATTCTTTACTCACTTTTAAGTAGATAGTTGTAGCCTGTTAGTAGTTGTAATTTTGTATTTGTTACAAATAAATTTAAAATTATTTTCTAGGGTGGTAGTTTTCAATAACTTGGCTTAAGTGTTTTCTATCTATGTGTACGTATACTTCAGTTGTTGTAATACTTTCGTGACCTAACATTTGTTGTATAGCTCTTAAATCTGCTCCGTTTTCTAAAAGATGTGTTGCAAATGAGTGGCGTAGTGTATGCGGACTAATTGTTTTTTTTAACCCAATGGTTTCTGCAAGTTGTTTAATAATTGTAAAAATCATTGCACGGGTTAATTGCCTACCTCTTCTGTTTAAAAATAAAATATCTTCAAACCCTTTTTTTATGTTTAGATGATTTCTTATTTCATCCTTATATATATTAATGTACTTTTTATTAATGTTGCTAATAGGAACAAAACGTTGTTTGTCTCCCTTTCCTGTAACTCTTATAAAGTCTTCTTTAAAAAATAAGTCAGATAGTCTTAAGTTGGTAAGCTCAGATACACGTAGACCGCAACCATATAATGTTTCTAACATAGCTCTATTGCGTTCACCTTCTGGTTTACTTAGGTCAATTGCATCTATTAAATCGTTAATTTCCTCAACAGACAGTGTATCTGGCAGCTTTCTTCCAATTTTTGGAGCTTCTATTAAATCCATAGGATTGTCTGCTCTGTAATCTTCAAAAATTAAATAATTAAAAAAACTTTTTAGGCCAGATATAATTCTTGCTTGCGACCTAGGGTTAATACTTGCAGAAATTTCATAAATAAATTGCTGTGTAGTTTCCTTAGAGATAGAAATAGGAGATTCGGTGATGTTTTTTTTGTTTAAAAATGTAATTAATTTTTCAACATCTAAAACGTAATTCGTAATAGAATTCTCCATTAACCCTCTTTCAATTTTTAGAAAGTGTTGATAATCAGTTAATCCCTGTCTCCATTTCATATAGGTTAAAATTAAGTTAATAATTTGGATAAAAAAAGAGTTTTAATACCCCTATTTTTTATGTTTTTTACTCATCACAAATACTTACATTTACACAACAAAAATTGTAAGTAAACAAAATTAACAAACTATGTTTACTGCATAATTATAAACTAAAAATTAAAATTATTTTTATGAAAAAGTTATTTATTGTAGCTATCACAGCTCTAGGATTTACTTTTGCTGCACAAGCACAAGATGCAGCTACTTCTACTAACGGTGGTCAAACTGCTCAAGGTAAATGGTTAATTGAAGCTAACACTGGTTTTGGTTCTGCTAGTGCTGCTAATACTGGTTTTTCTTTAACATCTGTAGATGGTAACACTAGTTGGAATTTAGGTGCTGAGGGTGGTTATTTTGTAGCTGATGATTTAGCTGTAAAAGTTGGTTTAGGATATGGAGATAATGGATCGGATGGTCCAGCAAGTTCAACATTTTCTTATAAAGTTGGTGCTAAATATTACATCGCTAGTATGATTCCTGTACAAGTTGATTATTCTGGTGCGAGTATTAAAGATTTTGATGAAAATCCAAGTTATTTAGGTTTACAAGGAGGTTATGCTATTTTCTTAGGTGAAAATGTTAGTATTGAGCCAGGTTTACGTTATGACATTTCTATGAATGATGATTATTCTGATGAAGGTATTTTTCAAGTTCGAATTGGTTTCGCTTTACATTTCTAAGCAAAAACTAACTAATAATATTATAGGCTGTCTAATATTTTAGGCAGCTTTTTTATTTATAATCTAATTTTGTTAATTAAATCTTAATTTAATGCTAATACTACAATACTTGTAAGTAGGTTAAAATATTTGTTTATGTTTACGGTATAATTATAAACTAAAAATTAAAATTATTATTTATGAAAAAGTTATTTATTGTAGCTATCGCAGCTTTAGGATTTACTTTTGGAGCACAAGCTCAAGAAGGTTTTGGAGCAGGTGTTAATTTAGGTATTCCAATGGGAGATTTAGATGATTTTTATGGCTTTAATGCAGGTGTTGATATACAGTATTTAGGTGCTGTTTCAGAAACTTTTTATGCTGGGGGTACTATTGGGTATTCTCACTATTTTGGTAAAACTTATGATGCAGGTCCTGGTATTGAAATAGAGCAAGAAGATATTCAGTTTTTGCCAATTGCTGCCGTAGCTAAATTTATGATTACAGAAGATTTTTCTGTAGGTACAGATTTAGGTTATGCTCTTGGCCTTAAGGAAGATGTAGATGGTGGTTTTTATTACCGTCCTAAATTAGGTTATAGAATAGCAGATTCAATTGAGCTTAACTTATCATATGCTGGTATTAGTTTAGATGATGATATAAATGCATCTACTTTTAACATAGGATTTATGTTTCAGTTGTAAAAATAACTGATATAGAATATTTAAAAGGAAGCCAATTGGCTTCCTTTTTTTATGCGTAATATTTAGTATTTTTACCATATGAAAATACTTATAATCAATGGGCCAAACCTAAATCTTTTAGGTAAAAGAGAGCCAACAATATATGGTAACACAACGTTTGTAGATTATTTTGCTAAGCTACAACTTAACTTTAAAAATGTTGAGCTTAGTTATTACCAGTCTAATATAGAAGGTGAACTTATATCTAAAATACAAGAAGTTGGTTTTTCTTATGATGGTATTGTACTAAATGCAGCTGCTTACACGCATACATCTATTGGTATTGGAGATGCAATAAAAGCTATAGAAACCCCAGTTGTAGAGGTGCACATCTCTAATACATTTGGGCGTGAAGAATTTCGTCATCAATCTTATATATCTCCTGTTGCTAAAGGCATAATACTTGGTTTTGGCTTACAGAGTTATGACTTGGCTATACAGAGTTTTTTAGCTACAAAATAAAGCATCTATAATGCATAAAACATATTTTAACTGGAGTAGTGGTAAAGACTCTGCCTTGGCATTGTATAAGATGCAACAGTCTAATGCGTATAAAGTAGATAGACTTGTAACTTCTGTAAACTCTACATTTAATAGGGTATCTATGCACGGTTTGCGTTTACCGCTTTTAGAGGCGCAAGCAAAAGCAATTGGTTTGCCTTTACAGACTATTATGTTAAATGCAGATGTGTCTATGTCTAGTTATAATGAGGTTATGAAAACCACAATGCAAGGTTTAATTCTTAAAGGTTATACACACGCTGTTTTTGGTGATATTTTTTTAGAAGATTTAAAAAAGTATAGAGAAGACAAACTCAAAGAAGTTGGAGTAAAAGGTGTTTTTCCGCTTTGGAAACAAGACACAAAAGCGTTGCTTAAAGAGTTGTTGCAATTGGGTTTTAAAGCAATTACAGTTTGTGTTAATGCTAAATTGTTAGATGAGTCTTTTGTTGGTAGAGAAGTAGATGAAAGTTTTTTTAATGATTTACCAGAGAATGTAGATCCTTGCGGAGAAAACGGAGAGTTTCATACGTTTGTGTATGATGGGCCTATTTTTAAGCAACCTGTGAGTTTTACAGTAGGCGAGAAAGTTAAAAAAGGATATGCGCCAACGACTAACAAAGATGACAATTGCTTTAAAAAAGATGAAGATACTACTTGGGATACTTCCTTTTGGTATTGTGATCTTTTGCCTAAATAAAAAAAGCCCTATGCTTTTAAGGCTTTAGGGCTAAAATATTTTTCTTCAATATAAAATGTACCAAAAGGTAGTAAAGACGCTATAAATAAGATAGCGTACCTTTTAATTCCCCATTTTAGATGTCTGCATACAAAAAATGCTAATATGGCATAAGCTATAAATAGTACACCGTGTGCATTACCAATATAAATGTTAGGGGCTTTAATATCTGCCATATATTTTAAAGGCATGCCAACACCAAATAATAATAGATAAGAAATACCTTCTAGTATTGCAATAAGTCTAAATGCTTTAATCATATTTTAAAATTTAAAAAAGCCTAAAAACTAAGTGTAAAAAACGCTTAGACTTTAGGCTTTGTATATGTAAGTTTATTAATTACTACTACAAGTGTATAACCTCGTCATAAGCATCTGCTACGGCTTCCATAACAGCTTCACTCATTGTTGGGTGCGGGTGTATAGCTTTTAGTATTTCATGACCAGTAGTTTCTAGTTTACGTGCAACAACTGCTTCTGCAATCATATCTGTAACACCAGCACCAATCATATGGCAACCTAACCACTCACCGTATTTAGCATCAAAAATAACTTTTACAAAACCATCTGGAGTGCCAGAGGCTTTTGCTTTTCCACTAGCAGAGAATGGGAATTTACCTATTTTTAAGTCAAATCCTTTTTCTTTTGCTTGTTTTTCTGTTAAACCAACAGAGGCAACCTCAGGAATACAGTATGTACAACCAGGAATGTTACCATAATCTATAGGTTCTACGTGCATACCTGCTATTTTTTCTACACAAAGAATACCTTCTGCAGAAGCAACGTGTGCTAAAGCTGGTCCTGGAGTAACGTCTCCAATTGCGTAGTAACCAGGTATGTTAGTTTGGTAATAATCATTTACCATAATTTTGTCTCTGTCTGTAGCAATACCAACGTTTTCTAAACCAATGTTTTCTATGTTAGTTTTAATACCTACAGCAGATAAAACAACATCTGCTTGTATAATTTCTTCTCCTTTGCTTGTTTTTACGTAAACACTAACTCCGTTGCCAGAAGTATCTACTTTAGTAACCTCTGAAGAAGTTTTAACTTTAATGCCAGCTTTTTTAAAGCTACGCTCTAATTGTTTAGAGATATCTTGGTCTTCTACAGGTACTACATTAGGTAAATATTCTACCACAGTAACTTCTGTACCTATAGAGTTGTAAAAGTATGCAAACTCCATACCTATTGCACCACTACCAACTACTACCATTTTTTTAGGTTGTTCTGGTAAAGACATTGCTTCTCTGTATCCTATAATTTTTTTACCGTCTTGCGGTAAACTTGGTAACTCTCTACTACGTGCGCCAGTTGCAACAACAATGTGGTCTGCGCTATATTCGGTTTCTTTACCATCTGCATCTTTAACAGCTATTTTTTTACCAGCTTTTAAAGTACCGTAACCTTTTATGACTTCAATTTTGTTTTTCTTCATTAAAAATTGAACTCCTTTACTCATCCCTTCAGCAACACCACGACTACGCTTAATAATGGCTCCAAAATCTTTATCAACATTTTCAGCATTTAAACCATAGTCACCAGCGTGTTTTAAATACTCAAAAACCTGAGCAGATTTAATTAATGCTTTGGTAGGGATACAACCCCAATTTAGACATACACCGCCTAAACTTTCTTTTTCTACAATAGCTGTTTTTAAACCTAATTGTGAAGCTCTAATAGCAGTTACATAACCACCTGGTCCACTACCTAAAACAATAACATCAAAATTGCTCATATATATACTTTTTTTTGTCTCAAATTTTAATCTCACAAATGTACAAAACCAATTAGCAATTAGCAATTACCAAAATCTATAAATATGAATAATAACATATTGCTAACTTTTTAGTACTTATCTTTATATTTTATACATAAAAACAAACACTATTTAATGATGAAAACAACAAAATTTGCTTTTTTACTGCCATTTTTAATGTTTGCAGCAATTGTGCAATCACAGTCTAATGACGTAAAAATGCAAGTAGATAAGCTTACGCCGCAAATGTATATGTTAACAGGGCAAGGTGGTAACATAGGTGTTTTTGTTGGAGAAGAATATGTGTTAATGATAGATGACCAGTTTAGTAGGTTAAGCACAAAAATAAAGCAGGCAATAAAAAGCATTACAACTAAACCAATTGTATACTTGCTTAATACGCATATGCACGGAGACCACACTGGTGGCAATGCTAATTTTAACAACCAAACAACTACTATAATTGCACATCAAAAAGTTAGAGAACGATTGGTAAATGAGAATGAAAAGGCACTTTTGTCTAAAAAAATAGATTCTGTTACCGCACATAAGAAATTACCAGAAATTACATTTTCTGATACAATGTTGTTATATGATGCAGATGAAACTATAATGGCTATTCATGTGCATAACGCACATACAGATGGCGATGCGCAAATTTATTTTAGTAAAAATAATGTATTGCATATGGGAGACACCTATTTTTCTGGTAAATACCCTTATATAGATTTAAACCGTGGTGGTAGTGTAGGAGGTTATATAAATGCATTAAAGAAAGCGGCTATTTTAGCTAATGAAGACACAAAAATTATACCTGGTCACGGAAAATTATCAAATAAAAAAGAGTTAGAAAGTTATATTTTAATGTTAGAAACCATTTATGTTAATGTGAAGAAAGAAATTGGCGCAGGTAAAAGCCTAGAGCAAGTAATAGCTAATAAGCAAATTACTGCTAATTATGATGCTACTTATGCGTGGAGTTTTATATCTGCAGAAAAAATTAGAGAAACATTTTATAAAAGCTTAATGAATAAGTAGTGGTTATTTCCCAAACATTTTTTTGTTAAACTCTTCAGATTTTCCTGTAGGTATAGATAGTGATTGCCATTTTTTACCTTTTAACATTCTGCCAACATATGCAATTTGGGCAATGTGGCCAGCATAGTGTGCTAATTGTCTGCTAACTGCTGCCATTACAGAATGCTCTACAGCTCTAATTTTAATTTTAGTATTAAAATTGTCTTCGTTTATATTATCTATTGCAGTAAATAAGCAATCCCAACCCTTGTTCCAGTGTAGTAGCATTTCTTCCTTATTTTGGTATGGAGCAACAAACTCAGATTCTCTATTTCGCCATTCTTTTTCTCCGTCTTCTGTAAAAAAGTTTGTCCACCTGCTGAGCATATTACCTACCATATGTTTTACTATTATAGCTATACTATTGTCTGCTTCACCATAAGTCCAATGCAAATCTTCATTGGTAAGTTGGTCAAATGTTTTTTCTGCCATTGTTTTGTTTCGGTTAAACTCAAACAACATACTTTCTTTATAGTCATCAACAAAACTCATTCTTATTTTTTTAAAGACGGATTAAAATTTAAACTAGCAGAATTTATGCAGTAACGTTGCCCAGTAGTTTCTTGTGGGCCATCATCAAAAACGTGACCTAAATGTCCGCCACAATTAGCACAAACGGTTTCTACTCTTGTCATACCATGACTAGTGTCTTTTATGTATTCAATAGCGCCTTCTACTGCTTCATCAAAAGAAGGCCAGCCGCAACCGCTTTCAAATTTATGATCCGCTTCAAAAAGTTTAGCATTACAGCCTTTGCAATTGTAGCTTCCATCTTTAAAATGAAGATTAAATTCGCCGGTGTGTGGGTATTCTGTTCCTTTGTTTCTTAAAACGTTGTAAGACTGTTCAGGAAGCAGAGCTTTCCATTCTTCTTCGGTTTTTTCTACTGTATATTTTTTACTCATTATTTTGTAGGTGTAAATTTTAAAGCAGCGCCATTAATACAGTGTCTTTCTCCTGTTGTTTTTGGTCCGTCGTTAAAAACGTGACCTAAATGTCCGCCACAAACAGCGCAATGTTCCTCAGTGCGCTTGTATCCAATTTTATAATCAACATCAAAAGCTACATTGCCTTCTATTGTTCTATCAAAACTTGGCCATCCCGTACCAGATTTAAATTTATGTTCGCTTTTAAATAAAGGTGTATTGCATGCAGCACAACTATAAATTCCTTTTTCTTTAATATTTAATAGTTCGCTAGAAAAAGCACGTTCTGTACCTGCTTTACGCAATACGTTATATTGTAATGGAGTTAATTGAGCTTTCCATTCTGCATCTGTTTTTTCAACTTTAGCTAAAGTTTGTTTTTTTGTAGCTTCCTTTGTTTTTTGCGAGTTTCCTTTGCAACTTAAAAATAGGGCTACTACACTTAAAATCAGTAATTTCTTATACATCATCTTTATATTTTAAGGTTATTCAAATTTAGTCGATTTTAAACGCAATTCCTATCAAATTTAAGACATAAAAAAAGCCTCTACTTTTAAAAGCAGAGGCTAGTTATATTGTATAGTATTTTTACTATAAAGAAACGTGTATGATATTTTCTTCTTTAGTATCTAAAATGCCCATAACGTCATTAATATTTCCGGTATCTAATTTACCATTTACAGCTTCTGCAGGTAAAATAGCAACTCTAAATATTTGGTTTGCCGTGTCTGCAGTGTTTAGGGTACCTAACTCAAAGTCCGATTCTAAAAAGAACCTAGCATCTGCAAAAGTATGATCGTAATTATAAATTAAAGTACCTTGGTCTAACAATCTAGTTTGTGGCATTAAACGCCAAACGTCTATAGGTTGTCCGTCCGTTCCATCTACTTGTTCCCATAAAATATACACTAAAACAACGTCAGATTCAAAAACTTCAACAGTGTTAGGGAATTCAAAGGTTAATTCATAATTATTTTCATCAGAGAAAGTTCCGCTAACTTCATATATACTTCCTGTAATGTTTACACCATCTAATCCATCTACACCGTCAATTCCATCAGACCCGCTACAAGCCGTTAAAATTATTGCAAATATTGCTGCTACTGCTAAGGTAATTTTTTTCATAATATATAATTTGTTTCGTTTTTCTTTTTTTGAATGATTCAAAAAGCGTTCCAAATTTAAAATTAGAGAATTTATTTTGTAATTAAACTAAACAATTGAGATATTATCTATGATATTATCAAGACATAGAATATTTTTGTATTTTTAAAAACACACTAAACACATTACTATTATGAGAAAAATATTTTTAGTATTAACTATTTTTATAGCGGTTTCTGCTTGTAAAACAAATCCGTTTACAGGTAAAAAAACATTGAATATGTATCCTAACAGTTCAATATTTCCTACTGCTTTTGCGCAATATGATCAATTTTTAAATGAAAATAAAACAATAACAGGTACTAGCGAGGCAAAAATGATAACTTCTGTTGGGCAACGTATAGCCTCTGCTGCAGAACGTTGGTTAACGGCAAACGGCTATCCGGGTTATTTAAAAGATTATAAATGGGAATATAATTTGGTAGATGATGCAACTGTAAATGCTTGGTGTATGCCAGGTGGTAAAATTGTTTTTTACACAGGTATTTTACCAATTTGTCAAGATGAAACAGGTATAGCTGTTGTAATGGGGCATGAGGTAGCACATGCGTTAGCTGATCATGGGGCGCAGCGTATGTCTGCAGGACAGCTACAACAAATTGGAGCAGTTGCCGGTAATGTTTTAATTAAGGACGAAGGAACAAAAAATACATTTAACCAAGCATATGGCATAGGGTCCCAAGTAGGGGTAATGTTACCTTTTAGTAGAGGTCATGAAACTGAAGCAGACCGTATTGGATTGCAAATTATGGCTATTGCTGGTTATAACCCAGATGAAGCAGCAGAGCTTTGGAAAAGAATGAAAGCAAATAGTGGAGGACAGTCTCAGCCAGAATTTATGAGTACGCACCCATCTAACGACACAAGAATAAATAACTTAACACAATGGGCACCTGCAGCTAAGGAAGAAGCCAAAAAATTTGGAGTAACTTCTTTTAAGTAACATTAGCGTAAAAGTAAAATTCATTAATAATTGTATATTAGAGCTGTTCAAAACTAAATTTGAACAGCTCTAATTTTTTTATTTATGACCAGTATTGCATTAGTAAAAGGAAGCAAAAAACTTTTAAACGCCTGGGCCTTTTATGATTGGGCAAACTCTGTTTACAGTTTAGTTATAGCATCTGCAATATTTCCTATTTTTTATGGAGCCCTATTTAGGGCTGCTAACATAGAAAAAGTAACCGTATTTGGCGGCGAAATTGCCAGGGCTCCTTTAATTAGTTATACCACATCATTAGCGTTTGTTTTTATAGCTATTATTACACCTTTAATTTCTGGAGTAGCAGATTATTTAGGAAATAAAAGGATGTTTATGAAGTTCTTTTGCTATTTAGGAGGTGTGTCTTGTATTGGTTTGTATTGGTTTTCATTAGAAAATATATACTTTGGTTTGGTTTGTTTTTTTATGGGGTTGGTTGGTTTTTGGGTAAGTTTTGCTATAAACAATTCTTATTTGCCAGATGTTGCGCATCCAGAACAAATGGATGCTATTAGTGCCAAAGGTTTTTCTATGGGGTATGCGGGTAGTGTTTTGCTATTACTTTTTAATTTACTTATGGTAATGAGGCCAGAAATTTTTGGTATTGAGACAGATACTAATGGTATTGCAGAACTAAAAGCAATGAAGTATTCTTTTGTTACTGTTGGTATTTGGTGGATAATTTTTAGTCAATATACATTTTATTATTTGCCAAAAGGTAATAAGCAAGAAGGTGACCGCAGTAATGTAATTTTAAATGGATTTAAAGAATTAAAAGGAGTTTGGGGGCAACTTGGAAGTCAGGTTAAATTAAAGCGTTATTTAATAGCTTTTTTTGTGTATAGTATGGCTGTACAAACAGTAATGCTAATTGCTACTTATTTTGGAGAAGAAGAAATTGCTTGGGGGACAGATAAAGAGCGTACAACAGGCTTAATAGTTAGTATTTTAGTGATACAAATAGTTGCCATTCTTGGTGCATTAGTAACAGCAGCAGCATCTAAAAAGTTTGGAAATGTAAAAACACTTGCAGTAGTAAATATATTATGGGTAGTAATATGTGTTTATGCCTTTTTTATGGTAACACCTATAGATTTTTATATTGGTGCAGGCTGTGTAGGTTTGGTTATGGGTGGTATACAAGCATTGTCTAGGTCTACTTACTCTAAGTTTTTACCAAATACTAAAGATACTACGTCTTTTTTTAGTTTTTATGATGTTGCCGAAAAAATTGGAATTGTAATTGGTACTTTTTTATACGGTTTTGTGGCGCAAGTTACAGGTAGTATGCGTAATGCTATTGTGTTTTTAGCAATATTTTTTATTGCTGGGGTTGTATTGCTTTTACGTGTAAATAAGAAGTAATCAATAAAGTAGTATTTGTAATAAAAAAAAGAGAGGTTGTAAATAGCACCTCTCTTTTTTTTGTTTATAGTTTTTTATCCTTTAGAAACACCACCAGAACCAGAGGTTTTACTTTCTATTTTTTTAGGATTACCTCTGTATTTAATATCTCCAGAACCAGATACTCTAGCGTCTATAGTTTCTTTTGCAGTTACCTTAATATCTGCAGAACCAGATACTAATGCTTTTACATAGTCTGCTTCTAAATCATATGCAGAGATGTCTCCAGAACCAGAAACTCTAACAGTAAAGTCGGTAGCAGAGCCACTAAGATTTATGTCTCCAGATCCAGACATACTAGCTTTTAGTTCTTTTGTTTTAACTTTTAGGTTTATGTCTCCTGAGCCAGATATACTAGTTTTAAAAGTATTACTTACTAATGTTGTTTTGCCAATAATATCTCCAGAGCCAGATAATGTGGCTTCATTAATATGTTCTACAGGTACGGTAACTAATAATTTACTGTTTCTAGATGGAGATAAATTCATTCCTTTTTCAGCTTTAATCACAAGTTTACCATTCTTAACTTCGGTTTTAATGTGGCTTATAATATTTTCATCTCCGTGAAGTGTAATTTTTCCTTCTTTACCATCTATAAGTTCTACATCAAAAAAACCAGATACAGATATTACTTCATAATCACCTACATTTCTAGAGTCTGTAATAATGTTTCCGTTTCCTTTAACGCGTTTGCCCCATTGTGCATTTGCTGTAATTGCTATAGATAAAGCTAAGCTAAGTGTTAGTATTTTTTTCATAGTATGTGTTCTTGTTAATTTTTATGTATTGATATGCTTCCGTACTCGGTAGTTATGTTTACAAAGTTATTGCTGTTTTCTGATCCGCAAGAGCCTTTATAATTTTTTTGTGAGTTTTTAACTTCTTTTAAACTTAGGTTGCAATTGTCTACACCACTAATTCCTCCGTATGAAGATTTTAGGTTAAACTTAAAATTATAATTGTTATTGTACCCAACCTTAACACCTGTGTAATCTGCATTTATTATTACGTTGCCACAGTTTTCTGTAAGTTCAGAAATTTTTATAGAACCATAATCTGCATCTAAAGTGACGTTTCCGTTTACTTTACCAAGTTTTATACTAATGTAATCTCCACTACCTTTTATATTTTTAGCTTGGTTTACAGATATGCTACCATAATCACTAGTGTAGTCTATGTCTTGCGCGTTAATTATAGATGCGCTAGTATAGTCTGTGTTTAATATTAAGTTGCCTGCTTTAGTAATAGTAAAACCAGAATAGTCTGCATTAATTTTGGCGCTGTTAACGTAATCTATTTCAGATTTAGAGGTGTAATCAAAATTTAAGTTGTTGTTGCGTCCTCTTAATTCACCAATATCTAGCCTACCATAATCACAGTTTATGGTTGCGTGGCCATCAATCCTATCTAAAGTAATAGAACCATAATCATTAGTTAAGTCTATGTTATTTTTAACAGGTAGTTTAATAGTGTAGTTAATTTGCATATTAACGTTGTTGCTATTTCCCCAGCCCCAACTGCTGCTTTTGGCTATGTTGGTTTTAGCAGAAACGGTACTGCTAGACCCTTCAAAATTTACGGTAATATTGTCTAGTTTACGCTGAACTTTTTCTTCGTTATTACCACTAGTTTTAATATGTACTTCTATTTCTATACGGTTTTGATCCCATGAAGTAATATTAAGGTTGCCGTATTTGTTGTTAACTTTTAGTAATGCATTAGCATTAACAGTAAAGTTTTTTTTAATGGTTTTTTCTTTTGTGTATTTGCCTTTGTCATTATTGGCAGTACTTAGAAAAGGAATGGTAAGTAAGAGTAAAGTTATAATCTTATAGTGTAAAGTTTTCATCATTATAGTTCTTTAAATTTTTAATAGTATCAATTTGTTCCATAACATCTTTTACAAGATCTATTCTGGTTTGGTAATTGGTTATTATGGCGCTTAGTATAAGTTTTGTGTTGCCGCCGTTTACAAGGTTTTGTTCTAGTTTTTTATAGTCATTTTCTAATTTAGTTAACTGTAAAAGAGTATCATCTATAATTTTTTTAGTACTAGGAGATGTTTCTTTTTTTAATTCATTTACCTGATTATTAATTAAACTTGCAAAGTAAAACTTGGTTTCAGTTATTTCTGGGGCTATTTCTGCAATTTGCTCGTTAGTAGTTTGCTTTTGGTAAAAATATGAGAAACCTATTGCACATAAAAAAGCTATAGATGCTGCAATAGCAAATGGTTTCCAAGAGCGTTTATTATGTCTTTTGTTACTAGTGTTAAGCTTCTCTATAAAATTAGCAGTGTGTGTGGTACTAGGTTCTTGAGTGTCAAAACTACCTTTTAACTCTTTAAATAAATTATCTATATCTATATTGTTTTTCATATGCAAGCGCTAGTTAATTGTTTACGCAAACTTTCTTTAGCTCTAGAAATTGTAGTTCTACAATTTGCATAGCTAATATTCATTATTTCACTTATTTCTTCATAGTCATACCCTTCAATTAAATGTAAGGTCAAAGAAATTCTATAATTGTCTTTCAATTGTTTCATGGCGTCCATCACTTTTTGAGCCTTCAATTGTGTTTCACCATTATCTATTGTACTACTATCATTATCTTTGACCCTGTACATTATGTCGTCTAAAGCAACTTCTGTGTTTTTTTGTTGCTTTCTGTATTGGTAAATACTATTGTTAATTACTATTCGTTTTAACCAAGCCCCAAAAGCTACTTCACCTTTATAGGTATGTAATTTTGTAAAGGCACTTAAAAACGATTCTTGCATTATATCCTCTGCTTCAGCGCTGTGTTTTACAATTCGGTATGCAGTATTGTGCATTGCTTTATAATACCTATTATAAATCTCTAGTTGTGCACTTTGCTTACCTTCTTTGCATTGTAGCAATAAAGTATTGATATGTTCTTTTTGTTGGCTCAAAAAAATGTATGGTTTGTTTTATAGATGATAGATTAATTTAATTGTTACAATTTTTTTTAATTCTGTTTGGTATTGGCATAAGAATTGACTTTATATAGGCAATTAAACTACTGCACAAGCTACGTAATATGGGCTTTTGCAATGTATTTATAAAAATAACTAAATTTAAATAATAGATTTCTGTTTTTATTTTATGACAGAATGACTGAAATATAATTATGCGAGATTCAGAATTTGACAATTTGGCGCTACAAGGTATTAATGAAGAAGCAGAGCTTATACCATTATTAACACCTGAAGACGAGGAGGAAATGAGCAAAGAACAATTGCCAGAAATGTTACCTATTTTACCATTACGTAATACGGTACTTTTTCCGGGTGTTGTGGTGCCAATTACGGCAGGCAGAGATGCTTCTATACACTTAATTAAAGACGCTAATGAAGGGTCTAAGGTTATTGGTGTAGTTGCACAAAAAGATGAGCAAACAGAAAACCCAGGAATAGATGATATACACACTTTAGGTACTGTTGCCAGGATATTACGTGTTTTAAAAATGCCAGATGGTAATACAACAGTAATTATACAAGGTAAAAAAAGATTTGAGGTTGCAGAAGTGTTAACAGAAAAGCCTTATATGACAGCAACTGTACGTGAGGCTAGTGAGGTTAGGGCAGAGGAAGATACGCCAGAGTTTAAAGCCATTATAGAGTCTATTAAAGATATGGCTTTAAAGGTAATATCAGAGAGTCCTAACATACCTAGTGAGGCTTCTTTTGCTATAAAAAATATAGAAAGTAACTCATTTTTAATAAACTTTGTTTCATCTAACTTAAGACTGCCGGTTAAAGATAAACAAGAGTTGTTAGAGATAGAGAATTTAAAGGAAAGAGCTTTGGCTACCTTAAAATTTATGAATGTTGAAATGCAGAAACTGCAACTTAAAAACGACATTCAATCTAAGGTGCGTACAGATATGGACCGCCAGCAACGAGAGTACTTTTTGCATCAACAAATGAGAACCATACAAGAAGAATTGGGTGGTGGTGCTACTGCAGAAGATGAACTAACAGAACTTAGAGAAAAGGCAAAAGACAAAAAGTTTACCAAAAAAGAAAGAGAGTACTTTAATAAAGAACTAAGTAAAATGCAGCGTATGAATCCGCAAGTAGCGGAATATGCAATACAGCGTAATTACTTAGACTTTTTTGTGAGTTTGCCATGGGGTGAATACTCTACTGATAAGTTTGATTTAAAAGCGGCTCAAAAAATATTAGACAGAGACCATTATGGCTTAGAAGATGTAAAAAAGAGAATTATAGAGTATTTAGCAGTGTTAAAACTGCGTAATGATATGAAATCTCCAATTTTATGTTTATACGGACCTCCTGGTACGGGCAAAACATCTTTAGGTAAATCTATTGCAGAGGCTTTAGGTAGAAGCTATGTTAGAATGTCTTTAGGAGGCTTAAGAGATGAGTCTGAAATTAGAGGTCATCGTAAAACTTATATTGGTGCAATGCCAGGTAGAGTTTTAAAAAATATTAAAAAAGCAGAGCACTCTAATCCTGTTTTTGTTTTAGATGAGATAGATAAGTTATCTAACAGTCATCAAGGAGACCCTTCTTCTGCCATGTTAGAGGTTTTAGACCCTGAACAAAACAATGAGTTTTATGACAATTTCTTAGAAGTTGGGTATGACCTGTCTAAAGTAATGTTTATTGCTACAGCTAATAATTTAGGAGCAATACAGCCTGCTTTAAGAGATCGTATGGAAATTATTAACGTATCTGGTTATACTATTGAAGAAAAGGTAGAGATAGCTAAAAGGCACTTGTTACCTAAGCAGTTAAAAGAACACGGTTTAAAGCCTAAAGATTTAAAAATTGGCAAAGCACAATTAGAGAAAATTGTAGAAGGTTATACAAGAGAATCTGGTGTGCGTACTCTAGATAAACAAATAGCTAAAATGGTGCGTTATGCAGCAAAATCTATAGCTACAGAAGAAGAGTATGAGGTTAAAGTAACTAATGAAATTGTAGAAAAAGTTCTTGGACCTGCTAGGTTAGAAAGAGATAAGTACGAGAATAATGATGTTGCAGGTGTTGTAACTGGTTTAGCTTGGACAAGTGTAGGTGGAGATATTTTATTTATAGAGTCTATTTTATCTAAAGGTAAAGGCGCTATGAATATTACTGGTAACCTAGGTAAAGTAATGAAAGAATCTGCAACCATAGCTTTAGAGTACATAAAATCTAATGCAGATTATTTTGGTATTAAAGACGATATTTTTGACAAGTATAATGTTCATATACACGTGCCAGAAGGTGCCACACCAAAAGATGGTCCTAGTGCAGGTGTAACAATGTTAACCTCATTGGTATCATTATTTACACAGCGTAAAGTTAAAAAGAGCTTGGCAATGACAGGTGAAATTACACTACGTGGTAAAGTGTTGCCAGTTGGTGGTATAAAAGAGAAAATATTAGCGGCTAAAAGAGCAAGAATTAAAGAAATAATTTTGTGTGAAGATAACCGTAAAGATATTTTAGAAATAAAAGAAGAATATTTAAAGGGGCTTACTTTTCATTACGTAACAGATATGAGTCAGGTTATAGATATTGCTGTTACAAACCAAAAAGTAAAAAATCCTAAAAAAATCTAGATTACAAAAGGCTATTTAATTATATTTAAATAGCCTTTATTTAAGTACATTATTATGAAAAAAATAACAATAGCTATAGACGGGTATTCCTCTACAGGAAAAAGTACTATTGCTAAACAACTGGCAAAAGCTCTTGGCTATGTGTATGTAGATACAGGCGCAATGTATAGAGCTGTAACTTTATACGCCATAAGAAAAGGTTTTGTGTCAGAAACCAGTGAAGATTTTGAATCACTTATAGCTGCATTACCTAGTATTAGCTTAAAGTTTGTACATAATGAAGATTTAGGCTTTTCAGAAATGTATTTAAATAATGAAAATGTAGAAAAAGAAATAAGAACGTTAGAGGTGTCTAAACAAGTTAGTAAAGTTGCAGCTGTAAAAGAAGTACGTACTAAACTTGTAGAAATGCAAAAGGCAATGGGTAAAGAAAAGGGCATTGTTATGGACGGCAGAGATATTGGATCTGTTGTTTTTCCGGATGCAGAATTTAAGGTTTTTATGACGGCTTCTCCAGAAACCAGGGCGCATAGGCGCTATAAAGAATTGTTAGATAGGGGAGACGATGTTACTTATGATGAGGTTTTAAAAAATGTTAGAAGCAGAGATTATATAGATTCTAATCGAAAAGAATCACCATTAATTTTAGCAGAAGATGCCATTGAGTTTGACAATAGTGATATGGGACTTATAGAACAGTTTGAGCGTATGCATAATTACGCATTGCGCATTATAGAAAAACAATAATATAAAAAAACGGCAATCTAAATTTAGATTGCCGTTTTCTTTTAAAACCACTGTATTTTATAAATTTGGTATTACCAAAACTTGGTCAGGGTGTATTACGTCAGGATTTTTTAGAAGATTAGTATTTGCTTCAAAAATCTGTTTGTATTTCATAGGATCACCATAATAGTGCTTTGCAATTTTACTTAAAGATTCGCCACCTTGTACAGTATGTCTGTGGTAAACAGATTCATCAGCAACAGTAATGTTAGCTTTAACATCTGCAGGACTATCACCACCAATTTCTTTAATTTTATCCCAAATTAGGTTTTTTTCGTACTGTGTAGCAGCCTGCCCTTTAATTTTTAAAACGCCACTTTCTTCAGTCACATCTCCGTCTTTAATGGCTAATTTTTCACCAAGGTCTAAAACAGACTGGTATTTCGCTTTTACGCTCATAATGTTTATTATTTATAGTTAATTAATAATGCCTAATATAGTAAATAATACATCAATTTTAAAGTAAAAAACTTAAAAAAGCAATCCGTTTTTGTAATTGCCTGAAAATTAGTTAAAAAGAGTGTTTGTTTTACTAGAGAATAAGTTGTATTTTTGCAGCCCTTTTTAACGGTAGTATAAGAGGAAAAGGGATTAATTAAAACTTATATAACATCTTTTGTAGTGGTAGTATAACTCTTATAACGCTGCAAAATACAAATTTTAATCAGCAAATGGCTGAAGAGAAAAACAACGCCCAAGTAGAGGAATCTACACAGGCACCAGAAGTAAAAACTGCAACACCTAAGCAAGATCCAAAAGAATTTTTGGCAAGTTTTGATTGGGATAAGTACGAAGAAGGAATTGAGCGCGTAGACGATTCTAAATTAGAAGAGTTTGAAGCAATGGTTGCTGAGAACTTCGTAGATACTGCAGATGAAGAAGTAGTTACAGGTAAAGTTGTTCATTTAACTGAGCGTGAAGCTATTATTGATATTAACGCTAAATCTGAAGGTGTTATATCATTAAACGAATTCCGTTACAATCCAGATCTTAAAGTTGGTGACAACGTTGAGGTTTTAATTGATATTCGTGAAGACAAAAGCGGGCAATTAGTATTATCTCACAGAAAAGCTAGAACAATTAAGGCTTGGGACAGAGTTAATAATGCTTGTGAAAAAGAAGAAATCGTTAATGGTTTTGTGAAGTGCAGAACTAAAGGTGGTATGATCGTAGATGTATTTGGAATTGAAGCATTCTTGCCAGGTTCTCAAATAGACGTGAAGCCAATTAGAGATTACGATCAGTATGTTGGTAAAAACATGGAATTCAAGGTTGTAAAAATTAACCAAGAATTTAAGAACGTAGTTGTTTCTCATAAAGCTTTAATTGAAGCTGATATTGAAGAGCAGAAGAAAGAAATTATTGGTCAATTAGAAAAAGGACAAGTATTAGAAGGTGTTGTTAAAAACATTACTTCATACGGTGTGTTTATTGACCTTGGTGGTGTAGATGGTTTAATCCACATTACAGATCTTTCTTGGTCTAGAATTAACCACCCTAATGAGGTAGTTGAGTTAGATCAGAAAATGAATGTTGTAATTTTAGATTTTGATGATAACAAATCTAGAATTCAATTAGGTCTTAAGCAGTTAGAGAAGCACCCATGGGAAGCGCTTAGCGAAGACATGAAAGTTGGTGACAAAGTTAAAGGTAAAGTAGTTGTTATAGCAGATTACGGTGCGTTTATTGAAGTTGCTGAAGGTGTTGAAGGTTTAGTACACGTTTCTGAAATGTCTTGGTCTACTCACTTACGTTCAGCTCAAGATTTTGTAAAAGTTGGTGATGAGATTGAAGCTCAAATCTTAACTTTAGATCGTGATGACCGTAAAATGTCTCTAGGTATTAAGCAATTAACTCCAGACCCTTGGACTGATATTACTTCTAAATACCCAGTACACTCTAGACACAAAGGTATAGTACGTAACTTTACTAACTTTGGTGTGTTTGTAGAAATGGAAGAAGGTATAGATGGTTTAATTTATATTTCTGACCTTTCTTGGACTAAGAAAATTAAGCACCCATCTGAATTTGTAACAGTAGGTGAAACTTTAGAAGTAGAGGTATTAGAGTTAGATGTTGATGCACGTAAACTTAGCTTAGGTCACAAACAAACTACAGAAAACCCTTGGGATAAATATGAGACTGAATTTGCTTTAGACTCTGTTCACAAAGGAACTGTTGATGAAATTGTAGACAAAGGAGCAATTGTTAACTTTAACGAAGATATTGCAGCATTTGTACCTACTCGTCACTTAGAAAAAGAAGACGGTAAGAAAATTGCTAAAGGTGAAGAAGCAGAATTTAAAATCATTGAATTCAACAAAGAATTTAAGAGAGTTGTTGCTAGTCACACTGCAATCTTTAGAGAAGAAGAGCAACGTAATGTAAAAGCAGCTGTTAAAAGACAATCTGCTGCAGCTGATGAAGCTAAACCAACTTTAGGTGATGCTAACGAGGCTTTACAAGCGTTAAAAGATAAAATGGATGCTGCAAACAAAAAGTAAGCAAACATTTTAATAAATTTAAAAAGGTCTAAACGTAAGTTTAGACCTTTTTTTTATGCTTTTTTAGAACATAAATTATTGATAATGTATAACGTAAACACCATCAACCTAAAAAAATAAAAGAATAGTTAAAATAAGAGTTTACTTTATTTAACTAGTTTACATATAAATTCCTATTTTTGTAAAACAAAAGCCTTGGTATCCTAACCTATGAGTAAAAAAGTACTACTTTCCTCAAAAGAAATCCAAATCATATTACATAGATTGGCTTGTCAGTTATTAGAAAATCATACAGATTTTAAAGACACCGTTTTAATTGGTTTGCAGCCTCGTGGTACCTATTTAGCAAAAAGACTAACAACTATTTTAACACAAGAATATGGTGTTAAAGAAATAAACTTAGGCTCGCTAGATATTACATTTTATAGGGATGATTTTAGAAGAGGAGAAAAAACCTTAGAGGCAAGTAAAACCCACATTAACTTTTTAGTAGAAGATAAAAAAGTGGTTTTTATTGATGATGTACTTTATACAGGACGCAGCATTAGATCTGCTTTAACAGCAATACAATCTTTTGGTAGACCTGCAGAAATAGAATTACTAACCTTAATAGATCGCAGATTTAGTAGACATTTACCAATACAACCTAATTATAGAGGTAGGCAGGTAGATGCTATTAATGAGGAAAAGGTACAAGTACTTTGGCAAGAGAATGACGGGCAAGACATTGTCTATTTAATAAATGAATAAAACAACGAAAATGAGCGAGTTGAGTGTTAATCACTTATTAGGAATAAAATATCTTAACAAAAACGATATTAATCTCATTTTTGAAACCGCAGACCATTTTAAAGAAGTAATTAATAGATCTATAAAAAAAGTACCTTCTTTAAGAGATATTACTATAGCAAACATTTTTTTTGAAAATAGTACAAGAACAAAGCTTTCTTTTGAGTTAGCAGAAAAAAGATTGTCGGCAGATGTTATAAACTTTTCGGCATCACAATCATCTGTAAAAAAAGGAGAAACGTTAATAGATACTGTAAACAATATACTATCTATGAAAGTAGATATGGTTGTTATGAGGCACCCAAACCCAGGTGCAGGTGTGTTTTTATCTAAACACGTTAAAGCAGCTATAGTTAATGCCGGAGACGGAGCTCATGAGCACCCAACACAAGCATTATTAGATTCTTACTCTATAAGAGAAAAATTAGGAGATGTAGGAGGTAAAAACGTTGTAATTGTTGGTGATATTTTACACTCTAGAGTAGCTTTGTCTAATATACTTGCTCTAAAATTACAGGGGGCAAATGTAAAAGTATGCGGTCCAAAAACATTAATTCCAAAACACATAGAGTCTTTAGGTGTAACGGTAGAAACAGATTTGAGAAAAGCACTAAATTGGTGTGACGTTGCAAATATGCTGCGCGTACAAAATGAGCGTATGGATATTAGTTATTTCCCTTCTACTAGAGAATATACCCAGCAATTTGGAGTAAATAAAGCTTTGTTGCAAAGTTTAGATAAAGAAATAGTAATAATGCACCCAGGACCAATAAACCGTGGTGTAGAAATTACTAGTGATGTTGCAGACTCTAATCAATCTATAATCTTAGATCAGGTAGAAAATGGTGTAGCTGTGCGTATGGCTGTACTTTACTTGCTTGCATCTAAAATAAAATAATTTACTATGGTTTTTGATAAAGATGGTACAACAACAATTGTAGACCAGGAGAATATCTCTTTGGCTAAATTTTTAGAAAATTTAAACAACGCTTACGAGAAAATAAAAAACGATAATATTATTGTAAATCTTTTTTCGTTTACAGCATTAACAAGTTCAGACGTGTTAGAGTTTTTAGACTTGTCTAATACACACAGAGGCTCTAATAAATCTTTTGTGTTAGTTACTAATAAAGTTTCTTATGATGATGTTCCAGAAGAAATATGTGTGGTGCCAACCATTAAAGAAGCAAGAGATATTATAGAAATGGAAGAAATTGAACGTGACTTAGGCATTTAATTTTCAATTTTACATTGTATTGTAAGTAAATTTATTTGCCATACAGTTAACTTATCAATTACAACTAATTTGCAATTAACAGTACTAGGTTGCCACGCAGCCACACCACGCACACTAGCTAATCCTACATCACAAACATTAGAGATTAAAGGACATTTATTTTTAATAGATTGTGGAGAAGGTACACAAGTGCAACTTAGAAAAAGTAAGCTTAAGTTTTCTAGAATTAAGCATATTTTTATTTCTCACTTACACGGAGATCATTTTTTTGGACTTCCGGGCTTGGTGTCTACCTTTAGGTTGTTGGGCAGAGAAAAAGAATTGCACGTTTACGGTCCTAAAGGTATAAAAGAAGCAATTACTATGTTATTAAAACTTGGGGATTCCTGGACAAATTACCCGTTATATTTTCACGAGTTAACTAGTAAAGAATCTACCGTAGTTTTTGAAGATGATAAAGTAAAAGTATCTACCATACCTTTAAACCACAGAATTTATACAAACGGTTTTTTGTTTCAAGAAAAAGAAGCAGAGCGTAAATTAAATATAGAAGCAGTAGCTTCTTATGAAATAGATAAGTGTTATTATCAGAAAATTAAAAACGGAAAAGATATTATTCTAGATAGTGGTGCAATTGTGCCTAATAAGGAACTTACTTTTAATCCGCCTAAGCCTAAAAGTTATGCATTTTGTAGTGATACTGTTTTTGAGCCAAGTATTGTGCCTATTATAAAAGGAGTAGATGCATTGTATCATGAAGCTACTTTTTTAGACTCTGAAGCAGAACTAGCAACAAAAACAAAACATTCTACAGCTAAACAAGCGGCAACAATAGCAAAGCAAGCAAATGTTGGTGCTTTGGTTTTGGGGCATTATTCTACACGTTACAAATCTACCAACTTATTTAAACAAGAGGCAGAAGAAGTTTTTACTCCAGTGTTATTAGGAGAAGATGGTAAGGCATTCGATTTTTAAGACTCTTTACTGTTATCAATTTTTTAAGTTTTATCTTTGCCGGCTTTTTAGAGTATAAATAGGTGTAAATTTGTGTTGTAATAACACAACTAACATATTGTATTATACTGTAAAAGCTAATAATAAATCTTATATGGAGAAGTTAAGAGGGGTGCTATATGTTCTTATAGGTGCGGCTAGTTATGGTGTGTTGGCAACGTTTGTTAAAAAGGCTAATTTAGAAGGTTTTAGTACTAGCGGATTAAATACATTACAGTATTTAATAGGTTTTGTAGGGGTAGCACTATTGGCATTACTTAGTAAAAAGAATCGTGCAGTTACAAAAACTAAAGAAAATAAAAACGGGAAGCTTAAGCTAGTACTTTTTGGCACAGCTGCAGGTTTAACAAGTTATTTTTATTACTTAAGCCTTAATTATATTCCGGTTTCTGTAGCTATTATTTTTCTTATGCAAGCCATTTGGATGGGTGTTGTTTTAGAAATGTTTTTAAGTAAAAAAGTAGATAAACTTAAACTGTTTGGGAGTTTATTAGTGATTGTAGGTACTTTATTTGCCGTTAATGTTTTTAATGAGAGCAAGGCTATAGATCCAACAGGTTTTGTTTTAGGTGTAATGGCAAGTATGTGTTATACTGCTACATTATATGCATCTAACACTATAGCTGTAAGTTTACCTAATATGGTTAGGAGTAAGTATTTGGTTTTAGGTGGTTTGTTAATTGTATTACTTATTTGGAATACAGATTTACTAACAGAATTTGATTATTCAAGTTGGAGTTTTTGGAAATACGGATTGTTTTTAGGTTTTTTTGGTGCAGTATTGCCGCCAATAGCGTTTAACAAAGGGTTTCCAATTACAGGAATAGGTTTAGGTAGTATTTTAACCTCATTAGAAATACCTGTTTCTATTTTAACAGCTAGTATAATTTTAGGAGAAGAAATTAAAGGTGTACAATGGTTTGGGGTATTTATAATTATAGTGTCTGTAGCAGTTATTAATTATAAGAGTATTTTAAACGATATTAAAAACACTAAAAACCAGTCTGCTTCTGCTTAAATAATTGCTAAATTTGTAGTGATAAAATTGTAATTGTTAAAAGTAGAAAAAAGTATAATTTTTACAATTTAATATTAGAAATTACACTATGAAAAAGGATTTAGGAGACTACAGAAAATCATATCAAAAAAGCGAACTGTTAGAGAATGGTATTTCAGACAACCCTATAGAACTGTTTCAAAAATGGTTTTATGAAGTGGAAGCTACAGATGGAGTAGAGGAACCTAATGCTATGACAATTTCTACCATAGGATTAGATGGTTTTCCTAAAAGCAGAGTAGTATTGCTAAAAAAATACACCCATGAAGGTTTTATTTTTTATACAAACTATAATAGTGAAAAAGGAAAAGCAATAGCTAGTAATCCTAATATGTGTATCTCTTTTTTTTGGCCAAATTTAGAAAGGCAAGTTATTATAAAAGGAAAAGCAGAAAAAATAGCAGAAAACTTATCTGATGGTTATTTCGAATCTAGACCAGATGGTAGCAAGCTTGGTGCTATAGTGTCAGACCAAAGTACAGTTATACCTTCTAGAGCATATTTAGAGCATAAATTAAAAAGCTTAGAAGAGGAATATAATGGTAAAGAAATAGAAAGACCAAAACACTGGGGAGGATATATTGTAAAGCCTGTTTCTGTAGAATTTTGGCAGGGAAGACCAAATAGGTTGCATGACAGAATAAGATATGAGTTGCAAGAAGATTACAATTGGAAGATAGAAAGACTTGCTCCATAAATGGTCTAGAAGTAATTTGTATATTTGCACCCCAATAAAAAATGCTGTAATTAATTAAGGATGAAGAAGAAAGTAGCTTTTTACACACTAGGTTGTAAACTAAACTTTTCAGAAACTTCTACCATTGCACGTAGCTTTGTAGATGAAGGTTTTGATAGGGTAGATTTTGCAGAAGCTGCAGATATGTATGTTATTAATACGTGTTCTGTAACAGAAAATGCAGATAAAAGATTTAAATCTATTGTAAAACAAGCTCAAAAGAAGAATCCAGATGCATTTGTTGCGGCAGTTGGTTGTTATGCACAATTAAAGCCAGAAGAATTGGCGGCGGTAGACGGTGTAGATTTGGTTTTAGGTGCAACAGAAAAATTTAAAATTACAGATTACATAAACGATTTGTCTAAAAATGATTTTGGAGAAGTACATTCTTGTGAAATTGAAGATGCAGATTTTTATGTAGGTAGTTATGCAATAGGAGATAGGACACGTGCATTTTTAAAGGTACAAGATGGTTGTGATTACAAATGTACCTATTGTACAATTCCGCTTGCTAGAGGAATTTCTAGAAGTGATACATTAGAAAATGTATTAAAAAATGCAACAGAAATATCTGCAAAAAATATTAAAGAAATTGTACTTACTGGTGTAAATATTGGCGATTATGGTAAAGGTGAGTTTGGAAACAAAAAACACCAACATACCTTTTTAGATTTGGTAAAGGCCTTGGATACTGTAGACGGTATACATAGACTTAGAATATCTTCAATAGAACCAAATTTATTAAAGAATGAGACTATAGATTTTGTGTCTAAAAGCAATTCTTTTGTTCCGCATTTTCATATTCCGTTACAGAGTGGTAGTGATACTATTTTAAAATTAATGCGCCGTAGATATTTAACCAATTTATACATAGATCGTGTAGCTAAAATTAAAGAAGTTATGCCGCACGCTTGTATTGGTGTAGATGTTATTGTTGGTTTTCCAGGAGAAACAGACGAGCATTTTTTAGAAACATATCACTTTTTAAATGAATTAAACATATCTTATTTACATGTTTTTACTTATTCTGAAAGAGATAATACGGTTGCTGCAGAAATGGATAATGTAGTGCCTAAAAACGTTAGGGCTAAGCGTAGTAAAATGTTAAGGGGTTTATCTGTTAAAAAGCGTAGAGCTTTTTATGAAAGTCAGCTTGGTAGCACCAGAACTGTTTTGTTTGAGAGCGAAAACAAAGAAGGTTATATTAATGGTTTTACAGAAAATTATGTAAAAGTAAAAGCGCCTTGGAACCCAGAGTTGGTAAATACGTTACATACAATAACGTTAACAGAAATAGACGAAGATGGTTTAGTACGTTTTGACTTTGTAAAAACTGAAGTTGTGGTGTAATTAAGAGAAGGAGTGAAGTACGTAATTATTAAAAAATAAAAAAAGGTGCTTTAAAGCAGAACAACTTTTAAAGCACCTTTTAATTTTTTTAGATACGTATACCAATAGGTAACATTTCTTTGTAGAGTCTTTTGTTTCTTCTTAAAAAGCTAGCAACATCTGGGCTAGTAGGTACTACTCGCATATTCTTTTCTTGAATATCGTTTAAAACAGCTTTAATAAAGTCTTCTTTAAATTCTGTTTCAATTATTTCCTCAGGAATAATTAGTTTTGTTAAAAACACTTTACGTTCTTGTGAAGAGTATTCTAATTTAGCTAAATGCCCATTAACTCTAGTTTCATACTGACGTAAAAAACTATTGTCCTTAATTTCTACTGCATTCATATAGTATATGGTTTTAAATTGAAGTTAAAATATGCGCTATTGTGTTCTAAAATAACGATATTTAGTATCGTGAAATCATTATATATTTTAAAAAATAAAATGATGACAACCTAACAAAGTTACGTTAAAAATACGTAAAAACCTAGTTTTCAATTTACTAAAGATTTAGTTGTTATAATATATGCTTAATGTTTACTTAATGCCCGGTATGGCGGCCAACCCATCAATATTTAAAAATATTAAATTACCAGAAGATACATTTCATCAGCATTTATTATCTTGGTTTATACCCAGTAAAGGGATGAGTTTAGAAGAGTACGCTATAAAAATGTGTACTAAAATTACTGAAACTAACGTTGTATTAATAGGTGTGTCTTTTGGAGGTGTTTTGGTGCAGGAGATGGCTAAGCACATAAAAGTTAATAAGGTCATAATTATATCTAGCGTAAAAACAAAGTATGAGCTTCCAAGGCGTATGCGTTTAGCAAAATATACTAAAGCCTATAAATTACTGCCAACAGGTTTGGTAACCAATATGGAAGTATTAGCAAAATATGCTTTTGGCGAGACAGTAACAAAGCGACTAGAATTATATGAAGAGTATTTATCTGTTAATGATAAGTATTATATAGATTGGTCTTTGGAGCAAATAATAAATTGGAATCAGGAAAAAAGTGATCCAAATTTAATACACATTCATGGAGATAGCGATCCTGTTTTTCCAATAAAACACATAAAAAACTGTGTGACAGTGCCAAAAGGAACTCATATAATGATAATAAATAGGTTTAAATGGTTTAATGAGCATTTGCCACAAATAATTTTAGAATAGAATAGGTATTTTAATACCTTTGATAACAATTGAATTTAAAAGAAATAGATAGAAGATGAAAGTAGTTAAAAGTATATTGATGTTTTTTGGAGTAGTTTTTGTTGCTGGTGCTTTAATGTTTGCAGTGCAAAGCAGTGCTGTAATACCACAAGAAACGGATGAAAACACAGAGGAGGTGTCTCCAGAAAACACATACAAAATTACATCTATAGAAATTCCGGAAGATTTAAATTTTGCAGGAGAACCTGTACCACTTACAGACCCTGAGGTTATGGAGCGTATAGATCGTGAGTTTTTGGTAAATACTTACTGGCAATCTAATGCTTTGTTATTAATGAAAAGAGCAAACAAATACTTTCCTATTATAGAACCAATTTTAGCTAAAAACGGAGTTCCGGATGATTTTAAATACCTAGCGGTTGCAGAAAGCGGATTGCAAAATGTAGTATCACCAGCAGGTGCAACTGGGTTTTGGCAAATTATGAGAGCTACTGGAAAAGAATACGGTTTAGAGGTTAATAGTAATGTAGATGAGCGTTACCATATACAAAAATCTACAGAGGTTGCTTGTAGGTACTTAAAAAAGTACAAAGAAAAATTTGGTAACTGGACGTTAGCTGCGGCTTCTTATAATGCAGGAGCAGGGGCTATAAATAAGTATTTAACGCAACAAAAAGTAGACTCTTATTACGATTTGCTTTTAGGGCAAGAAACAGGTAGATACCTTTTTAGAATTATGGCTATAAAAGAAATATTATCTGCACCAGAAAAATATGGTTTTGAAATTTCTGAAGAAGACATGTATAAAGCAGTACCTAGCTTTACGGTAGATTTAGATGTTCCTGTAGCTAATTTTGCAGATTTTGCTAATGAGTATGAGATTAACTACAAAATTTTAAAAAGACATAACCCTTGGTTAAGGGAGCCACATTTAAATAACAACTCTAGAAAAAAATATACTATAGAGATTCCTAATAAAGGATATTATAAAGTAGATTAAATTATTTATTATTAAATTAAAAAGCCCTTTAAACAATGTTTAAAGGGCTTTTTAATTTAATGTGTATTGTTAAAGTAAATTAGATTTTCTTCATTTGTTGCTTCATCATTTTTATTTGATCTGCAAGCATACCTTGTTTGTCTAACTTTTTAGCTTCGTTTAAAAGCATTGTAGCTTCTCTTTTACGTCTTTTTTGCATAGCAATACCTGCTAAGCTCAACTTAGCCATAGCAACGTCATAATCCATTGTTAAGCCTAATTTTAAAGCTTTTTTAAAGTACTTTTCTGCTTGTGTTAAATTTGTTTGCGAAAAAATAATACCATGCAAATAATTGTAATAGCCTTGTTGCTTAACAGTTAAAGCACTTTCTGGATTTTTTATTTTAGTTAACCATTTTTGAGTTCCAGCAAGATCTTGCTTTCTCATTCTTAAAAAGGCAAGTAAAATAATTTCATTTCTAAAATAAAGAAATACAAATACAAGAGAAAATAAGATAAGGGCAATACCATTACCTATGTTGCCTTCTATAAATTGATATACTGCGTATGCTATTATTAAGGCTGCTATACCTATTTTAATGTTTTTGTTGAACATATTGTTATTATTCTATTGTTTTATAAATAATTGTTGATGTAATTGTTGTTGGTATTTTTTGATCTCCTAGCATTGGTATTGTAGAGTTACCATCAGATGTGCCTGTAACTTCCATAGTGTTAATAAAACCAGTTTTAGCATTAGCTGTTACTTTAGTGGTTTGCGTACCTGTTAAACCCATATTAGCATTTGCATCTTTAACGGTCATTACAACATCTGCAGTACAGCTTAGAGTTGTTGTGTTGGCATCTTGCGCATCTAGTGTCCATTTGTTTTTGGTATTTAACTTTCCAGAGTATTCATTTTCCCAAGTATCACCAACAGCAACTTTGTTTGCAGCGTTAGGGTAAATGTATGTCATTTGTTTAAAGCTATTGGCTAAACCTTCTGTTCCGTATTCTTTTCCTAAAGAAGTTTTTATGGTAGCTAAAGTAGTTGCATCTGTAATACCAGAAGCATCCATCATTTTAGTTACTAATTTGTCTCCGCCATCAACATTTGTAATATTACCGTTACTAGCCAATGTGATTTTTACAGGAACATTTAAAATAGAATTAAACATTGTAGACTGTATGTCTCCTTCTTTAACTTCTTTAGCTTTTACATCCATTAAAACCCCTTGTAGGTTAGATGTCATTTTCATATTAAGATCTGTAAAAGACATTTCAATACTATAGGCACCATCTTTTTTTTCTAAAACTTTCATCTTATACTCGCCTGTAATATCATTGGTAAGCTCGTGAGACATACCTTGCATTTCTTGGGTAATAACTTGTTTAGCATTTTGTTGCACAATAAAAACATCGCCAACAGAAAGTTTGTACTCTAATTTAGTTTGTGCATTAATGCTTGTTAAACACAGTAAAACCGAAGCAAGGAAGAATAATTTTTTCATTTAAAAATAGTGTTATAAATTTGCAAACGCAAAAGTACTAAAAACAAACTAAAATATTTTATTAATTAGGTTTGCTATTGAAAAAACTCTTTGTATATTTGCGCCCAGCTTTTATAAAGCTAATTATTTAAGATTATATATTACACTATTATAAAGATATTCTATTATGCCGAAAAGAACGTTTCAACCATCAAAAAGAAAAAGAAAGAACAAACACGGTTTTAGAGAGCGTATGGCTTCTGTAAACGGAAGAAAAGTTCTAGCTAGAAGAAGAGCTAAAGGAAGAAAAAAACTTACTGTATCTTCTGAATTGAGACATAAGAAATAATGATTATATTTATCATAAAATAATTAAGGTGTTACTTTTTTAAAGTAACACCTTTTTTTTGACTATATCGTAGCAAAAAAAAACAAATTACACCCAACACAGTAAAAATTAGTTATAATGCCAAAAAGAGAAGACATTAAATCTATTTTAATAATAGGTTCTGGACCAATAGTTATAGGACAAGCGTGCGAGTTTGATTATTCTGGATCACAAGCACTGCGCTCTTTACGTGAAGATGGAATTGAAACAATCTTAATTAATAGCAACCCTGCTACAATTATGACAGATCCTACAATGGCGGATCATATTTATTTAAAGCCATTAAATACCAAATCTATTATAGAAATCTTAAAAAAGCACCCTAACATAGATGCTGTTTTGCCAACAATGGGTGGGCAAACAGCGTTAAACTTATGTATAGAAGCAGATGAAAAAGGAATTTGGGAAGATTTTAATGTAGAAATTATTGGTGTAGATATAGACGCCATTAATATTACAGAAGATCGTGAAAAGTTTAGAGAGTTAATGCTTAAAATTGGTGTTGGTATGGCGCCACAAGCAACAGCAACATCTTTTTTAAAGGGTAAAGAAATTGCTCAAGAATTTGGTTTTCCACTTGTAATTAGAGCTTCTTACACATTGGGTGGGGCAGGAGCATCTATCGTTTACAAACCAGAAGATTTTGATGAATTACTTAGTAGAGGGTTAGAAATTTCTCCTATACACGAGGTAATGATAGATAAAGCTTTATTAGGTTGGAAAGAATATGAACTAGAGCTTTTAAGAGATAAAAATGACAATGTTGTAATTATCTGTACTATAGAAAATATGGATCCAATGGGGATACATACAGGAGATAGTATTACGGTTGCACCAGCAATGACACTTTCTGATTCTACTTTTCAGAGAATGAGAGATATGGCAATTAAAATGATGCGTAGCATTGGTGATTTTGCCGGTGGATGTAACGTACAGTTTGCTGTTAGTCCAGATGAAAAAGAAGATATTATAGCCATAGAAATTAACCCTAGAGTATCTAGATCTTCTGCATTAGCTTCTAAAGCTACTGGTTATCCTATAGCAAAAATAGCGTCTAAATTAGCTATTGGTTACCATTTAGATGAGTTAGATAATCAAATTACAAAATCTACTTCTGCTTTATTTGAGCCAACTTTAGATTATGTAATTGTAAAAATACCACGTTGGAACTTTGATAAGTTTGAGGGGTCTGACAGAACTTTAGGTTTACAGATGAAGTCTGTAGGTGAGGTTATGGGTATAGGACGTTCTTTTCAAGAAGCATTGCATAAAGCAACACAGTCTTTAGAAATTAAACGTAATGGTTTAGGTGCAGATGGTAAAGGTTACACTAACTACGATCAAATTATACAAAAACTAACTGTACCAAGTTGGGATAGAGTTTTTGTAATTTATGATGCTATACAATTGGGTATACCGTTAAGCAGAATTCATGAGATAACTAAAATAGATATGTGGTTCCTACGTCAGTATGAAGAATTACATAATTTAGAAAAAGAGATTTCTAAATATACAGTAGAAAGCTTACCACGTGAGTTATTATTAGAAGCTAAACAAAAAGGTTTTGCAGACAGGCAAATAGCGCATATGCTAGACTGCTATGAGAGTGAAGTTCATAAAAAGCGTTCTGCCCAAGGTATAAACAGAGTATTTAAATTGGTAGATACTTGTGCAGCAGAATTTAAAGCTATGACACCGTATTACTATTCTACTTTTGAAGCAGAAATAGAAACTGCAGACGGTAAACGCTATGTACAAAATGATAGTGTTGTTACCGATAAAAAGAAAATTGTAGTATTAGGTTCTGGACCAAACAGAATAGGACAAGGTATAGAGTTTGATTATTGTTGTGTGCACGGTGTTTTAGCAGCGTCTGAATGTGGATACGAGACTATTATGATTAACTGTAACCCAGAAACGGTTTCTACAGATTTTGATACGGCAGATAAGTTATATTTTGAACCTGTTTTTTGGGAACATATTTATGATATTATTCAGCATGAAAAACCAGAAGGTGTAATTGTACAACTAGGTGGGCAAACAGCATTAAAACTTGCTGAAAAACTATCTAAATACGGTATAAAAATTATAGGTACTAGTTTTGAGTCTTTAGATTTAGCTGAAGATAGAGGTAATTTTTCTAAAATGTTATTAGAGAATAATATACCTTTTCCTAAATATGGTATTGCAGAAACGGCAGATGAGGCATTAACACTTGCAGATGAGTTAGATTTTCCTTTGTTAGTTAGACCTTCTTATGTATTAGGAGGGCAAGGGATGAAAATTGTAATTAACAAGCAAGAGCTAGAAGAGCACGTTGTAGACTTATTACGTAAAATACCTAATAACAAATTATTATTAGATCATTATTTAGATGGAGCAATAGAGGCAGAAGCAGATGCAATTTGTGATGGAGAAGATGTTTACATAATTGGTATTATGGAGCATATAGAGCCTTGTGGTGTGCACTCTGGTGATTCTAACGCAACATTGCCTCCTTTTAACTTAGGAGAGTTTGTAATGCAGCAAATTAAAGATCATACTAAAAAAATAGCCTTAGCATTAAATACAGTAGGTTTAATAAACATACAATTTGCTATTAAAGATGATATGGTTTATATTATTGAAGCAAACCCAAGAGCCTCTAGAACAGTACCTTTTATAGCAAAAGCCTACAAAGAGCCTTACGTAAATTATGCAACTAAGGTAATGCTAGGAGAGAAAAAAGTAAAAGACTTTAATTTTAATCCACAGTTAGAAGGTTTTGCTATTAAACAACCAGTATTCTCATTTAATAAATTCCCTAATGTAAATAAAAACTTAGGACCAGAAATGAAGAGTACAGGAGAAAGTATTTTGTTTATAGATAGTTTAAAAGATGATGATTTTTATAACTTATATGCAAGACGTAAAATGTATTTAAGCAAATAAAAATATTACATACAGTAAAAAATCCCTATTAGAACATTTTCTAATAGGGATTTTTTTATGGAATAAAAAGAAACCCCAAGAGGGAGAGAAAAATTCTCTTCCCTAAGTGGGGTTAGTGTAACGTGATTGTAACTGTTTGTTTTTTAATTGTGTAAAGGAAGTATGTTGTAGATTGATTTTTCTCCTTTTGTTATTGTTTTAGCCAGTTTTTGAAAATTTTCTTTCTCAAGATCATCAGGGTTCCATGCGTTACGTCCTTTTTCAAAATCACTATAATAAGTATCCCAGTCTTTGTATTTTTCCTTAGCTAGTGTTAATGTATTAGCCAAAATACTTAAGCATTCTTCTTTGGTTAAATAATCTGCAGCATACCCCATACTTACATTATTTGCAATTCTGGCATAATCCCATGATTTGTACTTGTATTCTCTAGTTTTAAGTTCTTCTGTAGTTTTTAATAAAGACTCTTTAGAATTAATGTCCCAAGCACTTTCTAGTATTCTTATAGCACCAGAGCTGTCAGACTTATCAAAAGGGAAAACAAAAATTTCACTATAAGCAGAAACCAATTCACTGTTACTAGTGTAACCTGCATTAGTCATCATAGTTTCTACATCACTTAAGCCGCCATAACCGTTAATAAAGTATATGCCTCCAAGCATAAAACTACTTAAGGTATCATCTTTTAAGTTCTTAGAGTCTGAGCAAGAAACGGTACTTAAAACTGCAATAAAACATAAAGAAAGCAATTTTAAGGATTTCATTATTTTCATAATTATAGGTTTTTATTAATATAATAGTGTTCTTTTATTATATGGGCTAAGGTATAACCTAGTTGTAAGCTTTATTAGAGCGGATGTATATCTGCTTTAAGTTAATATATATTCGTCTATAAACGTTATTGTTTTTGTGTGGTTTATTTTTATTTACGTGTAGTTCTGGTATATATTGTAGTAGTACTATTGGTTAAGTAAGCGCTCTACAAAATCGTTTTTACGTCGTGCAGAAACGGGTATTTTTTCACCAGATTTTAGAAAAATATAACCGTTTTTATCATACTTGTCTACAAAACTTAAGTTTACAACATAGGATTGATGCGTACGCATAAAGTTTTTTTCTGGAAACTGATTTTCAAATTCTTTTATAGGTTTAGATGCTATGTAAGATTTGCCATCATTTAAATAAAAAGTAGTGTAACCTTTGTCTGATTTGCAATGTGTTAAAAATTTAAATTCTATTACCTGTAGTCCTTCTTGTAAGCGTAAAACTAGTTTTTCTTTTTTTCGGTCTATCATTTCAGACTTTACAACTTGCAATTGTTCTTGCGCAACTTCAATTTTGGTCTCTATAGCTTTATCAATAGCAGCCTCTAGCTCTTCAATATCTACAGGTTTTAAAATGTAATCTACAGCTCCGTTTTTTAGAGCCTGTAAGGCATATTGCTCATAGGCAGTAATAAAAATTACATTATATTTTAAATTGGTAGTTTGTTCTAAAAAATCAAAGGCGTTGCCATCTAGTAAATTAATATCTAAAAAAATTAAATCTGGTTTACAAGCATTGGCAACAACCACAGCTTCTTTTACAGACTCACATTCACCTAGTATTGATATTTCTTTATTTAAGGACGTTATCATTGCTAATAGTCCTTTTCTAATATATAATTCGTCTTCTACAATTAAAGCTTTAAGCATCTTCTTGTTCTATTTTATATGGTAAAGTAAGTGTTACAATTGTACCTTGTTCATTAAACTCAGACCTGTCTTGTATAGTTAAACCAGTTTCTACATGCAGCTCTTTAGACATTATTTTTAATCGTTCTGCTGTAATTTGTGTAGAAACAGATTTTTTAGATTTTTTGCCGCTTTTAGACGCATAAATACCAAGGCCATTATCTTTTATGATGCAAATAAGTTTGTTATCTGTAAAGTTAATTTGATGTTCAATTTCTGCGTTTTCAAAATTAGTATTAAATCCGTGTTCAATAGCGTTTTCTACAAAGGGCTGCATTAGCATTGGAGGCACAGAAATACTAGATGTATCTATATTTTCATCAACTTTTAATAGATATTTAAAGCTATTTTCTCTACTCATATTTTGTAAGTCTATATAATTTTGTAGAGCTTGTAGTTCTTCTTTTAAAGGCACAAGTTTTTCTCTTGAGTTTTCTAAAATTATACGTAGTAGTTTAGAGAATTTTGATAAATAAATTATGGCTTTTTTATCTTCCTTATTTAAAATCATTCCCTGTATTACAGACAAGCTGTTAAATATAAAATGAGGAGTCATTTGTGAACGCAGCAGTCGTTGTTCTGTTTGTATTTGTACGTGTGCAGTTATAATGTTACGGTATTTAAAAATAAATAATACAGCCAGTAGTATTACAATAAGTACAACAAGTAAAAAAGCACCCCAAATTTTCTGTTTTTCAGCAAGAGCTAGCCTGTTATCTATAATTTTAACTTGCTTTTTTAAGGTAGTTTCTCTGCTATTTGCAAACTCTAATTGTTTTGATGATGTTTCTAAAGCCTTTATTTTTTCACTTATTTTTTGCTTAAAAATAGCTTCATTTACAGCTTCAATAGTATCTATATATTCTGCAGCCTCATCTAGTTTTTGCTGATTTTTATAGAGTAAAAAGTAGTTGCTATAAATATTTTTTTTATTGTAAAGTGTAGCGTTTTCATTTTTTGCTAAAGAACTAATAGCAGAATCTAAATAAATTTTAGCTTTTTTGTATTTCTCTTGTTTTAAATAGGCAAAACCAATGTTAGAATAGTTTACATTATTATTTCTGTTAGAAATTTGCATTGTTTTTTTTAAGTATGTAATTGCCTCATCCCATTTTTCTAACCCCATTAAAGTTAAAGCATAGTTGTTTGTAAAAAGAGGAAGTTTTCTGTACTTAGGTAGTGTAATTTTGTTGTAAGTTTCATGTGCTTTTTTGTACTCATAATTATGGTAGTACATCATTCCCCATTTAAAACAAAGCTTTTGAAATTCAATAGAATCTTTTTTTCTAAAAACAGGAGCTACTTTTTCACAATATTCAATACCTTTAGAAATATCATTAAGATCTATAAGGTTTTCTGCCATTAGGTTAAAAGCTCTAACCAGGTTGGTTGTATCTTTTAAGCGCATAGCTTCCTCTGTCATTTTATTAGAAAAAACCAATCCGTTAGAGTATTGCCTGGTTCTACCGTAGGATTTAGTTATATAAAATAACTCTTCTAAACTTAATTCTTTTAATTCACTTTTTTTGGTAAGTGTATCAATAACAGCCTCAAAATCTCTAGCCTCAAAAAGTTCTTTTGGAGATTGTTGAGCTTTTAAACCCGTGTATATAAGGGAGCACAACAAAAATGTGATAATAAACTTTAACTTCTTCATAAATAGGTAGGCTATTACTTTTTCTTTAAGTGATAAAAATAGAATTAATTTTTAGATACCTTTAGATTAATTATGGTGTTTTTGGTTTGGTGTTTAATTAATTATAAACTTCTTGGTCTATAACACTTTTTTTATAAGCTTTAAAAGCAAAAAAGATAAATACTAGCGTAATTAGACTACCTAGAATAAGACTGTTTGTAGCTCCTAAAGACTCAGAAATTGATAGAAGTATTCTTTTTAAACCTCTTCTAGAGCCAGATACAGTTACATTTTCACCAGCTTCTAGTTTTAGTGCACTATCATATAAAGCAAAAGTTAATAATGCAGCTACCAAACTGTATAAGGAAGGTTTTATCCAAGCTTTGGTTTTTTTCTGAACTTTGTTTTTAGAAAAGTTTGTTTTAGATACTAGTGTGTTTAATATACTTTGGTATTCTTCATCTGTCTTAAAATCTAAGTACGCTTTTTCATTTTTACCCTTTTCTGTAAAAAATACCTGAAAACCTAAATCTTCCTTAAACGGAACTATTTTTTGAATAGCAGTATACTCAAAAGTATGTTGTGTATTAAGTAATCCTTTTTTATCAGAATCTAATTCGATATTAAAAGCCTCAAGCGTTTTATAATCCTCATCAGACAATCTAACTTTAGAGTCTGTAAGTAGAATGTTTTTAATGTATGTAGCCTTTGTATTAATTATAAACTGTTGCATTAACCTAAATTTTTCAATTTAAGTTAAATGTATTGTTTACTACCTACTTACAATAGTACCAGTATATATTTGGAGGGTTTTAATATATATATGTAATTACTTTATAGCAATTTTTACGTTTTCTTTTTCTAAAGAATCTAAAAAATCTTCTACTTTAAAGTTTGATGACTCAAACGTGTTACTTCTTTTAAAGGCTTGTTCTTTACGTCTAATACTACGCGCAAACCTACGTATGCCTTGTTTGTCTTCTACCAATAAGCCAGGTACAACAAGACTTTTACCGTGTGCATCCTTAGCAACCATTGTAAAGTATGATGAGTTACAATGTTTTTTTACACCTGTAGTAATATTTTCAGATTCAACCCTTACGCCAACAACCATAGATGTTCTTCCTGTATAGTTTATAGATGCTTTTAAGGTTACCAGTTCACCAACTTCTATAGGATTTAAAAAGTCTACCCTGTTTACAGATGCAGTTACACAGTAGCTCCTAGAGTGTTTAGATGCGCAAGCAAATGCAATTTGGTCCATTAGGTTTAAAATGTAGCCACCATGTACTTTACCACCAAAATTAGAGTGAGATGGTAACATTAATTCTGTAATAGAAACTTTAGATTCACTTGCTGTTTTAAATGTACTCATAATTTAATTTCTTATGTGTGGAGATTGTTCTTTAGTAACCTCTGTAATAAAATATTTAGTATCTCCTAACCAAGCAAAAGTAGCATAACGCTCTACATAAGTAACCTTTACGTAGTTACCTTGGTAATCTTTAAGCTTTTCTATAATATCCTTGTCTTTGTCTAAAACCGAAAAAGAAAATATTTGTGCGCCAGAAATACCTTGACTAATTTCTCCTTCCCAAGTTTTAATAACCACACCTTTATGACTAAATTTAATAAGTTCTCCAGACCTATAACCTTCACTAATTGGTACGTAGTAAATAAATGCATAAATAGCAGTAAATACTGCAACAATAATTAATAATGTAATTGCTAAAGCTTTTTTCATTAGTAGTAGTTATATGGTTGTTAATTGTTTAGTTTTAATTGTCGTTATGGTTGTCTATAGCACGTTTTAAAATAGGTTCTGGAATAGATTTTTTAGCTTTTGCACCCATTTTTTTCAATTTTTCTATAGATGTAATAATGTTTCCACGGCCTTCTACCAACTTGTTCATAGCCCCTTTATATTCATTTTTAGCTTCATCCATTTTTTTACCAACCTTGGTTAAGTCGCCAACAAACCCCTCAAACTTATCATATAACGCGCCAGCTTGCCTAGCAATTTCTATGGCATTACGTTGTTGTTTCTCATTATTCCACATAGTATCTATAGTACGTAAAGTTGCTAGTAAAGTAGCAGGTGTAACAATAACTATGTTTTGCTCAAAAGCCTTATTATATAAATTGTTGTCATTGTTTATTGCAACAGCAAAAGCAGGCTCTATAGGTACAAAAAGCAACACAAAATCCGGACTCTCCATTTCGTATAAATCTTCATACTTTTTGGCAGACAATTGGTCTACGTGCTTACGTAAAGATACTATATGTTCCTTTAAAAATTGTTCTTTTTCTGTTTCATCATCAGCATTTACAAAACGCTCATAGGCAGTTAATGATACTTTAGAATCTACCACCATTTTTTTGTTATCAGGTAAATTTATAATAACATCTGGCAGTACTCTAGAGCCATCTTCTCTGGTAAAACTCTGTTGTACACTGTATTCTCTGTCTTTTTCTAAGCCAGATTTTTCTAATACACGTTCTAATACCAATTCTCCCCAATTCCCTTGCATTTTACTATCGCCTTTTAAAGCTTTGGTTAAGTTTTCTGCCTCTTGGGTAATTTTAAGGTTTTGACTTTGTAGGTTTAATAGCTGTTCTTTTAAGGCAGAATGTATACTGATGTTTTCTTTTTGACTTTCATCAACTTTTTTCTCGAACAACAGAATTTTTTCTTGCAATGGATGCAAAATGTTTTTAATATTTATTTGATTTTGTTCTGTAAACTTAGTACTCTTTTCATCTAAAATTTTATTTGCTAAGTTTTCAAATTCTTTTGTAAATTTTTCCTGAAGCTGTTCTACCTCTTGCTTTTGCTCTGTATTTTTAAGCTGAAGATTTTCTATGTCTGCTTGGTACCTAGTAATTTGGTTTCCTAAGTGCTCTTTTTCTTCACGCAATGCATTTTTTTCATCCTCTAAAGACAAAATTTTATTTTCTAAAGCAGTAAGGTTTTGGTTTAAAATAGATTCTCTTTCTAATATAGCACTTTGGCTAGATTTAGTTTTTAGGTTCTGAATGTAATTTCCTAAAAAATAACCAGCAACAAGGCATATTACAGCAACTAAAAAGTAAATTAAAAAATCGGTCATAATGTAAATAGTGTCTATAAAAAAGTAAAGATAAACGTTTTGTTTGTTGTTTTCTTTAAAGCCTAATAGAAGTAATTAACATCTAATAAATAATATTATATTTTATGCTTAAACAACCTTAAAGCTAGCACTTTTTGCATCAAAAATAATAGTGTCTTTAGGGAAAAGGGCATCAAATTTATTAGTGGCTATTAAGTTTTGTGGTGTGCCAAAATGACTTTCGTTTTTATCTAGAATTAAAATTTTATCACACAATTGTAAAGCAACTTCAATTTCATGAGTGGTAAACAAAATAGTTTTTTGGGTTTTGTGGGCTATGTTTTTTAATAGTTTTAAAATAGTTGCCTTGTGGTACAAATCTAGGTGAGATGTTGGTTCGTCTAACAAAATAATAGAAGTGTCTTGTGCCAAGGCCCTTGCAATCATTACTTTTTGTAATTGTCCGTCACTAAGTTCGTAACATTTTTTATGTTGTAACTCTTCAATTTGCACCAAAGAAATGGCTTCTGTAATTTTATCTTTATCTGTAGTTGTAAGCGTACCAATCCAATTGGTGTATGGCTGTCTTCCTAGGGCAATAACTTCTAAAACAGTTAAGTTTTTAGAAGCTATTTTTTCTGTTAACACAACACTTATTTTAGCAGCTAATTGTCCTGGTTTGTAGTCGTTAATTTCAATAGCATCAATACTAATAGTACCACTAAGTTTTGGTTGCACATTACCCAAAGTACGCAGTAAAGTAGATTTTCCTATACCGTTTACGCCAACAATAGCCGTTAACTCTCCTTTTTGTAAAGCAAAATTAATATCCTTAGAAATAACATTTTGTTGTTTTTTAGAGCTGTAACCAACACTTAGGTTTGTTACTTGTAGGGCTATATGTTGTTGTTCTTTTTTGATGTTTTTTACAATTTATAAATTTAAAATACCATTTTCTTTTTACGTACTAAAAGCCATATTACTACAGGAGCACCAATAATAGAGGTAATAGCGTTTATAGGTAATACATAGGCGCTAGATGGTAATTGTGCAATAGTATCGCACAGGAGCATTAAAATAGCACCGTATAACAGTACTGCGGGTATTAGTATTTTGTGGTTTGTAGTATTAAATACTTGTCTGGTTAAATGTGGAACAGCCAAACCTATAAAAGCAATAGGACCTGCAAAAGCAGTAATACCACCAGCTAATAAACCTGTAGCTGCAATAATTAAAAAACGTTGTTTTTTAATGTGTACTCCCAAACTGCGTGCATAATTTTCGCCTAATAAAAAAGCATTTAAAGATTTTATGGTAAAAACACTTATAAAAATTCCTATACCAACTATTGTTCCTAGCAAACCTAATTGGGACCACGATAAATTACCAAGACTACCAAAAGACCAATAAATATACTGTTGTAGTTGCTCTGCGTCTGTAAAGTATGATAATACACTAACAATAGCAGCAGTAATGCTACCAAACATTAAGCCAATTATTAAAAGAGCCATAGTGTCTTTTACTTTAGCAGCAACAACAAGTACAGATAATAATACTAAAAAACTACCAGTGCTAGACGCTATAGCTAAAGTTACATTATTTACAACGCCAAATGTAAAAACACCAGATAATACTGAGGCTCCCATAATTAAAATAGCAGCACCTAAACTTGCACCAGAACTAATACCTAAAACAAAAGGTCCCGCAAGCGGATTCCTAAAAAGTGTTTGCATTAATAAGCCACTTAAAGCCAAGCCACTACCTGTAAGTATAGCAGTTAAAGCTTTTGGTATTCTATAATTTTTAATAATATACCTCCAAGATTCTTTTTCTAAATCTCCACCAAAAATTACACTTAATGTATCTGTAAATGGTATGGTTACAGAGCCCAAACTTATACTAACACAAAAGCATATTACCAGTATTGCTAGTAATACTATAAAAGCTAAAGTATATTTTTTTTGATTTGGCACGTTATTGTAAAGGTTTAAAAAATGTAGTTTGGTAATTAGGCAAAACCTCAGGATGAAAAATAGAAATAAGGTCTTTTAAAACCAAATCTGGTCTGTTGGGAGCAAGCTCAAAAAACAATACTCCGCCAGTTTCTCCTTTAACTAACGTAATGGTATATATTTTTTTATTCTTATACGCATCAAACTGGGTGTAATGCTGGCTAGACTCTGCAACTTCTTTATAACTAGAGTTGCTAGATGGTGATATCCAAAAATCGGCTTTGCCAGCTTTATCAAAAACACTTTCTATACTTAAACCAACACCACCAGTTTCTTGCAAATCACTCCATAAATAATTAGCGTTTGCATCTTTTAAAAATTGAGCCATCCAGCTTTTTCCGCCAGCTACGTGCCATAAATCTTTATATAAACCGCCAGTTAAAACGCTAGGTCTATTGGTTGCTTTTTTAGCTAAAGCTTTAGCATTATTATAATCTGTTTCAATAGTTTTAAAAATTGAATCGGCTTTAGCCTCAGCGTTAAAAAACGGAGCAAAAAACTTAATCCATTCTGCTTTGCCAAGTGGCGTTTCTTCTGTCCAATCACCATTAAAAACAACAGGAATATTAGAGCGTTGTAAGGTGCTGTATGTTTTATTGTTATTGTCTATGCCAAAACCAACTACCACATCAGGATTTAAAGCAATAACCATTTCTGTGTTTAAAGATTCGTTTACGCCTAATTCTTCAATTTTACCTTCATTAATCAATGTTCTGGCATTAGTAGAAGAAATATAGTCTGTGTTAGGAAAACCTACTAATTTATCTAAAACACCAAGAGATTCTAATGTAGGTATATGCGTAGTAGATGTAGCCACTAGTTTTTTAATAGGAACGGTTACAATAGCATCATAATCGTTTTTATTTAAGGTAATTGTTGCTGCCTTATCTTTAGGAATTAAAGCATAAGTAAAAGCAGATTCTGCATTTGGCCAAGGAGATGTGATTTTTAAAATTGTAATACCATTTGCTTGCTTAGTTATGCTAAAACCTTTGGCATAATTAAGCTTTATGTTACTTTCTTTTTGTGTGGTGTTAGGTAAAGGTTTTTGAGCCTTTTCTTTACAAGCAGCTAATAGTATAAAACAACTTAAAAATATGGATTTTAAAATTTTCATTGGCTATAAATTAAAGTCCAAAAGTAGTGTAATTTAAATTTGAATAAAAAAATTGAGTAAAAAGGATTACTTTTGCGCCGAATTTTGGTTCTGCTATGTAGCGTAGTAAGATTAAAAGGGAATTTGGTTAAAATCCAAAACTGTTCCCGCAACTGTAAGCTTAGTTTACCAAGGGTAAATGCTTTTTGTAACTACAGATCCACTGTCTAATATTAATGATGGGAAGGAAAGCAAAAAGACGCAAGTCAGGAGACCTGCCATATTCAAAACAACTAATGTTAAACTTTCGGGATAAAAGTTTACGTATGGGTACAGACATACGCAGAAATTAATATAATTTCTACTCCCGTTTTATTAATGAAACACAAAATGAACAAAAAAATTATTGGTTTATGTGCGGCTGTATTGGCTAGTGCAACTGTTGTAGCACAACAAGAACAAGAAAAAGTAAAGGTTCAAAAATTAAATGAAGTTGTAGTTAGTGATTCTCGCTTTGAACTTAAAAGAGAAAACTCTGGTAAAACAGTGATAAAAATTACAGCGGAAGAGTTAGAAAGAAGTCAAGGTAAAACAGTAGCAGAAATTATAAACACAAAAAGCGGATTTTCCATTGCTGGTAGTACTAGCAGGCAAGGTACTGTTTTGGGTGTGTTTGCTCGTGGTGGTAGAGGAAGGCAAGTGTTAATTATTATAGATGGTGTACGTGTATCAGATCCATCTTCAGTAGGTCAAGAGTACGATTTAAGATTACTTACAGCAGCAAGCATAGAGTCTATAGAGATTATTAAGGGAGCAGCTAGTACACTATATGGTACAAATGCAGCTACTGCGGTAATTAATATAACAACAAAAAAAGCTGCAAAAGATGCTATCTCTGGTAATTTTCAAGCAAGTGTTGGTACAAATCAAACAGCGGCTAACCAGAATTTTGATGTAAATGAGTTCGCTAACAGTGCACGTGTAAGTGGTACTTTAGATAAGTTTACATATAAAGTTGGTTTCTCTAACAGGTATTCAGACGGTTTATCTGCCATTGTTACTCCAGAAAATGAAAAAGATGATTTCTCTAACTACAGTACAGATGTCAATTTAGGATACACTTTTTCTGATAAATTTTCTGTAAATGTATATGGAAACCAAACAAAAAATAGTGGTGAGTACGATGAGTCTTTTGGGATGCTAGATGCTCCGTACTCTTTTACAAGTGATCAAAAAAGAGCTGGCTTGTCATCTACTTATAAATATAATAAAGGTTCTGTTGTGATAAATGGAGCTTACAGTGAGTACAGCTCAGAAAACAAATCTGCTTTTCCTAGTGCTTACGAGGGTAAGAACATAGTGGTTGATGTGTATAATAAATACAATTTTAATGATACTTTTTATACTGTTTTAGGTGTAAATTACATTAATGATGAAACGGAATATGCAGAGATACAAGATTTTTCTATTGTAGATCCTTATGCAAATGTAGTATATGTGTCAGATTTTGGTTTAAACTTAAACCTTGGTGCTCGTTTAAATAATCACTCTGAGTATGGCTCTAATTTTGTTTACAATTTTAATCCATCTTATGTTATTAAAAATACAAATGGTTATGTTAAATTGATGGGGTCTTATGCAACATCATACATTACTCCAAGCTTAAACCAGTTATTTGGTAATTTTGGTGCCAATCCAGACCTAGATCCAGAGGAAGACCGCACAATAGAAGGTGGTTTAGAGTATGCTGCAAATGACAAATTAAGAATTAGTGCTTTATATTTTAATAGAAAAGAAGAAAATTTTGTTTTTTACGGAGCAACAGGTTATGACAATGCAGAAAATACAATTGAAGCAAAAGGTGTAGAAGTAGAGTTAGACTATACGCCAGTTAACGCTTTAAATATTGGAGCAAATTATACATTTACAGAAAGAGAAGGAGATGCAGGTATACGTTTACCAAAACATAAGGTAAATGCATTTGCAAACTACAATTTTTCAGACCGTACAAATGCATCTTTAAATTACACAATGGTAGGTAATAGATCAGATTCTGATTTTGCAACTTTCCCGGCTACTAATGTAAACTTACACGCTTATACGCTTTTAGATTTATACATCTCACATACACTTATAAATAATAAATTAACTGTATTTGCTAATGCAAGTAACTTGTTAAATGAAGAGTATACAGAGATATTAGGTTTTACAACAAAAGGAGCTAACGTAAGGTTGGGTTTAAACTTAACTTTATAAAGTTATAGTGCAATATATAAAAAAAGAGCTTGCTGTTTAGCAAGCTCTTTTATTTTTAAAGCAATGATAAAACCTAAACTATTTACTAGTAGGCTTAATATCATTTGGCATAATATACATTTCAGAACTAAATTTAGGGAATTTAACACCTTCTGTAACATTGGTAACGTTTGCATCTTTTTGTAAGTCGAACTTACCAGCAGTACCAAGCATATCATCTAAAGCAGCACGTAATAATACTTCATTAGTATCACCAAAAGGTTTTATATTTTTGTAGTATTCATATTCTTTAACTTCTACATCAGGTACAAAACCATCACCATAATCATTTTCTCCTAATTTATTAAATATCTGAAAAACAATTGGCTGCATACCAACAGTGTGTTTTGTACTTCTGTTATCAGTATCTGTATATGGTTCTGTGTTAGAATTACCTGGTGCATCTACAACAGTAATAGAACCTTCATTTTTACCAGTTGTTTTTTCTCCAATAACCTTAACATTAATGTAAGGTCTTAATCCATTTATAATCATTTCACTAGCAGAAGCTGTTCTTTCTGTGCCTAAAACATAAAGTCTAGTTATGCCTGTTAACCTATTCATATCAGTTGCTCCAGAATATGCTCCTGTTGTTTTGTCATATAAAAAAACATCTTCAAAAAACGGATAAACACTGCTATTGTTGGCATCTCTTTTTGCGTTGTATTTTAACTCGGCAAAAACTTCACCACTAACTGTATTTGTTTCTGCAGTAGCTTCACCATAAATCATACTAGCCAATAAAGCAGAAGATAAAACAGAGCCACCACCATTGTATCTAAAATCTAAAATAAGTTCATTAACCCCAGCAGCTTTTAATTCTCCAAAAGCATCGTTTAATTCTCCGTTGTAGGTTCCACGGAAACCTTCGTAAACAAGGTATCCAATTTTACGGCCTCCTTCTTCTATAACGCTTGTATGGTGAACAGGGTTTATAGATAAAGTTGCAGCTGTAAGTGATTTTTCTTCAGTTTGTGTTAAAGCATCTGTTTCCGAAACGGTTGCTAAACCTAACATTACACTTTCTTGAGTGTATAGTTTATTAACAATAAGATAATTATCAATAGTCATTACCTCACCATCAACTTTAGAGATGATATCACCTCTTTTTAATCCAGCTGCTTCTGCAGGTGAACCTGCAGCAACAGAGCCTATAACTTGTACAACATTATCAGTTGCACCAACTCTTACTAAAGGCCCTCTAGTAATACCGTAAGTAGTACTAATACCATTAAAACTCGCTAGCTGCTCATCTACATCCTCTATAAACCAAGAGAAATCATCTTTTTCAGTATATTTTAAAGCATTAAAAACATCTTCAGGGCTACTAAACCCATTTAAATAGGAATAAAAGGCATCTTGGTCATCGTCTTTAGTGTCTGCTAAAGCGGTAACATCTGGTTGCCAATAATACCAATGGTTTAATCCTTTCCAGATAAATTCGTTTATTTCATTGTTAAGTGTTACTGCTTGTGGTGTTTCTCCGCCGCCATCATCATCATTTTTATCACAGGATGTTAAAAATAAAAACAACCCAGATAATAGAATTACTGTTTTTTTCATAATAGTTATTTATTTAGTGTAAGAACATAGCTAGTCGCAACTATTGTTCCATAATTTTACACATATATTAAGTATGTGTTACATACGTTATATATAGTGTGTCGGTTTACAATGCTGTAAATTACTGACAACTTTTACAAAAAAAAATTTTTTTGTAACAAAAATCATTCTATGTCGTCTTGCTTATATAAACCTAGTAATAGTGTTTGTAACAACAACTAAACTAAAAAATGAAACAATCAGAATTTCTAAATGTGGTAATGCCTTTTAAGGATAAACTGTTTAGACTAGCCAAAAGATTACTAGTCTCTACAGAGGAGGCAGAGGATGCCACCCAGGAAATACTGTTAAAATTGTGGTCTAAAAATGACCGTATGAAGGGATACGCAAATGTTGAAGCTTTTGCTATGACAATGACAAAAAACTTTTGTTTAGACAGGTTAAAATCTAAACAAGCTAGTAATTTAAAATTGGTGCATAGTAATTATACAGACAGTAATGCATCTTTACAACGACAAGTAGAAGCGCAAGACAGTGTTAATTGGGTAGAGAAAATAATGGAGAGTTTGCCAGAACAACAAAAAATGGCACTGCAACTAAGAGATGTAGAGCAGTACAGTTTTGAAGAAATTGGCAAATTACTAGAGATGACACCTGCAGCAGTTAGAGTTGCATTGTCAAGAGCAAGAAAAACAGTGAGACAAAAATTAATGGAAAAACATAATTATGGAATTGCATAATATAGAAAAATTATTAGAAAAGTATTTTGAAGCTACCACTACGGTTGCCGAAGAAGAAACATTAAAAGCCTATTTTTTACAGGGTGATGTTGCTCCGCATTTACAAGAGTACACAACAATGTTTACTTATTTTTCTAACGCCAAAGAAGAAACTTTTACTAAGCAGGTACCATTAAAACCTAGAAAAAGAAATTATAAATGGTTATCCGTAGCAGCAGTAGCAGTTTTAGTATTAGGCATATATTTTGGTAATGATTATCGTGAGCAAAAAGAAGCTGAATACGTTTTACAAGAAACTGAAAAAGCATTTAGCCTTATAGCTCAAAACTTAAACAAAGGCACCGAAAAACTGGTTTACCTTAACAAATTTGAAGAAGCAACAAACAAGATTTACAAAACAAATTAAAATTAAATTATGAAAAAATTATTAATCATAGCAGTACTTACTGCGCTACCATTTACAGGATTTTCACAGTCAATTTTTGACAAGTTCGAGGATTTAGATAACGTATCATCTGTTATTGTAAATAAAAGTATGTTTAATCTACTAACTAAGATAGATGTAGACGTAGACGATAAAGACACACAAGACTTTATAGATATAGGAAAAAGTATAAGCAGCTTAAAAGTTTTTATTACTGAAGATAAAGCTATTGGAGCAGATATGCTTACCACAATGAAATCTTACTTAAAAACAGCATCTTTAGAAGAGCTAATGCGTGTAAAAGATAAAGATGCTAATATTAAATTTTATATTAAAAGTGGTAAAGATGAAGACCACGTAAGCGAACTTTTAATGTTTGTAAGTGATGTAAAAGGCGCTAAAATTGACAATCGTAAAATAGAAACTGTTTTAGTATCTATTACAGGAGATATAGATTTAAACAAAATAGGTTCATTAACAAGTAAAATGGGCTTGCCAGAACAATTAAACGAAGTTAAAAAGTAACAACACATATTTCTATCAAGGTTAATAACTAACCTTGATAGTTATTAATAAATAAAAATCATCAATATGAAAAACGGAATAAAATACATAACAGCAGCATTAATTTTGTTGGTTACGTTAGGCTCTTGCTCTTCTAGTCAAAGCCTGCAAGAGTATTACGTAGATAGCAGCGAAAATGATAATTTTTTATCTTTTGATGTTCCTACAAGTATATTAAATATAGCATCTGCAAATTTATCTCCAGAGGAAAAAAAAGCAGTAGAGTCTATAAAAAAAGTGAACGTTTTGGCATTTAATAAAACTACAGATAATGTAGATTCTTATAAAGTAGAAAAAACAAAAGTAAATGCTATTTTAGGGAATAAAAAATACACGCAGTTAATGAAAATTAACTCTAAAATGGCAAAAGGTGTAGTTAAATTTACTGGTGAAGAAGATGCTATAGACGAGGTAATTGTTTATGGTTATAAAGATGATAAAGGTTTTGCATTAATCCGTGTTATAGGAGATGATATGAACCCTGCATACTTAGGTAAATTTATAAGTGCAATGGAAAAATCTGACGTAGATGAAGGAGCACTAAAAAAGATAGGAGATCTAATAGGAAGCTAGTTTTCTAGATTTTTATTTGTTACAAGCCTGTTTAACTATGTTAAGCAGGCTTTTTTTGTTATGAAATGGTAAAATGTTAACAACTGTTAATGTGTTTTAAATTTTTTATAAAATACATTTTATATATTGTACCCAACATTAACTATTTAAACATTAACAATTATGGAGAATCCAGAAAAATGGATGAATTTGGCAATCGAGAAAATAATGGATTATGGCCCAAAAATTATTATGGCTATAATTATTTATCTTGTTGGAGCGTGGCTTATTAAAAAACTTATTGGAGTTGCAAGAAAAGTAATGGCAAAAGGCAATTATGATGAGTCATTACAAAAGTTTTTATTAAACCTTGTAAACTGGGGATTAAAAATATTTTTAATCATTACAGTTATTTCTACTTTAGGAGTAGAGACTACAAGTTTAGCAGCTGTTATTGCAGCCGCAGGTTTAGCTATTGGTTTAGCATTACAAGGCTCTTTAGGTAACTTTGCAGGAGGCGTTTTAATTATGATTTTTAAACCTTACAAAATTGGAGACTTAGTAGAGGCTCAAGGCGTATTAGGTTCTGTAAAAGAAATTGAAATTTTTACAACTAAATTAATTACACCACAAAACAAATTAGCAATAGTACCTAACGGTGCAATGGCAAATGGTAACATTATTAATTATACAGCAGAAGGTAAAATGAGAGTAGATACTACTGTTGGTATTGGTTATGGAGAAGATATGAAAAAAGCAAAACAAGTGCTTTTAGAAATGTTACAAGCCAACCCTAAAGTATTAAAAGACCCTGCACCATCTGTAAATGTAGAAGAGTTAGCAGATAGTTCTGTAAACTTAGCGGTGCGTCCTTTTTGTAAGCCAGAAGATTATTGGGATGTTTATTTTGCAACCATTGAAGGTTCTAAATTAGCGTTAGACAATGCTAAAATTGAAATTCCTTATCCACACGAGGTACAAATTAATAAATAAGACAACCTGTTTTTTTATATAAAGACCGCTATATGCGGTCTTTTTTTTGTTCAATTTTAAACAAACAAAAACAGTACATAACGTTATCAACAATTAATAGTAATCGTTAATAATAAGTTAATATTAGACAAGTAATTATAATATCTTTTAAATGTAGTTTTATCGCCAACAAACCTATATAAAAAATGATGAAAAATTACCTTAAAGTATTAATTTCCATTGGAATGCTGCTTTTAACGGCCATAGGCTATTGTCAAGTGCCAGCATACTACAACGGAACAGATGTTACACAAACAGGTGGTAACTTAAAAACCGACTTATCTAACTTGGTTACAACAACACAAACAACTGTACTAAGTTATACACCAGGCGTTTGGGACGCTTTAAAACAAACAGATTTAGATCCGGCAAACTCTAATAATGTATTGTTAATTTATGGTTATAATGATGCAGATGGCAATACAACAACAGACCGTACCAGAAGTAAAAATAACAATGGTGGTGGTGTTGGCGATTGGAACAGAGAACATGTTTTTCCAAAATCATTAGGAAATCCAAACTTAGGAACATCTGGTCCGGGATCAGATGCACACCATTTAAGATCATCAGATGTACAGTTTAACTCATTACGTAACAATCACCCATTTGGTGATGGTAGTGGTAATGCAGGTTTAATGAGTGGTAATGTTTGGTATCCTGGAGATGAGTGGAAAGGAGATGTAGCCAGAATGATAATGTATATGTACATACGTTATGGCAACCAATGTTTACCTACAGCAGTAGGTACAGGCGCAACTACGTATAGTGGAGATGTTCCAGATATTTTTTTACAATGGAATGCAGAAGATCCTGTGTCTCAAGTAGAAATTAATAGAAATGTATTGTTAGAAGGAATTCAAGGAAACAGAAACCCTTTTATAGACAATCCTGCTTTTGCAACTGCTATTTGGGGAGGACCACAAGCAGAAAACAGATTTAATAATACAAGTTCAGATACAGAAGCTCCAACTGCACCTTTAAATTTAAGTGCAGCAAATACAACAGAAACAGAAACACTTTTAAGTTGGGACGCAGCTACAGATAATGTAGGTGTTACAGCGTACCAAATTTTTAACGGTACTACTTTAGCAGGTGTTGTTAGCGGAACATCATACCTAGTAACAAACTTAACAGCAGAAACTACGTATACTTTTACTATAAAAGCATTAGATGCAGCAGGTAATATGTCTGCAAATAGCAATACAGTAACAATAACAACTTTAGAGGATACCATAGTTACACCACCAGCAGGAGATTATATTATTTCTCAAGGGTATGAGAGTACTGCTACAGATAACTGGAACTATACAGTATCTCCAAACAATTGTAATGATGGTGGTAGTGATGTTTGGGATGTGGTAACAAGTGTAGGATCTATAAGTACCGCAAATACAGGAACAAATTTCTTTGGAATTAGAGATTTAGAGGGGAATTGTGGTACAGCAGATGGTGGCACATTAACTTTTGACGCTGTAGATATATCTACTTATACAGATGTGAGTTTATCATTTGCAGTAAATGTTGTTGGTTATGATGTTACCAATGGAGATACAATTAGCTATGAGATTTTTCACGATGGTACTTCACAAGGAGTACAAGTTATAACTGTTGGCAGTCCTTACAGCACTGCAGATTGGGAGCAAATTACAACTGCTGTTCCTAACACGGTTTCCTCAGTAAGTTTAAGGTTATTTGTTAAACAAAACGGAGGTAGTGATTACGCTGGTTTTGATGACGTTCGTTTAGAAGGAACTTCTTCTTCTACACCGGTAACTCCATCAATATTAATAAATGAAATTGATGCAGATACACCTGGTACAGATACACAAGAATTTGTAGAATTGTTTGATGGAGGAGCAGGAAATACTCCTTTAGATGGTCTTGTTATGGTGCTTTATAATGGCTCTAACAACCAAAGTTATGCTGCGTATGATTTAGATGGCTATACAACAGATGCAAATGGCTATTTTGTAATTGGTAATGTAGATGTACCAAATGTAAGTTTAGTTATACCAAGTAATGGGTTGCAAAATGGTGCAGATGCTGTTGTTATATACACTGGTGATGCTTCAGATTTTCCAAACGGTTCTAGTGTAACTACAGATAATATAGTTGATGCTGTTGTGTATGATACTAACGATAGTGATGATTTAGAATTATTAGTGTTGTTAAACGCTGGTGAAGCTCAGGTTAATGAAGGCGGAGCAGGAGATAAGGACAATCATTCTTCACAACGTATTTTAAACGGAGCAGGAGGCGCACAAAATACATCTACATTTGCACAAGAAACACCAACACCAGGTGCTGCAAACGGAGAGGTTGTAGTTGTGCCACCAACAGAGGCTACAATACTAATTAATGAGTTAGACGCAGATACAGCTGGTACAGACACACAAGAGTTTGTAGAATTGTTTGATGGCGGAGCAGGTAATACTGCTTTAGATGGTAAAGTGTTGGTTTTTTACAACGGCTCTAATAACCAGAGTTATGCGGCTTATGATTTAGACGGATATAGCACAGATGCAAATGGTTATTTTGTAATAGGAAATGCAGATGTACCAAATGTAAATATTATAATACCAAGTAATGGTTTGCAAAACGGAGCAGATGCTGTTGCTTTGTATACAGGTGATGCTGCAGATTTTCCAAATAATTCTGCAATAAACACAACAAATCTTTTAGATGCTTTAGTGTATGATACTAATGATAGTGATGATGCTGAATTGTTGGTATTGTTAAATGCAGGAGAAGCACAAATTAACGAAGGTGGAGCAGGAGATAAAGATGCACATTCTTTGCAACGTTATACTAATGGTTCTGGCGCAGCGTTAAGCACTGCTAATTATGTACAGGCTTTGCCAACACCAGGTGCATCTAACACAAATGCTACAGAACCAATTACTTTGGTAATTAATGAAGTAGATGCAGATACAGCAGGTACAGATACGCAAGAATTTGTAGAATTGTTTGATGGCGGTAAAGGTAACACGGCTTTAGATGGTTTTGTTTTAGTACACTATAATGGCTCTAACAACCAAAGTTATGCAGCGTATGATTTAGATGGATACACAACCAATGCAGAAGGTTATTTTGTAATGGGTAATGTAGATGTGCCAAATGTAAGCTTAGTAATACCAAGTAATGGTTTGCAAAACGGAGCAGATGCAGTGGCTTTGTACACTGGTAATGCATCAGATTTTCAGAATGTAGCTGTAACAACTAATGGTTTAATAGATGCTTTGGTGTATGACACTAATGATAGTGATGCTACAGAATTATTAGCTCTTTTAAATGTAGGAGAGGCACAAATTAACGAAGATGAATTAGGTAATAAAGACGGGCATTCTTTACAGCGTTTTCCAAACGGACAAGGAGGAGCAAGAAATACAGCAACGTATACACAAGCTATTCCTTCTCCAGGAACAGAAAACGGAGCTGTTATACCACCGCCAGCAACTATTAGTATTGCAGAGGCAAGAAATGTAGCAGACGGAGAAGTGGTTACTGTAACGGGAGTATTAACTGTTGCAGATGCTTTTGCTGGTTCTGCTTACATACAAGATGCTACAGGAGCAATTGCTATTTTTGATGAGTTGGTACACGGAGAAGGTGTTTTTATGGTAGGTGATTCTATTACTGTAACAGGTACAAGATCTGCTTTTAATGATCAATTACAAATAGCAACGGTTACCAATGTAGAAAACAATGGAGCACCAACAAACGCAATTACACCAGTAACAGTTACTTTAAGTGAGTTGGTAAATCATCCGGCAGAATTGGTACGTATTATTAATCCTGCTTTTCCTAAACCAGGAGATATATTGTTTGGAAATTCTAACTACACTATTACAGATGCATCTGGTAATGGATCACTTCGTATAGATAATGATGTAGAAGCAATAGTTGGTTTAGGTCAGCCTAATACTTGTACAGAAATTACAGGTGTAGTTGGTCGTTTTTATGAAACATACCAATTGTTACCAAGATCTTCAGAAGATATGCCTTGCGCAGGGGAGTATGTACCACCAACAATTCCGGTAGAAATAGGAAAAGACAAAACGTTAGATGTGGTAGCCTGGAATATAGAGTGGTTTGGAGATGAAGCAAACTCGCCAGCAGCTGGTAGCCCAATGTCTGATGCCATACAAAAAGATAGTACAAAAGCTATAATTGCAAAGTTAGATGCAGATATTTATGCTGTAGAAGAAATTGCAGATGAGACTTTATTTGCTCAAATGGTTAGTGAACTTCCTGGGTATGATTATGTACTTTCACCAGCGGTATCTTACCCTAATGACCCTGGAGTTAGTCAAAAACTAGGATTTATATACAATACAGCAACTGTAAATGTGGTAAATACTAAGGTGTTGTTGCAAACAATTCACCCAATGTATAACGGAGGAGACGACTCTGCCTTGATTAATTATCCTAGTGCAACAGATCGTTTTTATGCAAGTGGTCGTTTACCATTTTTAATGACAGCAGACGTAACTATTAATGGTGCAACAGAACAAATAAATGTTGTTGCCTTGCACGCAAGAGCAAATAGTGGTACAGATGCACAAGGCAGGTATGATATGCGTAAGTATGATGTTGAGGTATTAAAAGATACTTTAGATGTGCAATACGCAGACAAAAAACTTATTTTGTTGGGTGATTATAATGATGATGTAGATACAACAGTTGCAGATATTACAACGACTACAACGTCTAGTTTTAATGCTTATGCTACAGATGAGGTTAACTATAACATAGTTTCAAAAACATTAAGTGACCAAGATTTTAGATCGTATGTTTTTAGAGAAAATATGATAGACCATATTACAATAACAAACGAGTTAAATGACAATTATATAGCAGAATCTGCTCGTGTACATTATGAGTTTTATGATAGTGACTATCCAAACACAGTATCAGACCACTTTCCGGTATCTGCACGTTTTCAGTTAAAAGGTTTAGAGTTGGTAAGTATATCTACAACAGATGTTACTTGTAGTACGGCTTTAGATGGTACAGCTACAGTAGTTGTAGAAGGTGGCGCAAAACCATATGCTTATGAGTGGAGTAATGGCGATACTACAGAAACTGCTACAAGCTTAGAGGCTGGTACACATAGCGTAATTATTACAGATGCTTTAGGCAATGAGGTTACGGAAGAATTTATAATAACAGCTCCAGAGGCAATAAACATTTCTGTTTCTGATAACACTAAGGTTTACTTAGGCTATGACTCTTGTACAACTTTAAGTGTAACTACAGTAGAAGGTGGTGTTGCTCCTTATAGTTATGAGTGGAGTAATGGTGAAACTACACAAGACATTAAAGCGTGTCCAGAGGCTACAACAACATATACCGTTACTGTAACAGATGCTAATGGTTGTTTTACAACAGCAAACGTTACTGTAGATGTAGAAGATGTTAGGTGTGGTAACGCGTACAGACCAGGAGTTGAGGTTTGTTACAAAGGAAAATCGTATTGTATGTCTAAATGGGCAGCAGCAGTTTTTGTAAAGTATTACGGTGCAACATTAGGTGCTTGTGATGCACAAGATCAGGTGTCTATTACAAATTTAAGACTGTATCCAAATCCGTTTAGAAATTATTTAAATATTCAATTAAATAGTAATTTAGATACAAATGCAGATTTTGTTATCTATAATTTTTATGGAAGAAAAGTATTTAGTTCAAAAGAGCAGTTAACAGCTGGTAAGTCTAACTTAACGTATAACTTAAGTTATTTAAGACGCGGAAAATACTTTTTAAAAGTAAGAGTAAATGGTGTAACGCAAAAAGCAAGACTGCTTATTAAGCGTTAAGCTAATAATAAAACAAATAAAAAACCCATCAATTTAATTATTGATGGGTTTTTGCTTTTTACAAGCTATAAAATAAACAGTTACTAAATACCAGTATAGTTACTTGGTGTAATAGCTTTTAGTTCAGTTTTAATAGCATCAGATACTTCTAAAGTATCAATAAAATTAGCTATAGATTTCTGATTAATTTTTTCGTTTGTTCTAGTTAAACCTTTTAATGCTTCATAAGGGTTAGGGTAAGCCTCACGACGTAAAATAGTTTGTATTGCCTCTGCAACAACAGCCCAGTTATTTTCTAAATCTTGTTCAAACTTTTCTTTATTAAGTAATAGTTTGTTTAATCCTTTTAATGTAGAGCTAAAAGCAATAATAGTATGTGCAAAAGGTACACCAGCGTTTCTAAGTACTGTACTATCTGTTAAATCTCTCTGTAATCTAGAAATAGGTAATTTAGCAGATAAGTGCTCAAAAATGGCGTTAGCTATACCTAAGTTTCCTTCAGAGTTTTCAAAATCTATAGGGTTAACTTTATGTGGCATAGCAGAAGAGCCAACTTCGCCAGCTTTAATTTTTTGTTTAAAGTAATCCATAGACACGTATGTCCAAAAATCCCTATCTAAATCTATAATAATAGTATTTATACGCTTAAGCGTATCAAACAAAGCAGCCATATGGTCATAATGCTCAATTTGCGTAGTAGGGAAAGAGTGCTGTAAGTCTAACTTTTCTTGAACAAATTTTTGTCCAAATGATTTCCAATCAATGTTAGGGTAAGCAACTTTATGTGCATTAAAATTGCCAGTTGCACCACCAAATTTAGCGGCACTTGGTATATCATTTAATAAATTAAATTGTTCTTTTAAACGAACAACAAAAACATCTATTTCTTTACCTAAACGTGTAGGAGAAGCTGGTTGTCCGTGAGTTCTGGCAAGCATAGATACTTCTGCCCACTCTTTAACCAATTCTTCTAGTTTTTCTACAACATCAAAATACATAGGAACGTAAACCTCGTTCATAGCTTCTTTTATAGAAAGCGGTATAGCAGTGTTGTTAATGTCTTGTGATGTTAAACCAAAGTGTATAAATTCTTTATAGTCTTGCAAACCTAATTTGTCAAACTCCTTTTTAATAAAATACTCAACAGCTTTTACATCGTGGTTTGTAACTTTTTCTATTTCTTTAATTGCTTGCGCATCTTCAGTAGTAAAGTTTTGGTAAATAGCACGTAAGTTTTCAAACAATGCAGTATCAAAATCTTTTAATTGCGGTAACGGAATTTCGCATAATGCAATAAAGTATTCAATTTCAACTCTAACTCTGTATTTTATCAAAGCTTCTTCAGAAAAAAAAGAACCTAGAGCATCTACTTTGTTTCTGTATCTACCATCTATAGGAGAAATGGCATTTAATTGGTTTAAAGACATCTGTTTTTGTGTTGATTTTTAAAAGCTGCAAAGGTAGTTAAAAGTATGTTTATATGCCTATTAGTTAGCTTGTTTTATGTGCTGTTTTTTAAGAAATAGAATTAATAAAAAGTTAAATTTTTATGCAATTTTATCTAATGTTAATCTAGCTCTTGCCTTATATGCAGCAGTGCCGTAAGGGTAATTTTTTTCTAATATGCTACGTAGCTCTGGATGTATCCAAGCATACTTTTTGCCTAATGCATAGAGACTTGTCATAGAATACGCCTGTGTAGCTACTTTATGGTTGCCAATAAGCCAATCAAAACAAACGGTAGTAATTAGCTCTAAATGTTTTTCTTTTAAGTTTTTCTGAACTTGGTTTTCTTGTTTAGAGAAATATTGAAGCATTAAAATTTCGCAAATTTTAGCACAAGGTCTAATGCTAGACTCTATGGTTAACAACTTTAGTCCGTTTAAAAATTTATCAATTACAGGAAAAATAATACTATTATTTTCTTTAAAAGCAAACTCTAATACCCAAGCTGCTTTACAAGAGATAGGGTCATTTACAGTAAGTACAATGTCTAGTAAGTTAGGAACTAAACCTTGTTCTTGTAAAATAACATTAGCTATTTGTTGTCTTTTTTCTCTAGAGTGGTTAACGCTACTTTGTAGCCACAAATGTAATTCTGTTTTTGTCACAAAAAGTTGTATTTTGCTTATACTAAATTGTAAAGATGAAAATACTAAAAAAAATACTACTAGCTTTATTAATTATTTTAATAGCAATGCAATTTTACAGGCCAGAAAAAAATAACGCAGAAACCGATTTAAAAACTGCCTTTTTAACAGAAACAAATCCTTCTAAGGAAGTTAAAAAAATATTAGAAACTAGCTGTTATGATTGTCATAGTAACACAACTGCGTATCCTTGGTATAACAATATAGCACCGGTATCATACTGGTTGGCAGACCACGTTAAAGATGGTAAAAAACATTTAAATTTTTCTGAATGGGAAAATTATTCAGTTAAGAAAAAAGATCATAAGCTTGATGAGGTAATGGAAACCGTAGAAAGTGGAGAAATGCCATTAAAGGAATATACGTGGACCCACAAAACGGCAAATTTAAGCAGTACACAAAAGGAAGCGCTAATAGAATGGGTAAAAAATACTAGAGCATTGTATCAATTAAATCTTTTACAAGAGTAGGCAAACCATTAACGGCAGTTTTATTTATAATTGTAAGGTTATTAAAATCACTTTGCTTAATACTAGGGTTAGGGTCTATAAAGTAAATAGGAGTGCCATTAGTAACATAATGTACCAAACTAGCAGCTGGGTATACTTGCATAGAGGTGCCAATAATTATTAAAACATCTGCTGTTTCAGTTATTTTTGCAGCTTTTTCTAATAAAGGTACTTCTTCACCAAACCAAACAATATGCGGTCTTAGTTGGTTTTTACTTTTAGATAAATCTCCTAAGTTTAAGTCTTTTGTCCATTCTAATACCTCGGTTTCATTTTGGGTACAACGTGCTTTTAAAAGTTCACCGTGTAAATGAACCACATTTTTGTTTCCTGCGCGCTCGTGTAAATCATCTACATTTTGGGTAATTACAGTTACATTAAAGTGCTCTTGTAATTTTGTAATAGCTAAATGTGCTTTATTAGGTTTTACAGTTAATAATTGCTTTCTTCTTTGGTTATAAAAATCCAATACAAGCTCTGGGTCTGCAGCAAAACCTTGCGGAGAAGCTACTTGCATAACATCATGACCTTCCCATAAGCCATCTGCGTCTCTAAATGTTTTTATGCCGCTTTCTGCACTAATTCCGGCTCCAGTAAGGAGAACAATATTTTTCATTCGCACTAGTTTTTTATAAAATTAAACTTTTCTTTTTATATTGGTCTTTATGACAGACACTAAACTATTAACTTATTTAGAAAACATAATAAGTGAAGAACGTAAAACGCGTTTTTTAGATATTTTAAAAGACAGAACTAATTATATTACCGTTGCTATAGAAGATGTTTTTCAAATGCATAATACTAGTGCAGTTATTAGAAGCTGTGATGCTTTTGGTGTACAAACTGCTCATTTAATAGAAAGTAAATACAGTGAGCCTTTAGATAAAAATATAGCAATGGGAGCCCAACAATGGGTAACTACGCCAAGGTATAATACAACAACAGAGTGTATAGATACGCTGCGTAAAGATGGTTATAAAATTATAGCAACCTCTCCGCATACAGATTCTTATTTACTAGATGATTTTAAGATAGATGATAAAATAGCGTTGTTTTTTGGTACAGAAAAAAGTGGTTTAAGTCAAGAAGTACTAGACAAAGCAGATGGTTATGTAAAAATACCAATGGTTGGTTTTAGCGAGAGTTTAAACATATCTGTTTCTGCAGCAATATTATTACAACACTTAACCACAGAATTAAAAAAAACAACTAAAAATTGGCAACTTACAGCCGAGGAAATATTAGCTATTAGACTAGATTGGACTAAAAAATCTATAAAAAGTATAGATGATATTTTAGAGCGTTATTATAAGGAAAACACATAGCTATAACAGAAGTATTACTTACATAAAGTTTTATTATTTTTTTGTAAATTTAAGAACCAACCAAACCTCAAAAAAAATGATGATAGCTGTTTATATACTAGCAAGCTTAGTAGTACTTGTTGTAATTTTAGCTGTAGTAGCTCCCAAGAGTTTTAATGTGTATAGGTCTATAGATATCACCAAATCTAAAGACGAAGTTTTTAACTATGTTTTGCTTGTTAAAAATCAAGAAATTTGGTCTCCTTGGGCTAAAAAAGATCCTAATATGGCTCGTAAATATACCGGTACAGACGGTACAGTAGGCTTTACTAGCTATTGGAACGGAAATAAAGAAGTAGGTGAAGGCGAGCAAGAAATTACCAATATCATTAACGGAGAACGTATAGATGGTGAGTTAAGGTTTTTTAAACCTTTTAAATCCACATCAGACTGTTACTTTAAATTTTATGACTTAGAAAATAACACTACAAGAGTAACTTGGGGTTTTTCTGGTAAAAACACATTTCCTATGAGTATTATGATGCTTTTTATGAATATGGATAAAGCTGTTGGCAAAGATTTTGAAGAAGGTTTGCTGGCATTAAAATTAGCATTAGAAAACTAAAGTTATTTTGCTTTAGCACAATCTTCAAGCTTCTTCATAGTTTTTTTTGCAATTTCTATACTTCGTAAATGATAGTATTTTTTAGCTTCAGTTAATGACTCATCCATTAGTTTAAGTTCATTTTTTTCGTAAATAGCCAAAGCAGTAGCATAAGCTTCTTTACAGTTGTCTTTTTCTACTGTCATTGCTAACATAGACTTTTCTAAAGGTATCAGAATACTATCTACAGTAGCATATACTTTTGCGTTTTCTGCACTAATTTTTTTATCAGTATTGCTAGTTGTTTTTTTACTGTAGGTAGCAATTTTATCTATACCAGAACTAATACTTTTTCTAGCATCTTCTAACATTAACTTAGCTGTAGATAAAGATGTACTGTGTGTAATATCTTTAAGTAAGTTTAGGCCTTCTGTAATTTCTTTATTAGCAGTAGAACAACCACAATCTTTTAATTGCTTGTCTAATTTTTGTACTATTTTAATAGCCTTGTATGTATGAAATTTAACTGTGTTTATATCCTGAGATTTCTCAGCATTTTTAGTCTGTTTTAAAGCAAATTCTAAGTTAGAGTTTACCAAATCGCACGCGGTATTGGTAACAAAAGAAAACAACAATAAAGCTGCTAATAGTAGGGATGTATTTTTAAGTTTTTGTATCATTTTTAAGGTTTTGGGGCACCCTTAAGTACAGATTCTGTTGCAATATAGTTAGTAATGTTATCATAACCTTTTATTATCGTTAAAGCGGCAAAAAATCCTATTGATGTGCTATAAAACAAGGAAACATCAATAAAATATAGTATATTCAAGCTCTTAAAAAATAAAATAGAATAAAGTGCGTAACGTAGATATAAAAAAATATAAGGTTTTAGAAAATGTACAATTGTCTAGCAAACCAACATTAGAAACTTTTAATGAATCTGATAAGAAATTAAAAAAGGAATTAGAAAAAATTAGAGAGGAATTAGGTGATTTTCAAGACACGTTATATGCTCACGGAAAATATAGTGTTTTAATTTGCTTACAAGGTATGGACACTGCTGGGAAAGACAGTCTAATTCGAGAGATTTTTAAAGATTTTAATGCTCGTGGTGTTGTGGTGCACAGTTTTAAAGTACCAACAGAATTAGAGCGTAAGCATGATTATTTATGGAGGCACTATATAGCATTACCAGCAAAAGGAAAATTTGGAGTGTTTAATAGAACACATTATGAAAATGTTTTGGTAACGCGTGTTCACCCAGAATATATAATGGGAGAACATATACCGGGTATACTCAGTGTAGATGATATAGATGATGCTTTTTGGGCAAAAAGGTTTGAACAGATTAATAATTTTGAAAAGCATATAGCAGAAAATGGCACTTTAATTTATAAGTTTTATTTACACTTATCTAAAGAAGAACAACGCCAAAGGTTATTACGTAGATTAGATTTAAAAGAGAAAAACTGGAAATTTTCTCCGGGAGACTTAAAAGAACGTAAACTTTGGGATACTTACCAAGAGTGTTATGAAGATGCTATTAATAAAACGTCTAAAAAGCACGCTCCTTGGTATGTGGTACCTGCAGACAATAAAAAGGGAGCCAGAGTAATTGTAGCATCAATTTTATTGCAAGAATTAAAAAAGTATAAAGACATAAAAGAGCCAGAGTTAGATGATGAAATTAAGGCAAACTTAGAAATGTATAAAAACCAATTAGAATCAGAATAAAAGATGAAAAAAATAACTGTAATATTCCTATTAGTTTGCACAACTATTTTTGCGCAAACAGCTGATGAAAAACAACTTAGATCAATTTATGACGCTGCATTAACAGATGGTATGGCCTACAATTGGTTAGACCATTTATCTAATCAAATTGGTGGGCGTTTATCTGGCTCTGTAGAGGCACAACAAGCTGTAGATTATACCAAAAAAGAATTAGAAAAGTTAGGAGTAGATCGTGTGTATTTACAACCAGTAATGGTGCCAAGATGGGTGCGTGGTTTACCAGAGTATGCAAACATTTTATCTGAAGACGGAACAACTACAAGTGTGCCTATTTGTGCATTAGGAGGTTCTGTTGCAACTTCTGCCTTAGGGTTAAAAGCTAATGTAATAGAAGTAAAGAGTATTAAGGAGTTAGAAGAGTTAGGTAAAGAAAAAATAGAAGGTAAAATTGTATTTTTTAACAGACCAATGAACCCTAAAGACATTGTAACTTTTACTGCTTATGGTGGGTGTGTAGATCAGCGTTACTCAGGGGCTGCAGAGGCTGGTAAGTTTGGTGCAGTAGGTGTAATTGTTAGGTCTGTTAATTTACGTTTAGATGATTATCCGCACACAGGCTCTATGAGTTATGGAGATACTCCTGTAAAAAATAGAATTCCTGCTGCGGCAATTAGTACAAATGGAGCAGAGTTATTAGCTACAGCTTTAAAGTTAAACCCAAACACAAAATTCTTTTTTAAGCAAAATTGCAAACAGTATGATGATGTACAGTCATACAACGTTATTGCAGAGATAAAAGGAAGTACTTACCCAAATGAGATTATAGTAGTAGGTGGCCATCTAGATTCTTGGGATTTAGGAGACGGGTCTCATGATGATGGAGCAGGTGTAGTACAAAGTATGGATGTATTACGTTTAATTAAAGCATCTGGTTACAAGCCTAAAAGAACTATAAGAGCTGTGCTTTTTATGAATGAAGAAAACGGTTTAAGAGGAGGTAATAAATATGCACAGGTGGCTAAAAGTAAAAATGAAAATCACATTTTTGCTTTAGAGAGTGATGCCGGAGGTTTTTCTCCTAGAGGTTTTTCTTTTGATTGCTCTACAGAAAATTTTGAACAAGTAGAAAGCTGGAGAAATTTATTTAAACCATATTTAATTCATTTGTTTGAAAAAGGTGGTAGTGGAGCAGATGTTGGTCCATTAAAAAAAGATAATATAGTTTTGGCAGGTTTAAGACCAGATTCTCAACGTTATTTTGATCACCATCATGCTGCCAATGATACTTTTGAACACGTAAATAAAAGAGAGTTAGAATTAGGGGCAGCTACAATGACAAGTTTGGTGTATTTGTTTGATAAATACGGTATTGTAACCTCAAAAAAGATAAAAGGATAATAACAAATTCTTAAACGCATTGGGTTTTGTGAACAAAAAACAATGACTATCTTTGCGGCTCATAAAAAATAAGCGATATGCAAGACGGAATTTACGCAAAATTCAATACTACTAAAGGAGAGATTTTAGTAAAATTAACGCACGATAAAACACCAGGTACAGTTGGTAACTTTGTTGCCTTAGCAGAAGGTAATTTAGAGAACTCTGTAAAACCACAAGGAACACCATATTATAACGGATTAAAATTTCATAGAGTTATTCCAGATTTTATGATTCAGGGTGGATGTCCTTTAGGAACTGGTACAGGTGATGCTGGTTATAAGTTTGATGATGAATTTCATCCAGAGTTAACACATTCTGGCCCTGGAGTTTTATCTATGGCAAACGCTGGTCCTGGAACAAACGGTAGCCAGTTTTTTATAACACACATTGCTACACCTTGGTTAGACAATAAGCACACGGTATTTGGACACGTAGAGAGTGGACAAGATGTTGTTGATGCTGTAGCACAAGGAGATACTATTGAGACTTTAGAAATTGTAAGAGTTGGTGAAGAAGCAGAAAAGTGGAATGCTGTTGAAGCTTTTAGAACTTTTGAAGGATCTAGAGAAAAAAGATTAGCAGAAGAAAAAGCAAAGGCAGAAGCACAAATGGAAAAATTAGCTGCTGGTTTTGATGCAACTGAGTCTGGTTTACGTTACAAAATTATTCAAAAAGGTAATGGAGTTAAAGCAGAAAGTGGTAAAACTGTTTCTGTACACTATGAAGGATCTTTAGTTAGCGGTCAGGTTTTTGATTCGTCATACAAAAGAAACCAACCAATAGATTTTCAACTAGGAGTAGGACAAGTAATTCCTGGTTGGGATGAAGGTATTGCATTATTACAAGTAGGAGACAAGGCTCGTTTTGTAATTCCTTCTAACTTAGCATACGGTAGTGCAGGTGCAGGTGGTGTTATACCACCAAATGCAACACTAATTTTTGATGTAGAATTAATGGATGTAAAATAGTTTGTAAAAACTACTAAGCATAATTTTTTTTAAGACCTCTCTTTTCTAAAGAGAGGTTTTTTCGTTTAGAGAAAAAACTACCATTTACACTTACAGTAAGTAAAATAATATTTACAGCAATTAGTACAGACAAAATAAGAAAAAAAGTAATCATATTTATATAGGTTAAATGTGTTTAAATTAAGGTTCTACTTACATAACAATTATGTTAACAAAAACCCTACCAACTTTTTTCATATAACTATGGGGGCACTAAATTATATGCGCTTTTACCTTCTAGACTCTTATTTGTTAAAAGGGTTGCGTTAAAAGTTAATTAAATTATAAATTTTATGTACTTTAGTGCTTAACTGTAAGTAAATTAGATATTTAAAATAGCATTTGTTGGTATGAAAAGTAATACGTTAAAATCATTGCAATATCCTATAGGTGATTTTATTTGTCCAGAAGAAATAACTAAAGAACAAATTAAAAAGTGGATTAAAACGTTGGAGTCTTTTCCTGTAAAACTCACCAACATTGTTTTAAATTTAAATAATGAGCAGCTAAATACACCTTATAGACCAAATGGGTGGACTGTAATACAATTGGTGCATCATATAGCAGATAGTCATCATAATAGTTATACTCGTTTTAAATGGGCGCTTACAGAAGAAGCTCCTATAATAAAAGCTTATGAAGAAAAAGATTGGGCCAATTTGGTAGATGCCTCTACATCGCCAGTTATATTATCTTTAAATTACATAACTGCGTTACACGCAAAATTGGTTTATTTACTAAAGGGATTAACAGATGAACAGTTAAACAGGTATTTTATTCACCCCTCAGGGGAAACCAAAGTTACAGTAGCAGAAAATATAGGTAGTTATGCATGGCATAGCAATCACCATTATGCACACATAAAAAACTTATGTGAAAGAGAAGGTTGGCTTTAAATTACTTCCATTTAATATTACAACCTATGCTTGGTTTTTGCTCAGGATTCACAATTTTACCTTGTTCTAAAGCATCTAATGCACTTTTTAAGTCTTTTCCGGTCACAGGTATGCCATTTCCTGGTCTAGAGTCATCTAGTTGTCCACGATAAACAAGTTTTAAATCAGAATCAAAAACATAAAAATCTGGTGTGCAAGCAGCATCATATGCTTTTGCAATATCTTGCTTTTCATCATACAAATAAGGAAAGCTATAGTTGTTTTCTTTTGCAAATTTAGTCATTAACTCTGGTGCATCTTGTGGGTAGTTAATAACATCATTACTAGAAATAGCAATAAATGAAAACCCTTTATTTTTGTAAAAATCTGCAATTTTTACAAGCTCTGGATTTACGTGAATTACAAAAGGACAATGGTTACAAATAAATGCTATTATTGTGCCCTTATCACCTTTGTGGTTTTCTAAACTTACCATAGTGTTTGTAGTAGTATCTAAAAGGGTAAAAGAAGGAGCAACGGTTCCTAAGGGTAACATATTACTTGGTGTACGTGCCATTATTTTGTTATTTAAATTTAGTTGTAAAATTAACTATATCTTTGAGAGTGTAAAGGTAAAAATAATAGATATGAAACAGCAAATTACGTGGTCAGATTTTTCTAAGGTAGATATGCGTGTTGGCACTATTGTAGCGGTTAATGATTTTCCGGAGGCACGTAACCCTGCATACCAATTAAAAATAAATTTTGGTGAAGAAATAGGAATTTTAAAAACGTCTGCTCAAATAACAAAGCGTTACACAAAAGAACAATTGTTAGAAAGGCAAATTGTTGCAGTGGTAAATTTTCCAAAAAAGCAAATTGCTAATTTTATGAGTGAGTGTTTAGTTATGGGGGCAGTAGAAGATAAAGATGTTATTTTATTAAGTCCGGAAGCTAAAGTGCCAAATGGATTAAAAATAGGCTAGTAAAAAACAATAAAACCTGAGTTAAAAACTCAGGTTTTAAATATTTACTTTATGTTTTAATTACATTATTTTACCAAAGTAAATGGCATTCATAAGTAATTTGTTTGTGCCAAACCAAAATGCTCTAAAATTGGTATTGTCTGTAAATAAAATAACTTGCCCTTTGCCATAACCTTGAGTTTTAAATGGTACACTGTTTTTTAATACAGCTAAATTCTCTTCAGAAATATAACCACTTAACAATGGGTTACTAGTATATTGTATTGGGTTGTTGTAGCTGTTTTTGTCTGGCGTTATATATATATTGGTATTTCTAAATAATGGTAATTTATCATTTTTATACCCATAATTAATAGGATGAGAACGATCTAATTTGGCTTCAAAAATAGCACCACCAGTAACTTGTGCACCTCTAAAATCTCTACGTTTATCAAAAGGAATATTTTTGGCAACAATTGCAGAGTCTTTTTTAAAGTTAATTTTCATAATTTCATTAGAGTTTAGCCAGTAAGCAGCATTTCTGTATGCAATTAAAGTACCGCCAGCTTTAACCCAATCTTTAATTTTTGCAACAGAGTTTTTATCTAAAGCATTACCGTAAATACTAGGAACAATTAGTGCTGTATACCTGCTTAAATCAACTCTAGAAAAGTAGTCTGTGTCTAACTTAGTAATTTTCATATTGTAGCGCTGATCAAATAAATGCCAAATTTCACCAGCATCTGCATAGGTTACTCCATTACCTACTAGCAAGCCTACTTGTTGTTTTTTAATAGGATCAAACTCATTACTACCTAAATCTATACCTTTGGTTAAACCAGTACCCACAGCAGTTACTTTTAAATTGTTTTCTTCTGCTATTTGAAGCATAAACTGTTGTAATTCTGCTTTGTTAAGACGTTGATTTTGTACCGGAACCATAATAGTTCCATAATCATAACTTTTACCCTCTACCGTAAAAGGCTCTTTACCAACTTTAGCTCTAAGTCCAGCTTCTAAAATAGTATTTAGTGCTCTGGGGCTATAGTACTCATTCCACTCAAATAAATAAGCATAATTACTGCTGCCAGTTAGGCTACCCGTTAAGGGTTTAAGTACTTTAACTTCTTCACCCAAATTACTTAGACTAGTAGTTTCTGAGTAATCTAAATTAAATGCTAAAGGAAATGTCCAAGCAGAAATATCATAAAATAAGCTATCTGTAAAAGTTGTTCTTTTCTCGAACATAGCATTTATAAGTTGATAGTTTTTCTGATTCATAGGAACAACATAACTAGCTCCTTTTTTGTATTTCTTACCATTTAAACTTACATCGTTTTTAAGTTGATTAAATTTTATTTTATGTCTACTTAAAATTTCTGCTAAGTGCCAAGTTTTAGAGGCATCTTTATTATCGCCAAAAATTATAGCCTTTGTTTTACTTTTAGCAGCGTTAGATTTTGCATTTTTATAAAACTGCTGTTGGTAGTTTAAAATTTTAGAGCGCATATTGTAAGCAGCTTCTATAGTAGATAATGCTGCCGTAAACTGGTTTCTTACAGTAAAAGGGAAGGTAAGTATACCATTTTCACTTTCTTGAACGTGACCACGAGAGCTACCTTGCTCAAATAAAATACCAATACTACCATTAACATCTGGGAAAGTAGAACCTTTACCATAGTAGTAATCATCATAATTTTCTTCAGAATAATATAAAGATCCTATCTTGTCAAAAGCTTTAGCATGATATGTGCCAATTTCTGCTGTTAACTCTTGGTTTACACTAGGGGTTAAAGGGTGTACTCTTGTAGGTTCTCCAGGTTGAAAAAAGAATGTAGAGTTTGTACCCATTTCATGGTGGTCTGTTAAAATATTAGGCAACCATTTATGAAACGTATTAATTCTTGCTTTGCTTTCAGGTAGCTGCACAGGTAACCAATCACGGTTCATATCAAACCAATAATGATTTGTACGTCCGTTAGGCCAAGTTTCATGGTATTCTCTATCATTACCATCTGGGTTTAAATTTTTACTTTTATTGCTGTTTGCCCAATGTGCAAAGCGTTGTATACCATCTGGATTAAAAGCAGGGTCCATTAGTATAACCATATTGTTTAACATCTTTTCTATTTCTGCTCCTTGTGCAGCAGCTAAATAATAGGCGTAAGCTAAGCCTGCATTTGCACCACTAGGCTCATTACCGTGAATAGAAAAACCTTGGTAAACTACTATGGGCTGGTTACTAGTGTCTACATTAGTACTTGTGTTTGCAATATGCGTTTGTCTAATACTTTCTATATTAGTCTGATTTTTAGCAGAAGTAATAGTAAGTAATAATATTGGTCTGCCCTCATAAGTTTCTCCTCTGTTTTCTATAGAAATACGGTCACTAGCTTTGGCTAGTGCTTTCATATAAAATTGTAATTTATCATGAGATACGTGCCACTCACCAACTTCATGGCCTATAACATCTATAGGCTTAGGAATATTTGGGTTATAAGTTACATTTTGTGGTAAATAATAATTTAAATCTAGTTTTTCTTGTGCTTGTATAAATTGAAACATTAGAAAAGCTAGTAAAAAAAATCTTTTTTTCATAGGTAAGTTAGTTTTTGAAAATAAAAAAAGCGACTCTTTTTAGAGTCGCTTAAAGATACATTTTTTTTATAATTTAAATGTCGTCAAAGCTTACGTTAGTAAAGCTATTTGTAGTTGCAGTTTCTTGTACTGCATTAGTGCGTTCTTCTTTTTTAAAGTCTTTTTGGTGCCTGTCAGAAATTACTTCTTCACCTTTTTCTTTAATAATGTAGTCCATCATTTCGTTTAAAATCTCTTTAAAAGGAGTAAAATCTTCTTTATATAAATAGATTTTATGCTTTTTGTAATGGAAAGATCCATCATCATGTGTAAATTTTTTACTCTCAGTAACTGTTAAATAATAGTCTCCTGCCTTAGTGCTTCTCACATCAAAAAAATAAGTCCGTCTACCGGCTCTTAATACTTTTGAATAAATCTCTTCCTGATCCATTAATTCTTTTTCACTCATTGTTATAGTTATCTCGTTAGTGTAATGTTATCATAGTATACTTCAAAAATGAAAAAAAAATAACTAATTGACAACATTTTTCTAACTTTCTTTCTCTGAGAGTTGACTATTATAAAGAGCTTTGTAATAGCCATCTATCTCAAATAATGAGTTATGTGTACCTTCTTGAACTACTTTTCCGTTATCTAAAATAATAATTTTGTCTGCATTTTTGGCAGAAGATACTCTGTGACTTACTATAAGAGTTGTTTTGTTTTTAGAAGCAGATTTTAGGTTGTTAAGTATCTTTTCTTCAGTTTCTGTATCTACTGCAGAAAGGCAATCATCAAACAAGTAAATTTTAGGATCTTTTAATAGTGCTCTTGCAATAGATACACGTTGTTTTTGCCCTCCACTTAAGGTAATACCTCTTTCTCCTAAAACAGTGTCATATTTTTCTTTAAAGTTCATAATATTTTTATGAACCACTGCTTTTTTAGCAACAGCTATAATTTCTTCATCAGTAGCATCTTCTTTACCAAATTTGATATTGTCCTTAATAGAGTCAGAAAATAAAAAAGCATCCTGTGGTACAGCACCAATGTTTTGTCTTAGGCAATCTAAATTAACTTCTTTAATAGGAGTATTATCTATAGCAATATTACCAGAGGAAACATCATATAATCTTGCAATTAAATCTAGTATGGTAGATTTTCCGCTACCAGTTTTACCAATTATAGCTACAGTTTCTCCAGGGTTTATGGTAAAAGATACATTTTTTAAAGCTGTAATATTAGTATCATCATAGGTAAAACTTACGTTTTTAAACTCTATTTTACCATTAATCTCCATAGGAGTAGTAACAGTATTTTTAATCTCTGGTTCTTCTTGTAAAAACTCGTTTATACGCTCTTGTGATGCTTCTGCTCTTTGTATAATAGAGGTTAACCAGCCTACAATTGCAACAGGCCACGTAAGCATATTTACATAAATAATAAACTCTGCAATTAATCCAATACTCTCTATTTGTCCGTTTAAGTACTGCTTGCCGCCAACATAAATAACAATAATATTACTTATACCAATTAATAGTACCATTAATGGAAAAAACCACGCATTAATACGAACAAGAGACATACTTTTATCTTTACCTTCATTAGCTAAAGACACTAATTGACTGTTAGTTTTTTCTTCAATACCGTAAGCTTTTATTACAGATATTCCAGAAAAAGATTCTTGTGCAAACGTAGAAAGCTTACTTAAAAACTGTTGTACTACAGTACTACGTTTGTGTATAACTTTACTAATGTTATAAATTAATACAGATAATATAGGTAATGGTATAAGCGTATAAAGAGCTAGAGTGGGAGCTTTAGAATACATTATGGGTATAATACAAGCAAATAATGTAAAAGTATTCATCCCGTACATTAAAGCTGGTCCGCAATACATTCTAACCTGACTAACATCTTCGCTAATCCTGTTCATTAAATCACCTGTTCGGTTTTTTTTGTAAAAGTTTAAACTTAACTTTTGGTAGTGGTCATAAACCTCATTTTTTAAGTCGTACTCTATGTGTCTAGATACATTAATTATGGTTTGCCTCATTAAAAAGGTAAAAAAACCAGATAAAAGGGCAGCACCTAAAATAATAAGAATATAATCTAGCAGGTGTCCTTTAACCACATCAATAGGTACGTTTCCTTGAGAAATAAATTCTTTTACTACGTTAATAGATTTGTTTACGTAAGGCGGCATTACTAATGAAAATACTCGCGCAACAACTGTTATAATAATACCTATGGTAAGTTTAAGCCAATATTTTTTAAAGTATTTATTAATGTGTTTTAACTCTTTCATTTACTTTTTAAGGATAGTGGTGTTGTACTAAGTTAGCAAAGATAGGTTTTTAAGCATAATCATATGTTATCATTATCATAAGATAAAAACTTGTTACAATTAGTACTTTTGAAAAATATAATAGTACTTTTGCAAAATATAATTTTTTAACAAATTAAAAGTTCTTTTTCAATGCTAACAAGAAGGCATATTAGGGTTAAAGTAATGCAGTGCATATACGCCCTTACTCATTCACAAGATGATACACTAGAAAAACAAGTAAAGTTTTTAAAGTATAGTGTAGATAGTATGTACACACTGTACTTATTAATGTTAAGTTTGTTGGTAGAACTGCAAAAAAGAGCAGAAGAGCAAGCAGACATTGCAGCAAAAAGTTATTTAGGAAATGTTTCTGATGCATATCCTGATCGTAAAAAATTTGTAAATAATAGAGTTTTACTACAAATAGCAGACAATAAATTACTACTTGAAGAATTGTCTAGCAGAAAATTAAATGATTGGTATTTAAACGAAGAATACATAAGATTAATTTATAAAGAAGTTGTAGAAAGTGAATATTACACAACATATATGACTAGCAAAACTAGTAGTTATGAAGAAGATAAAAACTTACTTGCAGATCTTTATAAAAATGTAATAGCACCTAACGAAAAAATTTACGACTATTTTGAAGACGATAAATTAACGTGGGTTGATGATATACCTATCATAAATACATTTGTTTTAAAGCTAATTAAAAAAGCAAAGCCAGATGCTACAGAATCTTACTTTTTGCCAGAGCTTTTAAAAGAAGATGATGATATGGTGTATGCAAAGCAATTGCTAACCAAAACATTGTTAAATGATGCGGAATATGTTAAAGAAATTGTTGGTAAAACACCTAATTGGGATAAAGACCGTATAGCAGATATTGATGGTATTTTGCTTAAAATGGCAATTTGCGAACTTTTAAATTTTCCTTCTATTCCAGAGAAAGTAACTATAAATGAGTTTCTTGAGATAGCAAAAGAATACTCTACGCCAAAAAGTAGCATTTTTATAAATGGTATTTTAGACAAGCTTGTACGTGAGTATAAAAGTGAAGGAAAGTTAAAAAAAATAGGTAGAGGATTATTATAAAAAATATTCATTAATTTTGTGTGAAACAAATTAAAAATAAGAATTATGAAAAAAATTATTTTACTATTTGGAGCTGCTGTTTTTGCTATGTCTTTTACAGCTTGTAAAGACAACGCTTCTAATAAAATAATTATGGCTAATGTAGATAGCGCAGCAGAAAGAGACAACAATGCTAAAGACTTGCCTGTAATGACTTTTGATAGAACTGAGTTTGATTTTGGTACTATTGAGCAAGGAACACCACAACAAACAGTTTTTACATTTACAAATACAGGAAAAGCACCATTAATTATTACTGATGCAAAAAGTACTTGCGGTTGTACCATTCCAGAATACCCAAAAAACAAAGCAATTGCTCCAGGAGAATCTGGTGAGTTGTTAGTTAAATTTAATGGTTCTGGTCAAAACCAGGTAACTAAAGCAGTAACAGTAACAGCAAATACAGCTAAAGGAAGAGAAACTTTACGTATTAAGGCATTTGTAAACCCTAAAAATGGTGCAGCAGCATCAGTACCTTTAAAATAATAAAATGCAACAAATATTAGATCAGTACCCATTTCTACCAATGGTAGGAATATTTATAGTAGCATATTTTTTTATGATACGACCGCAAATGAAACGTTCTAAAGACGAAAAGAAATTTGCAGAACAATTAAAAAAAGGAGATAAGGTTATTACCAAAAGCGGTATGCACGGTAAAATCTTTGATTTAAATGATAAAGATATGTCTTGTGTAATTGAGACAATGGCTGGTAAAATTAAGTTTTCTAGATCTGCTATTTCTATGGAAATGAGCAAAAAATTAAATGAACCAGTAGCAGAAAAAAAGTAAACTCTTAGAGTTACTCACATAAAAAAGCATCAATTTACAAATTGATGCTTTTTTTATTTTCTATACTTATCATGTAAACCTATGCCATCCTGTATTAGTGTAATGCATTTTGCTAATCTGTTTAGCTTTGTAGCATCTCTTTTGGCCTCATTTATATAAGTAATAAATTCCTTTTGTTTGTAGGGTGTAAAGGAATTAAACTTACGCTTAAGGTCTATGTTTTTATCTAAAGCACCAGTTAATATTTCAGGTATTTTTACATCTGTATTTTTAGTAAAAGTAACTTCAATACCTTTTTTCTGATTCTCTATAGCTTCTAAAATATAATCTGTAACGGTTTCTTTGTTTATATCATTAACAGCTAAAAATTTCCAATGCCGCATAGCTTTAGTTTTTCCTTCTTGGGCATTTAATAATACTTTTTTAGGGTCTTTAAGCAAAGCACCATTATAGAACCAAATTCCAAAATGATGCTTAAAAGCCAAAATACCAATAACATTTTTGTTGTTTATAGTATAAACAGGAGCTCCCCATTTATAAGTTTCTGTGAGTTCTGTGTTTAAAGCAATTTTTCTTAAAAAGGCAATACCTTGCTTAAAAGGCTGTTCTTTATTAAAATAAGCATCAACTTTTATTTTAGCATCTGTATTGTTAGAACTCATTTATAGTTTATTTAGTAGCAGTAAGTTCACAAATTTTTACTATAACTTCTACAGCTTTTTCCATACTTTCTACAGGTACATACTCATATTTTCCGTGAAAATTATGCCCACCAGCAAAAATATTAGGACAAGGTAAGCCCATATAACTTAGTTGTGAGCCATCTGTGCCACCACGTATAGGTTTTATAATAGGAGTTATATTTAATGCCTCCATTGCTTCTTTGGCGGTTTCTACAATATGGTAAACAGGCATAACCTTTTCTTTCATATTGTAGTACTGGTCTTTAATAGAAAGCTCAATGCAGTTATTGTATTTTTCATTTAGCCTAAATACTATGGTCTCTAAGGCTTTTTTTCGGTCTTCAAAAGAACTTCTTTCATGATCACGAATAATTAGGCCTAATTCAGCATTTTCTATCTCTCCTTTAATAGTATGTATATGGTAAAAACCTTCTCTGCCAGATGTATGTTCAGGCACCTCTTTGTTAGGTAAAGCAGCCATAATTTCTTGCGCAATACCAATAGCATTAATCATTTTTCCTTTAGCGTAACCTGGGTGTACACTTTTACCTTGTATTGTAATGTGTGCACCTGCAGCATTAAAGTTTTCGTATTCTAACTCACCAATTTGGCTACCATCCATAGTATATGCCCATTCTGCACCAAATTTATCAACATCAAATTTATGTGCACCACGACCAATTTCCTCATCAGGAGTAAAGCCAATTCTAATTTTACCGTGTTTAATCTCTGGGTGTGCAATTAAAAATTCCATTGCGGTAACAATTTCAGTTATACCAGCTTTGTCATCTGCACCTAAAAGTGTAGTACCATCTGTGGTAACAAGAGTTTGGCCTTTATATTGTAATAAATCTTCAAAATAATCTGGAGATAAAATAATGTTTTCTTCTGCATTTAATACAATGTCTTTACCATCATAATTTCTTATAATTTGCGGATTTACATTAGTTCCAGAAAAATCTGGTGTAGTATCAAAATGAGCAATAAAACCAATTGTAGGTACTTCTTTATCAATATTACTTGGTAATGTAGCCATTATGTATGCATTGTCATCTATGGTAACATCTTCCAATCCTATGTCTTTAAGTTCTGCAACAAGCTTGTTGGCTAAATCCCATTGTTTAGCTGTACTTGGTGTTGTATTAGAGCTTGCATCGCTTTGCGTATCTATTTTTACATAACCTAAAAATCTATCTAATATGTCTTGCATAAGTATTTAATTTACTCAAAAGTACAGTTTATTTAGATTTTTTAAGACAATTGGCTCTTAGTATTTAGTTATAAAAATTGTAAAAACTGTTAATAAAAACCAATTGTAAAATAGTTCTACATCTAGGTAGTTTGTATTTTTGCCAAAATTTTAAAATTCTATGTACAAAGCTATTATTAGGCCGTTGTTTTTTTTGATGGATCCAGAAAAGGTGCATCATTTATCATTTTCATTAATCAAGTTTTTTTCTAAAATAGGTTTTGGAGGTTTATTTAGAGCAATGTATGTAGTAGATGATAAACGATTAGAGAAAGAAGTTTTTGGGATAAAATTTAAAAACCCTGTTGGTTTGGCAGCAGGTTTTGATAAAGATGCTAAACTTTTTAAAGAGCTGTCTAACTTTGGATTTGGTTTTATTGAAATAGGAACATTAACACCTAAGCCACAAACTGGTAACCCTAAAAAACGTTTGTTTAGATTAAAAGCAGATAGCGCAGTTGTTAACCGTATGGGATTTAATAACGGAGGAGTGTTAGAGGCAGTAGAGCGTTTAAAGGCGCAACACAATGTGTTAATTGGTGGTAATATTGGTAAAAATAAAATTACACCTAATGATGGTGCTGTTGAAGATTATTTAATTTGCTTTGAAGCATTATACCCACACGTAGATTATTTTGTTGTAAATGTAAGTTCACCAAACACACCTGGCTTAAGAGAATTACAAGACAAAGAACCGTTAACCAATTTGTTAAATGCTTTAGTTACTGAAAATAAAAAGTATGTTACGCAAAAAGGAGTAAAAGCTAAACCAATTTTACTTAAAATTGCACCAGATTTAACAAATGAGCAATTGTTAGATATTATAGACATTGTAGCAATAACAAAAATAAACGGAGTTATAGCAACTAACACAACCATAGAACGTAACAACTTAAAATCACCAGAAAGTATTACTAAAGAAAACGGAGGTTTAAGTGGTAAGCCGTTAACTAACAGAAGTACTGAGGTTATTAGATTTTTAGCAGAAAAAAGCAATAAAGCGTTTCCTATTATTGGAGTAGGAGGTATACACTCTGAAAAAGACGCGTTAGAAAAAATAAATGCAGGAGCAGATTTAATACAAATTTACACCGGTTTTATATATGAAGGTCCTAGATTAATAAAAAGAATAAATAAAGCAATTTTAGCTAACACTTAATTGCTCCAATAATCTAATACAAATACGTCTTCTAACACAGGTGTAAGTAAAGATACAAACGCTTTATGGTCTGGGTGCGGTAAGTAAATTGCGCGGTCTTCTTCATTTTTGAAAGTTACAAAAAAGCAATGTGTAAACCCTTTGCTTAAACCTTCTGGACTATTGTTTAATCCCCACTCATAATCCATTATTTGTGCTATTTTAGAGGGTAAAGCACTAAAGGCTTTTTCTATAGTTTTAATTTGTTGTTTTGTTGCTTCTGGTTTAAATTTAAAAATAACCACGTGTCTTAATACGCTGTCTTTAGCTGTAGTCATAGAAGTTTTTAAGTTTTTATTTGTGCTAATGTTTGCGTAACTAGTTAAACATAAACACATAAAAAGTAATAAAAATATATTTTTCATTATTGGTATTTTGTTTAAAGATAACCATAAGATAGATAACTACTTTTTAAATTTGTATTTTTCATACTTTAAAAAAAATGTTTTGAATTTAGATATACTCTTGGCCTTTATTTCTGCCACTACTTTGCTAGCTTTTTTTCCGGGACCAGATAATATTTATGTGCTAACACAAAGCCTTGTTAATGGTAAAAAGTATGGTTTAGCAACTGTTGCGGGTTTAATTTCTGGTTGTTTGGTACATACAACACTTTTAGCTTTTGGTGTATCTGCACTAATAAAAGCTAATGATTATTTGTTTTTAGGAATTAAAATATTTGGAGCCTTGTACCTATTTTATATTGCCTATAAGGTTTTTAAGAGTGATGGAAGCCTTATTTTAGGGGGAGATAACGCGCCAAAAAAAAGCTTATTTTCGCTTTTTAAACAAGGGTTTATAATGAATGTTTTAAATCCAAAAGTGGCATTGTTTTTTTTAGCTTTTTTTCCTGGTTTTTTATTTAGTAATACACTTAATACTATTGTACAGTTTTATGTGTTAGGAGTACTTTTTATGGTAGTTTCCTTTGTGGTATTTAGTATTATAGCCATTTTAGCGGGGTCTATATCTAGTTATATTATTAAAAATGAAAAAGTTGGATATATTTTTAAATGGTTGCAAATTGTAGTTTTTGTAGGCTTAGGAATTTATATTCTTTTATCGGATAAATAGTAGTAATTTTGAAAAAGTCAACAATTAATTTATGTCTGCTAAAGTAAAAATTACAGAGTGCCCAAGAGATGCAATGCAAGGAATAAAAGAATTTATTCCAACAGAGTTAAAAGTTAAATACATACAGTCTTTATTAGATTGTGGTTTTGATACTATAGACTTTGGCAGTTTTGTATCACCTAAAGCAATACCACAAATGGTAGATACGGCAGAGGTTTTAGCAAACTTAGATTTATCTAGAACTCAGAGTAAACTACTTTCTATAGTAGCAAATGTACGTGGCGCCCAAGATGCTAGTAAGCATAAAGAAATAAACTATTTAGGTTACCCTTTTTCTATTTCAGAAAACTTTCAGATGCGTAATACACATAAAACAATTGCGCAATCTGTAGAAACACTAAAGCAAATATTAGATATTGCTAATACTGCAAATAAAGAGGTTGTTACATACATTTCTATGGGTTTTGGTAACCCTTATGGAGATCCTTGGAATGTAGAGATAGTAGGTGAATGGACAGAGAAATTGGCAAAAATGGGTGTTAATATTATTTCATTGTCAGATACAGTAGGCTCTTCTACACCAGATGTTATAGATTATTTATTCTCTAATTTAATTCCAAAATACCCAAAAGTAAAATTTGGAGCACATTTACATACTACACCAACCAAATGGCAAGAGAAGGTTGCGGCGGCTTATAACGCAGGTTGTGTTAGGTTTGATGGCGCAATACAAGGTTTTGGAGGCTGTCCTATGGCAAAAGACGATTTAACAGGTAATATGCCCACAGAAAAAATGTTATCTTATTTTACTGCAGAAAAGGTAGATACTAATGTAAATTGGATGGTTTTTGAAGCTGCATACAATAAAGCAACAGAATTATTTTCTAAATATCATTAATTAGTTCAGGTGTAATCATCTGTTAATTAAAAATTTAACACCATTATCTTTATTTGTTCTAAATAAATATTGTTTTATATGTTTCTATTAGAGATATTTGCAAAAAAATATTTTAATAATAGTACTTATGAAAGTAAATAAATTATTTGCAGGCTTATTTTTAACAAGCGTTATTTTTACATCTTGTTCTTCAGATGATAATGGTGATGGTAACGATAATCCAAATGTTGTTGTTCCTGCTACTTATGTCTTTGAAAATAATGGGGAGAGTTCTGTGGATTTTGGAGGTCAAACTACTAGAATACAAATGGCAGAAGAATTTATATCTGCTCTTTTAGATAATACAAGCACAGAAGAAAAATTAGATGCTATGTTTGCTCATGAAGAAAACAATAACGATTTTTCTAATGCAGATTTAAACAGCTCTAACAAAAGTGTACGTAGTAAAATTGCAGCATCTGCAGATTATTTTTCAACTAATACTACAGCATCTATAGCTATAAAAGAAAATTTTGATTTGTGGATTAGTGCTCAAGTAACAGAGGTTTTTCCTAAATGGGATGATGATGCTGTTGCAGGTAGTGCCGGTAAAATTCAGCAAATAGGTGGTGGATCTACAAGATACGTAAACGGTAAAGGTTTAGAGTATAACCAAGCAATTGCTAAATCTATAATAGGAGGTTTAATGGTAGATCAAATGTTAAACAACTACTTAAGCATTGCTGTTTTAGATGAAGGTACTAACGCAGCAGATAATGATGCGGGTACTTTAGTAGATGGTAAAAACTATACAAATATGGAACATAAGTGGGATGAAGCTTATGGATATTTATATGGTAATGAAGATACTCCTGCTACGCCAGAATTAGGAAAAGACAGTTTTTTAAATAAATATTTAGCAAGTGTAGAAGCTGATTCAGATTTTACAGGTATTGCTAATGATATTTATGAGGCATTTAAATTAGGAAGAGCGGCAATTGTAGCAAAAGATTACGAGCTTAGAGATGAGCAAGCACAAATTATTAGAGAAAAAGTTTCTAAAGTAGTAGCAGTACGTAGCGTTTATTACCTACAATCTGGTAAAGAAGTGTTAGAAAGTGATAAGGCTTCTGCTTTTCACAGTTTATCTGAAGCTTTAGGTTTTATAAACAGTCTACGTTTTACTAGAGATACTGTTACAGATTCTCCTGTATTAGATGCAGCTACTATTGATGGCTATATGGATACATTAATGGCAGGTAATGGCTTTTGGGATGTTACACCAGCAACATTAGATCAGATTTCTAATGAAATTGCTACAGCATATGGTTTTACTACAGAAGAAACAGTAAACTAAAAGTTTTTAACTAGGAGCATTTTTTAAAAAAGTAGTCGTAAATAGTCATTTTATGACTACTTTTTTCTTATTTTTGCCCTTTATTTAGAATAAATAAAATTAAGGATAAATGAAGAGAGTGATTTTTGTTTTTATAGCTGCATTAACGGTTTATGCTTGTAGCTCATCAGATGATAGTTCTGATACCGTTAATAATGGTAAAGACGACTTTAATAGGGGAGGACTGTTAACCAATGTTGCAGATAAAATAATTATACCATCTTACGAAGATTTATCTACTAAGTTAAATGACTTACAAGAAGAAAAGGATAATTTTATAGCATCTCCTTCAGAAATTAATTTAATTGCGTTAAGAGACAAATGGCTATCTGCTTATAAAGTTTGGCAATCTGTAGAAATGTACAACATAGGAAAAGCAGAAGAAATTAACTATGCTTTTCAAATGAATGTTTATCCTACGTCTATAGATGATATAGAGAGTAATGTAGGTTCGGGAACTTATGACTTAACGCACCCTAATAATAATGATGCTGTTGGTTTTCCTGCTTTAGATTACTTATTATTTGGCTTAGCAGAAACTAATGCGGATATTGTAGAAAAGTACACCAATACAACATCTGGAGCTGGATACAAAACTTATTTGTCAGACTTGGTAAACCAAATGAATATATTAACCGAGACTGTATTAACCGATTGGAAATCTGGTTATAGAGAAACTTTTATTGCTAGTACAGAGAACACAGCAACAAGTGCTTTTAATAAGTTAGCTAACGATTTTGTTTTTTATTTTGAAAAAGGATTACGCGCTAACAAAGTAGGTATTCCTGCAGGAGTTTTTTCTACTACACCTTTACCTTCTAAAGTAGAAGCATTTTATAGTGATAAAAACTCAAAAGATTTATTAGTTGCTGCTGTACAAAATATTCAAGATTTTTTTAATGGCAAAGCTTATAACTCTACCACTACCGGAACAGGTTTTGCAGATTATTTAGATTATTTAAATGATATTACACAAGGTGAAGATTTAAACGCTATTATTAACGGTAAAATTAATGATGCTAGCGCCAAGGTGTTAGAATTAGATGCTAGCTTATCTAACCAAGTAGATGTAGATAATGTTAAAATGACAGAGGCTTATGATGCTCTACAAAAAGTAGTTGTTTTAATTAAAGTAGATATGTTGCAAGCATTTAGTGTAAATGTAGACTATACAGATGCAGATGGAGATTAATATACTAAAGAACTAATAATTAAAGATTCTCTAAAGTATTAGAGAATCTTTTTTTGTATAAAAATGACAGCTAATTTTAAAACATACTTAAGTAAAACAAGCCATATAGCGCCTTTGGTGGTATTTAGAGTTTGTTTTGGTGTTTTAATGTTTTTAAGTATTCTAAGGTTTTGGTCTAAAGGGTGGATCTATGAACTATACATTAAGCCTAAATTTCATTTTACATATTATAATTTTGAATGGATTAAGCCAATAGGAAACTACACTTATGTTTTCTTTATAATTTGCGCTATAACAGCAATATTAGTAGCAATTGGTTACAAATACAGGTTAGCAATCTTTTTATTTTTTTTAAGCTTTACTTATATAGAGTTAATGGATAAGACTACTTACTTAAACCATTATTACTTTGTAGGTATACTAAGTTTTTTAATGATTTTTTTACCTGCAAATGCGTACTTCTCTGTAGATTCTTACCTAAGAAAAAAAACATATAGTTACGTGCCAAGCTATACTATAGATAGTGTAAAACTACTATTAGGTATAGTATATTTTTATGCGGGATTAGCAAAAATAAATTCCGATTGGCTATTTAGAGCTATGCCTCTAAAAATATGGTTACCTTCTAAGTATGATGTTCCTTTTATAGGTAACTCTATTTTACAGCAAGAATGGGTTCATTACTTTATGAGCTGGTCTGGTATGTTGTATGATTTGTTAATACCGTTTTTACTACTTTATAAGAGAACTAGAATTTTAGCATTTATAGCTGTAGTTATTTTTCATTTATTAACAAGAGTTCTGTTTCCTATAGGTATGTTTCCTTATATAATGATAGTGAGTAGTCTTATCTTTTTTAGTGACAACTTTCATATTAAAATTATCAATCATATAAGAAAAGTAAGTTATAAATTGCCTATCACTATAACTAAAAATACAGCTGCGGTAAAAGATCAAAATATATACTCTATCAATAAAAAGAGATTAATATTAGGCTTTTTAGCTGTGTTTTTTACTATTCAGTTATTACTACCATTTAGGTATTTGTTGTATCCTGGAGAGCTTTTCTGGACAGAAGAAGGATATCGTTTTTCTTGGCGTGTAATGCTTATGGAAAAAATGGGCTATGCAAATTTTAAAATTGTAGATGGTAAAACTAAAAAGCAATTTTATGTAAATAACGCAGACTTTTTAACCCCTTTTCAAGAAAAACAAATGAGCACTCAGCCAGATTTTATAGTGCAATATGCACATTATTTGGGAGATCATTTTAAAAAACAAAAACATAAAAATGTTCAGGTTTTTGTAGAGAGTTATGTAGCGCTTAATGGAAGGTTAAGTAAGCCGTACATAGACCCAAGTATAGACCTTTACAAAGAAAAAGATTTATTAAAACACAAAACGTGGATTTTACCATTTAACGATGAAATTAAAGGATTTTAAAATAGTATTACTACTTATATTTTGTAACGCATCTCTTTATGCTCAGTATAAAGTTTCGGGAACCGTTACATCTAAAGAAAATAACGTACCTATAGGTGGTGTAGAAATTTATAATAAAGCCAAGGGTAAGGTTTCTGTTACCAATAATAAAGGCTACTATGAGTTTATTACAGACGAGAAACAATTAGAAATTGTATTTTTTTCTTATGAGTATAACATAGAAGAAGAAATAGTAAATGTGGTAGGTAATACTGTATTAAATAAACAATTATCTGCTGTAGAAATAGAATTAACAGAAGTAGAAGTTGTAGCCAGAAAAGCTCAAATTTTTAATTTAAAACGGTTAGAAGATGTTGTAGGTACGTCTATCTATGCAGGTAAAAAAACAGAGGTTGTTTTGGTAAGTGAATCTGTAGCAAATTTAGCCTCTAATAATGCAAGGCAAATATATAGTCAAGTTGTAGGATTAAATATTTTTCAAAATGATGATGCTGGCCTACAGTTAAACATAGGAGGGAGGGGCTTAGATCCAAACAGAACATCTAACTTTAATACACGTCAAAACGGATATGATATTAGTGCAGATGTTTTAGGGTATCCAGAAAGCTATTACACTCCGCCTGCAGAAGCTTTAGAAGAAATACAAATTATTAGAGGTGCAGCGTCTTTACAATACGGAACTCAGTTTGGAGGACTAGTTAATTTTGTAACTAAGAAGCCAAATTCAACTAAAGAAATAGAAGTTTTAACAAGAAACACTGTTGGTAGTAATAATTTGTATACCAATTATACAAGTGTAAGTGGTACAAAAAATAAATTTAGCTATTATGCTAGTTTTAACTTTAAGCAAGGAGATGGTTTTAGGCCAAATTCATACTTTAATTCTAAAAATGCATTTATGCATTTGGGGTATCAATTAAGTACAAAAACTAAAGTAGAAACAGAGGTTACATATTTAAATTATTTAGCACAACAAGCTGGTGGGTTAACAGATAATATGTTTAATGAAAACCCTTACCAAAGTAATAGAGCAAGAAACTGGTTTAAAGTTAATTGGCTTTTATATAATATAAAGTTTAAACACAATTTTACGGAAAATACCAGCTTATTATTTAACTTTTTTGGTTTAAATGCATCTAGAGATGCCCTAGGTTTTAGAACAAACAGAGTAAACCAAGTAGATACAAATGAAGAAAGAGATTTAATTACCGGAGATTTTAAAAACTTTGGTTTTGAAGCTAAGTTGTTAGACAAGTATACGTTTTTTGGAAAAAAAGCAACCTACTTAATTGGTACTAAGTTTTATAAGGCAAACAACACATCTATACAAGGGCCAGGAAGTAATGGTAGTGACGCTAACTTTTCTTCTGCAATAAATGATTATCCTAATTACCCGTCGCAGTCTAATTATAAAAACCCTAATTTAAATATTGCATTTTTTGGTGAAAATATATTTTACCTAAAGGATAATTGGTCTCTAACACCTGGTTTAAGAGTAGAATATATAAAAACAGAGAGCGACGGTTTTTTTAAAAAAATAAATACTGATGCAGCAGGTAATGTTATTTTAAATGAAACGGTAGAGAGTAATGATAGTAATGAGCGTTCTTTTATATTATTTGGTTTGGGAACAAGTTATAAGCCAAATAAGTTTTTAGAGATTTATGGTAATGCATCTCAAAACTACAGGTCAGTAACTTTTTCTGACTTAAACATTGTGAACCCCTCTTTTAGAATTGGAGATTTATCCGATGAAAAAGGATATACTTTAGATCTTGGTTTTAGAGGTAATTATAAAAACTATATTTCTTATGACGCAGGTGTTTTTGGTCTTTTTTATAATGACAGAATAGGTTTGGTTACAAAAGCCTTAGATGATGGTAGTGTGGTGCAAGAAAGAACAAATGTTGGTGATGCTCGTATTATAGGGGTAGAGTCTTTAGTAGATTTTAATTTAAAAAAGGTGTTTAAAATAAATAGTAGTTTTAGCTTTAATTATTTTATAAATACATCTTTTATTAATTCTGAGTATACCCAGTCTCAGCAAAATGGTATTGTAGGAAATAAAGTAGAATTTGTACCGGATTTTAACTTAAAAACGGGTGTAAAATTTGGGTGGAAAAATATGTTAACTAGCATACAATATACAAGCCTAACACAGCAATACACAGATGCTACTAACTCTAAAGAGCCAAGTTTAAGTGGTGTAAATGGTGTTATACCAAAATATAATGTTTTAGATTTTTCAATGTCGTACAGATATAAATTTTTAAAATTAGAAACAGGTGTAAATAACCTATTAGATGAAGAATATTTTACTAGAAGAGCAACAGGATATCCTGGTCCTGGTATAATTCCTTCGGCCAACAGAAATTACTATGCTACACTAGAAATTAAATTTTAAAATTTTATAATGAAATACAACGGACTACTTGGCACTTTTCCATCAGAAATAAAACTATTTATAGGAGCTTTTGTAGTTATCTTGTCTATTGGTTTTTATACAGGACTTATGTTTGTTAATGAAACCACCGGAGCCAAACCAGCAGGCATTACAGAAAACTATTTAGGTAATGAAGAAGATGAAGATGCAGAGGTAATGAAATTTAAAAAGAGTAAGCGAGAAATGCTTACTACAGTGCATACACATATATTGTCTATGTCTTTTATTTTCTTTTTATTAGGAGGTTTGGTGTGGCTTACAAAACTACCAAAAAAGTTAAAACTGTTTTTAACAATAGAGCCGTTTTTGTCTGTATTGCTAACATTTGGAGGTATTTATATGCTATGGTCTGGTATGCTATGGATGAAGTATATAATTATGATTTCGGGTGCATTAATGACACTTACTTTTACGTTATCTGCTCTGGTAATTTTATGGCAATTAATTAAAAAACAAGCCACAACTTAGTTATTACTGTATAGTTTAGTAGCTTTATACTACTATGCGCTACTTGGTAACTCTTATTGTATTCTTTTTTTGTGTTGATAGCTTTGCTGCCGAATGGAAGAATTTTAAAGCATATCAGCAAAAAACCGGAAGAAATACACTTTTGCCTAAAGACTGGTTTAAAAAAGACCGATTGAAAAATACGGTTACTTGGCAACAAGCAAATAGTTTCAATCTAACTAATAATCTATTTTTAGAATATCAAACTATAGCAGAAAGAAGAGATTTTTACAAATGGTTTGCATTGTCAATAGAAGAAAAAGGACATAAGGTTGTATGGCCAAGAATGGCACATTTTATTTCTGCTAAATTAAACTTAGCTACTCATTACCCATATAAAATGTTTTTAAAAAATGATGTTATAGATGCTGCAAAAATAGGTAGCGAAAAAGTATTTAATTCTGCTTTTTTAAGTATGTATAATTTATATTCAAATACCACTGTTTTAAATGAAAAAGAAAGTTTAGCTTGGGATAAAGCCATATTGTATAAAGAGCAACACATTTGGGTAAAAGAAGTTTATGATACTTTAAATGAAAAAACCTTAAAAAGGTTAGCGCATATAGCAAAAGGTAAATTTGTATATGCAGTTGTAGTTCCTAAAAAATTACGCTTTAAAGGTTGTTTAGCATCCGCACAAGAGAGGTATACGTATGCTATGCATACGTTAAGAAAACATTGTGAAAACTCTTATTGGTAAATATGTGGTTGTTTACATTTATAAATTGTATATTTGCACGCAATTAATCCTTAATTGCTATGCAAGCTCACCTAAATAAAATTGTTGGAGAAGGTCTTACTTACGATGACGTACTCCTTGTTCCTGCTTTTTCAGAAGTGCTTCCAAGAGAAGTAAGTATAAAAGCAAAATTTACAAGAAACATAACTATAAATGTACCAATTGTCTCTGCGGCAATGGATACTGTAACAGAATCTCGTATGGCAATTGCCATGGCGCAAGAAGGCGGTATTGGAGTGTTACATAAAAATATGACCATTGCAGAGCAGGCAGCAAAGGTTCGTAAAGTTAAACGAGCAGAAAGTGGTATGATTATAGATCCTGTTACTTTGCCATTAAATTCTGTTGTGCGTGACGCTAAAGCGAATATGAAAGAGTATAGCATTGGCGGCATTCCAATAGTAGATGAAGAGGGTAAATTAATTGGTATTGTTACGAATAGGGATCTTCGTTTTGAAAAAAATAACGACAGGCCAATTTCAGAAGTAATGACTTCTAAAAACTTGGTAACTGTTAGTGAAGGTACCTCTTTAGCACAAGCAGAAGATATTTTACAAGAAAATAAAATTGAAAAACTACCTGTTGTTGATGAAGACAACAAATTGGTTGGTTTAATTACGTTTAGAGACATTACAAAACTAACTCTAAAGCCTATAGCTAATAAAGATACTTATGGTAGATTAAGGGTTGCTGCAGCTTTAGGAGTTACAGGAGATGCAGTAGAACGTGCAGAAGCGTTAGTAAATGCTGGTGTAGATGCAGTTGTTATAGATACAGCACATGGCCATACAAAAGGTGTTGTTGCTGTTTTAAAGGAAGTTAAAAAGAAATTTCCAGAGTTAGATGTTATTGTAGGTAACATAGCAACAGCAGAGGCTGCTAAATATTTAGTAGAGGCTGGTGCAGATGCTGTAAAAGTAGGTATAGGTCCAGGATCTATATGTACAACTAGAGTAGTTGCTGGTGTTGGTTTTCCTCAATTCTCTGCAGTTTTAGAGGTTGCAGCAGCTATAAAAGGTAGTGGGGTTCCTGTAATTGCAGATGGCGGAATTAGATATACTGGTGATATACCTAAAGCTATAGCTGCTGGTGCAGATACAGTAATGTTAGGTTCTTTATTAGCAGGTACTAAAGAATCTCCAGGAGAAACTATTATATACGAAGGAAGAAAGTTTAAGTCTTACCGTGGAATGGGTTCTGTAGAGGCTATGAAACAAGGTAGTAAAGACCGTTATTTTCAGGATGTAGAAGATGATATTAAAAAACTTGTACCAGAAGGTATAGTAGGCCGTGTACCATACAAAGGAGAGTTGTATGAGAGTATACATCAATTTGTTGGTGGTTTACGTGCAGGTATGGGGTATTGTGGAGCTAAAGATATTGAGTCTTTAAAGGAGAAAGGTAAATTTGTTAAAATTACAGCTAGTGGTATTAATGAGAGTCACCCTCATGATGTTACTATAACTAAAGAGTCTCCTAACTACAGTAGATAAATAATAACTTATATTATAAAAATGCAGCATAGCTTTTTAAGTTATGCTGCATTTTTTTTGAGTAAAATTTGCTTTTGTATTTATATTAATCGTAATATTGCAATAAACAAATTAAGTTATGGGTTTAGCAAAGACAGAAATATTTACAGAAGACCAAAATCAGGTAGCAATTTACGCTAAAGCTTTTAGTCACCCAGCACGTGTAGCCATACTTCAACACTTATTTAAAATAAATACGTGTATCTGTGGAGATTTAGTAGGAGTTATTGGTTTGGCACAACCAACAATTTCTCAGCATTTAAAAGAATTAAAGTTATTAGGGCTTATAAAAGGTAATGTAGAAGGTACAAGTGTTTGCTACTGTATACATAAAGAAAATTGGACAAAAATGAAAACTGTAATGAGTCAGTTTTTAGATCAAGATTTAGAAGAAAATAATAGTTGTTGTTAAGTTTAATTTAAAATAATATTTATATGAAATTATCAGAAGTTAAAGCAAATTTAAAAAGCTTAGAAAAAATAGCATTTCAATTGCCAAACGGAGAATTAGTACCTAGTCATTTTCATGTAACAGAAGTAGGTAAGGTAACTAAAAACTTTATTGATTGTGGTGGTACTGTAAGAAATGAAGATGTTGTTAATTTTCAATTGTGGAATGAGCAAGATTATGATCATAGATTGCATCCAGAAAAATTAGTAAACATAATAGAATTGTCTGAAAAAGTTTTAGGCATTCCAGATTTAGAAGTAGAAGTAGAATATCAAGGAGATACTATTGGTAAATACGGATTAGATTTTGACGGAACTAACTTTTTGCTTACATCAAAATTAACAGATTGTTTAGCAAAAGATAAATGTGGTATTCCAGAAAAAAAAGAAAAGGTAAAGCTAGCAAGTATACAAGCATCTGGCAATAGTTGTGCTCCTAATTCTGGTTGTTGCTAAAATGGAATTTAAACCAATTTCTAAAGCTAATTACTCTAGTGTAGCCAAAATTTATCAAGATGGTATAAGCACTGGTGTAGCAACTTTTGAAACTAAAGTTCCAACTTGGGATGTGTGGAGCAAAGCTCATTTGCCATTTGGGTGTATTGCATTATTTACTAATGAGGGTACTATGCAAGGTTGGGCTTCTTTAGCAGCAGTTTCATCTAGGTGTGTTTATGGCGGTGTAGCAGAAGTTAGTGTTTATGTGGCAGCTAATGCCAGAGGCAAAGGTTATGGTAAATTACTGCTAAAACAGTTAATAACTATTAGTGAGCAAAATAATATTTGGACGTTACAAGCTGGTATTATGAGAGCTAATAAAGCTAGTTTACACTTGCATAAAGAATGTGGTTTTAGAGAAATAGGTTACAGAGAAAAAATTGGTAGACTTAACGGTAAGTGGCTAGATAATATAATTTTAGAGCGCAGAAGCGCAATTGTGGGAATTTAAAAAGTTTAAAAAATGATTTTTGAAGAAATTAACTCCTTTATTGGTGATTTAAAAAAAGTAGAAGTTAGTAATGAGCGTAAGGCAATTTTACAACCTTTAGCAGATTATGTACAAGAAAAAGCAACTAAAAATGAAGACATTCGTTTAAATTTTATTTGTACACACAACTCTAGAAGAAGTCACTTGTCTCAAGTATGGGCGCAAACAATGGCAGCTTATTTTAATGTTAAAAATGTTACTTGTTATTCTGGTGGAACAGAAGCAACAGCTCTTTTTCCTATGGTAGCAACCACATTAAGTAACACTGGCTTTAAAATAGAAAAACTAGCAGGTAAAGACAATCCTGTTTATAGTATAAAATATGGTGTAAATGCAGCACCAATTATTGGTTTTTCTAAAAAGTATGATGCAGAATTTAATCCTGCTTCAGAATTTGCTGCAATTATGACTTGCTCGCAAGCAGATGGTGGTTGTCCTTTTATAGCAGGTGCAGAAAAACGTGTTCCTATAACTTTTGAAGATCCAAAAGCTTTTGATGGTACACCACAACAAGCAGAAAAATACCAAGAAAGAAGCACGCAAATTGCTGCAGAAATGTTTTATATCTTTTCAAATATTAAGAAATAATGGCGGGTAAAAAATTAAGTTTTTTAGATAGTTACTTAACATTGTGGATTTTTATTGCAATGTTACTAGGTGTAGGTATAGGTTATTTTGTGCCAAGTTTTCCGGGGATTATAGATTCTTTTAGTAGTGGAACTACAAATATTCCAATAGCAATTGGGCTAATAGTAATGATGTACCCACCACTAGCAAAAGTGAATTACGCACTCTTACCAAAAGTGTTTAAAAACACAAAAATATTATCTATTTCTTTAATTCTTAACTGGATTATTGGACCTGTATTAATGTTTTTCTTGGCTATAATTTTTTTACAAGATTATCCAGAGTATATGGTTGGACTTATTTTAATAGGTTTGGCACGTTGTATAGCAATGGTTCTTGTATGGAATGATTTGGCAGAGGGTAGTAGTGAGTACGGAGCTGGTTTAGTGGCTTTAAATAGTATTTTTCAGGTATTTGCGTATAGTTTTTATGCATGGCTATTTATTACTGTTTTGCCTCCTTACTTTGGTTTTGAAGGTGCTATTGTAGATATATCTGTTAGTGCTATAGCAGAAAGTGTTGCTATATATTTAGGAATTCCTTTTTTATTAGGTATTTTAAGTAGATTAATACTTGTAAAATTAAAAGGAGAAGAGTGGTACAATACTAAGTTTATACCTACTATTTCACCATTAACTTTAATAGCATTGCTGTTTACTATTGTGCTAATGTTCTCTTTAAAAGGAGAGTTAATTGTAGAAATACCTATGGATGTTGTAATTATTGCTATACCATTATTAATATACTTTACATTAATGTTTATTATAGGGTTTTTCTTTACAAAAGCAACAGGAGCAAGTTATGATAAAACAACTGCTGTAGCATTTACCGCTGCAGGTAATAATTTTGAGTTAGCTATTGCTGTAGCTATTGCTGTTTTTGGATTAAATTCTGGTCAAGCTTTTACAGGTGTAATAGGACCTTTAGTAGAAGTACCTGCTTTAATATTGTTGGTTAGAGTATCATTCTGGTTTAAGAAAAAGTATTTTAGTAAGGCATAATAGTATAGATAAAATTTATTTTTATGTAACTTAGTCTTTCAAACAAATTATAATGAGAAGCTTTGTTTTATTACTAATATTTGCTGTTGTTTCTTGTACAGAGCACAAGGATGTTAATACTTTAAGTACGGTAAACTGGGATAAGAGAAGTGTAGGGTTTAAAATCCCAGATTCTTTAAAGGCAGGTAAAACTTATTTATCTGTTTATTCACAAGTTTATAGTCAGTCAGAGCATACAACGCATGACTTAACAGCAACAATAAATATGCGTAATACTAGCAGTACAGATACTTTGTATATTATAAAAGCAGAGTATTTTAATACAGTAGGTAAGTCTATTCGTAATTATGCAAAAAAGCCAATATATATAGCTCCTATGGAGAGTGTAGCTATTGTTATAGATGAGCATAATAAAGAGGGTGGTACTGGAGGTAATTTTATTTTTAATTGGAAGATAAGTAAGTTATCAAGTAATCCGCTTTTTGAAGGTGTTTTTATATCTACCAAAGGTCAGCAAGGTTTGTCTTTTGTGACGCAAGGAAAAGTAATAGACTAAATTTTAAATTTAAGTATAAAAAAAGCGCTCTAAACTAGTTTAGAGCGCTTTTTTTATACTATATGTGGGCTTATTCTGTTTTAGAGTCATATTCAGCCCATTTTTTTGTTTTGTGTATATCTTCACCAAAATATTTGGCAATTTTTAAAAATGGTTTAGGTTTTTGGTAGCCAGGTACAGGAGATAACATTTGTTGTTTTTCATCTAAAAAAATAGTAGTTGGGTAACTCATTTTACCTTGCATTAATGCAGCAGCAAACTCGTGGTAACCACTTCTTCCAGACGCAACAAATTTATAAGTTTGTCCTTTGTATTCTAATGGCTCTTTACGTTCACCATCTAACTTTACCATATAATAGTTTTTTGCCATATATTCAGCTACTTCAGGATTTTGGAATGTATCTGCATCCATTTTTTTACACCATCCGCACCAATCTGTGTAAACATCTATAAACATTTTTTTAGGCTCTTTATCTTTTGCAGCTAGCTCTATAGCTTCTTCCCAGCTAAGCCATTTTACTTCTTGAGCATTTGTTGTAAAAGATGTAAATGCTAAAAAGAATATAGCACAAATCTGTAAAGCGTTTATAGATTTTAATTTCATAGTAAATATTTTAGTTTTTAGTCCATCAACCTTAACAAAGCTAACGAAAAATATAAAAAATTATTTTACAAATATACTATACTCCCTGTTTACCGTGATTGGTTTTTACTAAAACAAGGGTAGTATGGGTGTTCTAATGCTTATAATTTTGCTGTATAAATTAAAATAGTATAAGATGAATATACAAAAACTTTTTCCATCTTTATTGGTAGAAACTCCAAGAGTTATTTTAGATAAAATTGTAGAACATAATACAATTATTAATCAAAAAAGTAAAGCTGTTGTTTCTTTGCATTTAACTACAGGTTTGTTTTTAGAAGGGAGTCCAATAAAAATAAATGTAGAAAATAGTATTGTGGTGCTGGTTTCTGGTGAAAAAATTAGTTATGTTAAAATTGCAGATATAGCGTGTATTAGCATTATAAATTTTGTGCGTTTTGTAGATATTTTAACAGATGATACATATTTTGAAGTTAAAGATGAATTGGTGCCAACACCTTTAGAGCTAAAAAGAATACAGAGGGAAATAGAAGAGTATTTAAAAAACACTTTTAGTGTTACATTGGTAAATACAGCACTCGAAGAGGTAAAAGATTCTAAAATAGAAAAATTTCAGATGCAGCAATTTTTTTCTAGTTTACTACAAAGTCTTAAAAATATTGGAAGTTATAAATCAGGTAAAGAGGCACTAGAAACTGTTAGTGTATTAACAATTGCATCAACCATAAACAAATTAAATGTAAAGAAAAATGCAGAAGGTAATTTAGAGTTGGAGGTTAATTTTAAAGAAAAATTTGAATCAGATTTTAATAAACAATTAGAAAATAAGTTAGAAGAAAGTTTGTAAGTTTAGTTAGTTAAAGGCAAAAGCCACTGCTTATTTAGCAGTGGCTTTTTCTTTTTTCATTTCTTTTTTCGAAAATAAATTTTTTACATCTATTTGGTTTTTAATAAGATCATCAAAAGTTTCTCTTTCTCTTATTAAAATTGCCTCGCCATTGTGCCATAATACCTCTGGTGGTCTAAATCTAGAGTTGTAATTGCTAGCCATAGTAAAGCAATAAGCACCTGCGTTGCGGAAACATAAAATATCTCCTTCAGATATTTCATTAATTCTGCGGTTGCTAGCAAAAGTATCCGTTTCACAAATGTAACCTACAACAGAGTAGTAACGTTCTCTTCCTTCTGGATTAGAAATGTTTAAAATTTCATGAGATGATCCATAAAGCATAGGTCTAATTAGGTGATTAAAACCAGAATCTATACTAGCAAACACTGTAGATGTAGTTTGTTTAACTACATTTACTTTTGCTAAAAAGAAACCAGATTCACTCACTAAAAACTTACCAGGTTCAAATGCTAAGGTTAATTCTTTACCATATTCTTTACAAAAGTCATTAAACTTTGCACTTAATTTCTGACCTAATTCTTCTACGTTAGTTTCTATATCACCAGTTTTATATGGTACTTTAAATCCGCTACCAAAGTCAATAAAGTCTAAGTTTTTAAAGTTTTTAGCAGTTTCAAAAAGTATTTCAGAAGCGTATAAGAAAACGTCAATATCTAAAATGTCACTACCAGTATGCATATGTATACCATTAATATTCATTTTAGTTAGGTCTACAATACGTAATAAATGTGGTATTTGATGAATACTAATTCCAAATTTTGAATCTATATGACCAACAGAAATGTTAGAGTTACCTCCGGCCATAACGTGTGGATTAATTCTAATACAAACAGGAATATTTGGGTGTTTACTACCAAATTGCTCTAATACAGACAAGTTATCTATATTAATACGTACACCTAAAGCAGCAGCTTTTTCAATTTCTTCTAAAGATACTCCGTTTGGTGTATATATAATAGATTCTGGTTTAAAACCAGCTAAAAGCCCTAATTCTACTTCTTGTATAGACACAGTGTCTAAACCACTACCTAAAGAATTCATTAGGCGTAATATAGATATGTTAGACAACGCCTTTGCGGCATAGTTTAATTTTAATTTTTTAACACCCTTAAATGCATTAGTTAATCTTTGGTATTGGGAAACTATTTTTTCCGAATCATATACATAAACGGGATCTCCGTATGTTTTTGCAATTTTTAATAAATCGGATGCTTGCATAAGTATATTGTTTATATTTTATTAGACAAAACTAAGATAGTTATTTATAGCTTCAAAAAATATAGTTGCAATATTATTAAAAAATAACAATTTGTTATAAATAAAACATTTTTATGATTTATTTAGGAGTATACACTATAATTATAGTAAGCTAACTTAAAATTAATTAGAGAAATTGACCTTGGTTTCTTATTTTTGTACCAGAACAAAATATACCTAATATATATGAACCTTCACGAATATCAAGGAAAAGAGATTTTAGCAAGCTTTGGCGTACGTATACAACGTGGCATTGTTGCTCATAACGCACAAGAAGCTGTAACTGCTGCAAAGCAACTTACACAAGAAACTGGCACTGGATGGCATGTAATAAAAGCACAAGTACATGCTGGTGGTAGAGGTAAAGGTGGGGGAGTTAAACTTGCCAAAAATTTAAACGAAGTAGAAGAAATTGCAGGTAACATTATAGGGATGAACCTAATTACACCGCAAACTTCTGCAGAGGGTAAAAAAGTTCACCAAGTTTTAGTAGCTGAAGATGTATACTACCCAGGTGAGAGTGAAACATCAGAATTTTATATGTCTGTTTTATTAAACAGAGCTACTGGTAGAAATATGATTATGTATTCTACAGAAGGTGGTATGGATATAGAAGAGGTTGCAGAAAAAACTCCACACTTAATTTTTACTGAAGAAATAGACCCAGCAACAGGTTTACTAGGTTTTCAAGCACGTAAAATTGCTTTTAACTTAGGCTTATCTGGTTTAGCATTTAAAGAAATGACAAAATTTGTTGCTTCTTTATACAAAGCTTATGTAGAGAGTGATTCTAGTATGTTTGAAATTAACCCAGTGTTAAAAACATCAGACAATAAAATAATGGCTGTAGATGCTAAAGTATCTATAGATGATAATGCACTTTACAGAAGAAAGCAATACGCAGAAATGAGAGATTTGCGTGAAGAAAACCCAATTGAGGTTGAAGCGGGTGCATTAGGGTTAAACTATGTAGACTTAGACGGTAACGTTGGTTGTATGGTTAACGGTGCTGGTTTAGCAATGGCAACTATGGATTTAATTAAGCAAGCAGGTGGTGAGCCAGCTAACTTTTTAGATGTTGGTGGTACTGCAGATGCTGCACGTGTAGAAGCTGCTTTTAAAATTATACTAAAAGATCCTGCTGTTAAAGCAATCTTAATAAATATTTTTGGTGGTATTGTACGTTGTGACCGTGTTGCACAAGGTGTTATAGATGCTTATAAAAATATGGGTACTATAAACGTTCCAATTATTGTACGTTTACAAGGTACTAATGCAGATATAGCTAAAGAATTAATAGATAATTCTGGTTTAGATGTACAGTCTGCTGTACAATTCCAAGAAGCTGCAGATAAAGTAAAGGAAGTATTAGCTTAAGCTACATACAATTAAATATACTAAAAAAGGGACAATCTAAGTGATTGTCCCTTTTTTTTGTACCCAACAAAAAATTATTTCTTTTTGTTCTTGTATTTTACAGTACTTAAGTCCTGATTTTTATTTTTTTCTCTAACCTTATCTTTATAAATAGGTTTAGGTTTGTTATTGTTGTATATCTTTTTTTTAGGTAAAGTAGTTTTTCCTTTTTTAGCCAAAGCCTCAGCAGGTGTAGTTGGGTTGTCCTTAGAACCGCGTAAATATATAACCAATCCGTTTAAAAAATTACGTAATATTTGATCACCACACTCCATATATTTAGGATGATCTTCTTTTCTAAAAAAAGCACCAAGTTCACTTGTTGAAATTTTAAAGTCTACCAATTTTAATATTTCCACAATATCATCATCACGTAGCATAAGTGCTACTCTCAATTTTTTTAGGACATCATTATTCGTCATATATAAATATATTATTTTGTACAAAGTTACTATAAATATACCATTGATACATAGATATGTATCAGTTATACAATTTATGAACCATTTCTTGGATGTTTTTTATAAAATGCAGTATATTGCCGCTAATAAAATTAGCTATGTCTGTAAAAACCAATTATTTAAAAAAACTAAGTATATTATTAGATTTAATTGATTTGGCAAAGGTTGACGGCCTAGTACAATCTGAGTATGACTTTTTAGTAGAAGTTGCAGAAGATTTAGGTGTAGATGCTGTTGTTTTAGATTCTCTTTTTGAAGCAAAAATAGAACGTATAAAACCAGGTACAGAAGCAGAAAAAATTAGTCATTTTTTTAACCTAGTTAAATTAATGAATGTAGATGAAAAACAATCTATATTAGAAATTAATAAACTACATAAATTAGGTTTAGGTATGGGCTTATCTCCAATGGCCATACAACAAGTATTATCTATAATGCATAATTACCCTAATAAAGAGGTTCCATTAAATGTTATAGAGCAAGCTTTTAAAGCACAGCAGAACTAATATAACTCCTTTATTGCTATTTTTTTTCATAACTGTGTCTCCTTTTTTAGTTAGGTACAGCATAATTTGGCGTGTATAATATTTAAACCCTGTCCTTTTGTCATATACACACCAGTTATTTATGACAAAAAGTCATTAATTTATGGTTGGTATATAATTTGAAAAGTAACTTAACAAGAATAATTATTAAAATTTAAAATTGTTAGTTATGAGTTTAGTTAAAAGAAATACAGTTTTTCCTTCATTATTAAATGAAATATTAAATACAGATTGGTATGGTGGCTTAGAGAATAATACATCTAATACAGCACCAGTAAATATTAAGGAAAACGAAAAAGATTACACTTTAGAGTTATTAGCTCCAGGTAGAGAAAAAGAAGATTTTAATATAGAAATAGATAAAAATATTTTATCTGTATCTGTGTTAGATGAAAAAGTTAAAACAGATGTAAACGAAAAGTTCTCATTAAAAGAATTTAGTGTAAAAAGTTTTAAAAGAACCTTTAGTTTGCCAGATACTATAAATGAAGATAGTATTAATGTTACCTATAAAAATGGAGTTTTAAAATTTACGTTACCTAAAAAAGAAGAAGCATTACCTAAGCCAAAAAGGTTAATAGAGATTGCATAATAAGTTTAAAATATTGTTTTATACGCTAGGATAAAGCAATATTAGATTTGGTTGGTTAGTTTTTGTAAAGTGCCCTAAGTAAAATTACTTAGGGCATTTTTTATTTTTCCTGTAAAGCTTTTATTTCATCTCTTAATTTAGCGGCTTCCATAAAATCTAATTCTTTAGCAGCTTTTTCCATAGCTTTACGTTTTTCACGTATCATTTTATCCTTTTGGTCTGTAGTTAAGTAAGCCATATCTGGCTCTGCAGCTCTTGCTTCTTCTTTTTCAAAATGGTAAGTAGAAACTGAATTTTGTGACAAAGCACTATCCAAACTTTTATTTAAAGCCATAGGCTTTTTGTTATGTTTAGTGTTGTAAGCAATTTGGCGTTCTCTTCTGTAGTTTGTTTCATCAATAGTTTTTTGCATACTAGCTGTAATTTTATCAGCATACATAATGGCTTTACCGTTTACATTTCTTGCAGCTCTACCTACAGTTTGTGTTAAAGAGCGTGCACTACGTAAAAAACCTTCTTTATCCGCATCTAAAATAGCAACTAAAGACACCTCAGGTAAATCTAATCCCTCTCTTAAAAGGTTAACACCAATAAGTACATCAAACAAACCTTTACGCAAATCTTGCATAATTTCTACACGTTCTAAAGTATCTACATCACTATGTATGTAGCGGCAACGTACACTAATTCGGTCTAAATATTTAGCTAATTCTTCCGCCATACGCTTAGTAAGTGTAGTAACTAAAGTGCGCTCATCTTTTTCTATACGTAAGTGTATTTCCTCTACCAAATCATCAATTTGGTTTAAACTAGGTCTTATTTCTATTATAGGGTCTAGTAAGCCTGTAGGTCTAATTACTTGCTCTACATACACACCACCACTTAGTTGTAACTCATAATCTGCAGGTGTAGCACTTACGTGTATTACTTGGTTTTGTATCATTTCAAACTCTTCAAACTTTAATGGTCTGTTATCCATTGCAGCTGGTAATCTAAAACCATATTCTACTAAGTTTTCTTTTCTACTTCTGTCACCACCATACATAGCGTGTACTTGTGGTACAGTAACGTGACTCTCGTCTATCACCATTAAATAATCATCCGGAAAATAATCTAATAAACAAAAGGGTCTAGTTCCCGGTAGTCTACCATCTAAATATCTAGAGTAGTTTTCTATACCAGAACAATAGCCAAGTTCACGTATCATTTCCAAATCAAAAGTAGTACGTTCCTCAAGACGTTTAGCTTCTAAATGTTTTCCAATTTCCTTAAAATAATCAACCTGTTTTACCATATCTGCTTGTATAGCATGTATGGCATTTTGTAAAATATCTGGCGATGTTACAAACATATTAGCAGGGTAAATATTTAAATTTTCATATACCTCTAATACTTTGTTGTGTAATGGGTCAAAAGCTTCAATTTCTTCTATTTCATCACCAAAAAAATGAATTCTAAACGCATGATCTGCATAACTAGGAAAAACATCTACCACATCTCCTTTAACTCTAAAATTACCATTTCTAAAATCTTCAGTAGTTCTAGAGTATAAACTCTGTACCAATTGATGTAAAAATTTGGTTCTAGATATTACCTGGTCTCTTTTAATAGAAATTACATTTTTCTGAAACTCTACAGGGTTACCAATACCATATAAGCAAGACACAGATGCAATAACAATCACGTCTCTACGGCCAGACAATAGGGAAGAAGTGGCACTTAAACGCAATTTTTCTATATCTTCATTAATAGATAAATCCTTTTCTATAAAAGTTCCCGTAGTAGGTATATAAGCTTCAGGTTGGTAATAATCATAATAAGACACAAAATACTCCACAGCATTCTCAGGAAAAAACTGCTTAAACTCAGAGTACAATTGCGCAGCCAACGTTTTGTTATGTGCTAAAACCAAGGTAGGTTTTTGTACCTTTTCTACCACATTTGCCACCGTAAACGTTTTTCCAGAGCCTGTAACTCCTAGTAAAGTTTGGTGTTTTTCTCCTTCATTTACCCCTTTAACCAACTCTTTAATTGCTTGTGGTTGGTCACCAGTAGGTTCAAATTTTGATACAACTTTAAATTTCATAGATTAAAAGTAACAAATACCGCAATAAAAGCATACAAATAAGCAATGTATTTTGGGCGCTCGGGCGGGCTTTACGCTATACTCCGTTTTGCTTTAGGGCAAATACGTGGTGCCGCTTCAATCCCTAGCGCAGCTTATCGTTTTAAAGAAAAATGACCATTAAAGTCTCTGCCATTTTCTAATTTAGCTCTAAACCAATAATCAGACTCAGGAGCAGGAATACCTTTGCTGTCACCATCCCAACCATTAGAGCTAGGATCTATTTTAGCAACAAGTACACCATACCTATCAAAAATATAAATATCACTTTTAGCTAAAAAAGTAGTGCTTATACCGTTAATTTGCCACGTATCATTAATAGCATCTCCATTAGGAGTAAACATTTTAGGGTAACCAATTACAGAAACACTATAAGGAGCTGTAGTTCCACATCCTTTTTTATCTCTAACAAATACCTCTAAAATACCAGCAGGTACATTTGTAAAAGTGTTGCTATCTTGGTAAGGTCCACGGAGATCTAAAATAGCATACTCATAATCACCATCTCCAGTAACAATAATGCTAATGCTATTATTGTTACTTAAATCTTTAACCTCTACATTAGTAATAGTAGCAATGTTAGATGGCGTAACAACAAATTGCTTAGAGTTTGTACAGTTTTGTGCGCCGCCATTATAACTGTACCCAAGTTCTAATCTGTAGTTTCCTATAGTATTAATAACAGTATTAACAGAGCTAGATATTAAATTTTCTGTGCCATTAGCTTCAATTTTAAACCATTGGTAAATATCATAACCTGGTTCTGCATTAAGCTCTAAAATAGGGTTATCTGTGCACAAATAATACTCATCATTAATAATAACTTGTGGTGTTGGCTGTACAATTAAAGTAATTTCTTCTACACCTTGGCATTGGTTGCTAGCTTCTAATCTTGCATATAGTGTAGCACTAGTAGAAATGTAATTTTCACCAGAAATTGGGTTTAATTCTAAAGATGCATCTGTGATAGATGCATAAAAATTAACTTCTAAGCCTGGGTAGTCTAAAGTTTTTATATCTTCTAAATTAAAAGATCCAGTAACCTCTGTATCTAAAGGATTAATATCACAAGCATAATAAGGTAATTTAGTTGGTAAGCTGCTAGTGGTGGGTTGTACCTCTAAATAAAGTTCTGCATACACAACACAGTCATTTTCATTAGTAACACTAGTATAAATTGTTTGGCTTTTAAAGTTTGTGTTTGTAAAACCAACAGGGTTTGTTATAGGTAAATTGGCATCTCTGTCTGCAACAGAAGCATAAAAGTTAACCGTATTCTCTGCAATACCGTTAGAGATATCAAAACTAGCTTGCTCTAAATTAAAGCTAGCAAAACCATCTGTAGAATCACTGTCTAAATCGCACTGTGTTAAAGTGGTATTTATAGCAATAGGTAACGGATTTATATTTACTTGTGCTTCACCAATTATGGGACATTCAGCTGGGTCTGCAGGAGTCACTTCTAATGCATATTTTCCTACATCTGCTAATGTAGCATTAGTAACATTTAATACATTACTATTATTTGTTATTGGAACTCCATTTAAAGACCAAGTATACGTTGCTCCAGGAAGATTGTCTACTTCTAGCGTAAAGTTATCTGCCTCACAAATAGTTAAAGACGGACTGGTACTACCGTCTGTATTTTTAACCAAATCTTCTTTAGCAAAAAAAGACTGTATAAAAGGTGGCAAGCCTTGTGTTGCTAATTTACCTTGTAAATTAACGGCATTATGTTGGTAACCAGCTGCTGTGCCAATTTGGTTAGGGTTATTAATAACGCCTAAATACTGTGTTCCTTGGTCATAATTAGTAGCAATGGTTCTGTATATTTTACCATTTTCACCTAATTGTAATGCGCCACGGTAAATATCTCTGTCATCTAAAACAACTTCACTAGCAGAAATACTAGGAGCCATTAAATTGTATTGTAAAAGGTTAGATGTTTCTGTGGTTAATCCTTGTTGAGCATTGTAGGTGTGTACGTAAAGCAACTCGTTGTTAGGCGAAAACTCTAGACCGTATGGATCTTTATTTGGAGCATTAATGTTTATGCGTTGTTCATTTGTAAGTACACCAGTGTCAGCATCAAAATCATATAAATATAATCCCTGGCTAACGTTAGCCGATGCCATTTTAGTACCATCTGAAGATAGTTTTAAGTAACCTCTTTTATCAGAAATTAAACTACTTACTTTAGATTTTACAGATGTGGTTACCACGCCAGTATCATTAACTTCAAAGGCGTGAAAAGTATCAAAAATACCTTCACTACCATCATTAGTTGCATAGGTAATAACCCAAACAGACTTATCAAAACAATCTTTAAGAACTGCTGTAATTTTCTCTGAGCAATAATCTAACAGTCTAACGTTTTTAGAGGTTACCGCACCTTTTCCTCCATCTAAAGACATATCTACAGTAGAGTAATTAAGGCCATAATCAGGGTCTGCTTCAAAAACACTAGTATCTACAGTAAAAATGTAAAAAATATTAGTGTCTTTTTGGTTGGGAACAATCAATGCAGATTGCGAGCTAGAAGGATCACCATACAAGCCCGTACCATTCTGCATTATTGTATGGTCTTTTGTAAAAACACGTATGCCATCAGTATAAAATAATAAGTTCCCAGTATCATCAGATATTGTTGCGCAACCTTCTGTTGTATTTAATTTACCATCTGTAACGGCAGTAACACTACCATCATTATTAAAGCGTAAGCCAGCACCTTCTCCAAAATACCAATTAGAAGCCTGAGTTTGACCAAAAGAGAGTAGGGGCAATAGCATAGCTATTGCAAGGAGTAGTTTTGTGGTTGATTTCATAAAAGCGTTCTCTAAAACGCTTAAATATACTTATAAATCTCGTTTTTTTAACATAAAATTATATATTAATTATATGAATGGTTTGATTTTTGTAAGAAATTTATAGTATTATTAAAATTATTAAAAATAGTCATTATGAAAAAATCAATAACCAAATTAAAAACACTATTTATTGTATTATTTATAGGTGTTCTACATTTAGAGGCTCAAGTTTCTGATGTTAATTTAACAAACTTGTATAGTAGAATGACTGTTGCGTCTTTTGATAGTTCTTCATCAAACGATATTAAAGGAGATAGTTATATAGTAGATGATTTTAGGCCAGCTAAATTGGCAAAGGATAAAAAAACATTTTTTGTAAGGTATAATGCTTATAAAGATGAAATGGAAATTCAGCGAGGTAATGATGCTTATTATTTATCTCGTTTTTATGACTTACCTATTACTTTTATCGGTACAAATGAAGTATATAAGATGTTTGATTATGATAAAGGAAAAAGAACAGGTTACTTTCTTTTGCTAAATGAAGGAGATAAAATTTCATTATTATTAAAACAAACAATTAAATTTTATGAAGCTCATAAAGCCAAAACTGGTTATGGTAAATCTGAGCCAAAAAGATTAGAGAGAGAAGATGATGCTTTATATTATTCAAATAAAGAAAACATTGCAGTTAAGTTACCAAAGAAGAAAAAAGATATTATGGGATTATTTGACAGCAAAGAGAAAGATATTGAAAGCTATATAAAGCAAAATAATTTAAATTTGAAGAAAAAAGAAGATTTAATTAAACTTTTTTCTTTTTACAATTCGTAAATTAAAAAAGCGAGATTATAAATCTCGCTTTTTTAGTAATATGTATGATAAATATATAAAAATAGCGGTCCAACATAACACAATTAGTAATTGTAAAGGTTGCACACTATAATCTCTAGAGATATCCTCACCAACTTGCTTTGCGGCAGATTTTATAACATTTAACCTGCTAAAAGGTTCAGTTATTGTACTCCACATAGATCCAAAAGGGAAAAAACTAGTTACATTATCTGCTAATTCTTTAGAATATTTAGAAGCTAAATAAGTGTACGGAATAATTTCTGCTCCAATAAACCAGATAAATAAAAAGCCTAGAGCAAAAGCAGAGCGTTTTACCAAAATACCTACAAAAAAGCAAAAAGAGAAAAACCCAATAAGCTTTATAAAGTAGGCAGCTAAGTACTCTAAATCAGAAAATATAATAGAAAACTCATTAAAATCAGAATATATTAATCCTAATAGCAAGGATATTAAAAATATAAATATTGTAGAGGCTAAAGAAAATACTCCTATTGTTAAAAATTTAGAAAGTATCAACTCTTTTTTTGATAAACCATCTATTAGGTTTTGTTTTATAGTCTTATTACTGTACTCATTAGCTATCATAGAAACTATAACAATAGCTAAAAATACCTTAAGAAAAGCAGCCATAAAGGTGTTAAAATGCCAAATGTATGGGAAATTAAAAATACCAACATCTGCTATATGAAATTTTAAAGGGCCAAAATCTACTTTTATCATAGAAATACCAGCAATGAGTATCATTAAAATAAAATAAGATAGTATAAGAATTTTACTAGCTCTGTTGTTCCATAGTTTTATAAATTCTATTTGTAGTAAACGTAACATATTTTTAAGTTTTTTTGATTGTTGTAATTAGTTAGATTGGTTTTTTGTAAGCTCTAAAAATTGCTCTTCTAAGCTTTCTTTACGTTTTACTAAATGAGATAAAATTATACCATTATTATGCAGTTCTTTATTTAATTCTGAAGCATTCATTTCAGCTTTTAAATCTGCTATAATTAAACCATTTTCTTCTCTAACATTACTAAAATTAGGATTTAGTTTTAAAAATGATAAAAGTGCTTCATTGTCCTCTGCTTTTAACTCAAAAAAGCCATAACTAACAATCATTTCATCAACACGACCAGAATATAATTTTTCTCCTTTTCTTAAAATTACTACGTGGCTACACACTTTTTCTACTTCATCTAATAAGTGAGAAGCTAGTAATATGGTGGTGCCTTGAGCAGCAATAACCTTTATAATTTCTCTAATCTGGTGAATTCCTTGGGGGTCTAAGCCATTTGTTGGCTCATCTAAAATAAGTATTTCAGGATCATTAAGTAGGGCAGAGGCTATAGCTAAGCGTTGTTTCATACCTAAAGAATAGGTTTTAAACTTACTGTTTTTACGATCTAAAAGTCCAACTAACTCTAGTTTTTCTTCAATTTTAGACTCATCTACTTCTTTAATTTTACAAACTAGCTTTAAGTTTTGTACAGCCGTCATATATGGGTAAAAGTTAGGCCTTTCTATAATGGCTCCAACTTTTTTTAATGCTTGGTGTGTATTTGTATTCCCATCAAACCAACTAAAATCTCCAGATGTTTTATTTACTACATTAAGTACAATACCAAGAGTAGTAGATTTGCCACTTCCGTTTGGACCTAATATGCCATAGACATTGCCTTTTTCAATAGTAAAAGATAAGTCTTTTACAGCGGTTAAATACCCGTATTTTTTTGTTAGATTTTGAACTTTAAGAATTGTTTTCAAAAGTAGTTGGTTTTATGATTGTTATGGTCATATGACGAACTACTATAGAATTTGTTACAAAGTCTTACAAAAAAGGTTTGTAAAATTTAGTTTAGCTTTACTCTGTGGGTAATTTTTCTGTTTGTGATTACTGTTTTAGGTCTTCCTAAAATTACAATAGTAACATCATCTGGTTCACCATCACTATTAGCATCAAAATTAGTACTATCACTTGGGTCATCAGAGGTATCTGAAATACTAAAACCATTTGGTAATTCTGCTTGAGCTGTAGCACTATTTGTTACCATTAAAGCCATTAGCTCTGAATTATTTATACTATGTGTTAATGTAAACCTTGCAGATGCAGATGGGGCTAATGTAGCAACAGATGCCGGACTAATACTACCAGAATCTGCAATAGGGTCTGATATAGTTACATTAGTTAGGGTGTTTGGTCCATTATTGGTTACAATTAGTAAATACGTAATTTGCTCGTTTAAAGAATCATACGATCCGTCTGGTGCAGGTAAAGCAACTTTTGTAACAGTAACTTCATTATTAGTAATGTTAATTGTTTCAGACATATCATCACTAGTAGTATTACTATCTACTTAGTCTTGGGAGTTGGTAACTGTATTGGTGTAAGATGTTGTACTAGAATTAAAAGGTAATTCATCTGCCTTAACTTCTAAAATAATAGATACCAATTCTCCTTGACTAATAGTTCCTATTGTCCATTCTGGAGCAGACCAACTTCCTACGCTAGGACTAGCGGATAGTAATGTTAAACCAGCGGGAATAACATCTGTGATTTTTAAGTTGGTAACATCATTAATACCAAGGCTTTCTACTGTTACTTTAAACTCAAAAACATCACCTTCTAAAACAGAACTTACATTGGCTGTTTTTTTCACAACAATATCTGGTAAACAGTAATAAGCAGCTATTGGCTGAGAGTCATAGGTACAACCACCTTTGGTTACCCTAACAAAATAATCTCCTGCTTCATTAGGTGTGTAGCTAGAGAATATTGCACCAGGCACAGCTGTTCCGTTTTGAAACCATTGATATGCATCAAAATTTGCATCAACAACTTGTATTATAGAACCAGGTAAACAGCCACCACCAGTTACTTGTAAGTCTACTTCTGGGACAGTATCAAAACCAGAAAAATAGCCTGCAATACCTCTTGCACCATTAAAACCTAAAAAACCTACGGCAATAGGTCCTGTAGATTGTACAGAAACATTACCTGTTAAGTTAGGAACATAAAAGGTTTTCCAATCTGCAGATCCGGTAACAGTTGTGGCAGCAGGTAAGGTAACATTTCCATTACCATCTGTTACAGTAATATTACCGTCTGGAGTAGAGGTAGAAGCAATTATTGTAACACCACCATTCATAGTAATACCAGCGGCATCTTTTATATCTGGAATATTATCTAGACTATCTGGAAGCAAACAGTTTACTGGAGCAACAAAGTTTAAACCTACTGTAACTATAGAGGTACCACCAGCTAAAGATTGATAAGCATATGCATCTTTAGAAGTTGTTACAAACATATTGCCACCAGCTGCATTACTAGAATAATAGCTATCTGGAATTTCAAAATAATCTCCGTTGTTTATAGTAGCAATAGGTGTTGCAGATCCATTAACAAATATATCAGTACTATTTTGTGTACCAATAATTATTGGTTTTTCTGTTTCGTTATTACCATTACCACGAATAAAAACATATTCTTTTCCTATTTTATTTTGGGGTACAGGCTGGTCTATTGCAGCATCTCTACTAGAATTATTGTTTCTAACACCAATGTTAAGTCCACCGTTACTTATAACAATATCTTTGGTAGATTGTAAGGTAGCACCTAACCAACCATCAACATTTGCAGTAGTTTGTTTAGTGTATGCTTCAAAAACAAAAGATTCATTTGCGTTTAAAGTTATTTGGTACGTATCATCTGTAATGCCTCCGGCATTATTTCCTAACCTAAATTCACTGTTAGGGTCATAGCCAGACAAGGTTATTACTGTGTTATCTTCAGTAGCCATAATACCTAATGTACTTGTTAAACTATTATGGTTTCCTCTATTGGGTATACCTCCCCATTTAAAAATTTGTCCCATTGCTTGCCTACCTTTACTTGTAAGCGAAGTAGATTGAGAGTTAGAACTACCTCTATAATTTACATAAAATTTTTCTCCTCCAGGAGATTCAAAACGTAAACCACTTTGAGTTAATACAATACCTGTATTTGCATTTTTTACTAACGTAATGTTATTATCTCCATTTGTTAAGTTGTATGTTACAGGAGCGCCATTAGAAAGGGTTAAAGTAGCTATGGGCGCAGCAATTGTACCTTGGTAAACGTTTACCGTAAAGGCAGCAGTTTCTGGAGTAGATAAATACACAGCCTGTTCCCTTACAGCTTGGTTATTTCCTCCTTGTTTTAAAGGTGGTAAATAGTGTAAATCACTTAATTGAGCGAAACCAAAATAGTTAAATGTTAAAAATAATAGTACGCTTAGTCTTTTAAAGGATTTAATATAATTCATTATCTATATTGTAAGTAAAACAAATAAAGCTATTGTATTCCTAATTTCTAAATATATGTTGTATATATGCTACTAGTTGTTGTAATATGTTAATATTGATAGTTAATAAATGCTAATTATTTCTTTTTTATCTCAACTTATTTCCTATTTTTATTAAAAACGAAAAGTACATGTCAGATGAAAAATTAATGTCTAAAAAAAAACCTGCTTACCCGGTAAGTAGTCATTTAGACGCCTATTTAGAACACTATAATAGAAAAATGAAAATACCTATCTTCTACGAAGATTTGTTGCGTTTTGCTGGTTCTGTAGTTGTTTATGATTCAGATGATAACGATACTTTATGGGTACGTGTATATTACTCTGAGTTTGATAGGGCAGAAATAGATTTGAGCTTAAAAAAGGTGTATTCTATTTTACTTTCTGATGGTGGAGATAACATAATTCAGTACTTAAATATTGATGCTGTAGATTTTTGCACTTTTGGAAACTCTAAGCCTTTTAGAATAAAAGTGCGTAATATTTTAAATGATAATTTCACATATTTTTATATTAAGAAGACTGATGCATCTAGAATTTACGGCTTAGAATTGGAGCACATGCTTTCTCCATACAATTTAAACTTTTTAGTATACAAGGACACCTTAATAGAAGAACACATATCTGGTATTCCAGGAGATGTTTTTATAAAAGATATGCTGCCAAAATGTACAGAGTCAGAAAAAGCACAACTAGCTAAAGAATTTGTAAAGTTTAATGAACGTTGTATGATTAGGTTGTTGGGAGATATGAGATCTTACAACTACGTAATTGTTCCTGTGCATGATTTTGACCATGTTGTTTACAGAATAAGAGCAATAGATTTTGACCAGCAATGTTTTGAAGGAAAATTAAAAGTATATAGACCACAGTTTTTTAAAGAAAACTTTCAGATGGTAGAATTGGTGCGAAAAAAACTTTTAGTAAGCTCTGTAGACCAATACAAGTTAGAAGAACGATCTATAGTAGCAAAACGAATTAAAAGTTCTGGAAATAGAATTAAAAAACTTAGAAGTATTTGTAAAAAAGATACAATTTCTACTCCAGAAAATATAAAACTTTTAAGAAAAGAAATTTATGAATTAACCCTAGATATGCAGTTTAAAAAATGTCGTAAAATGGGAAGGGTTTTAGATTTAGCTCTGGATTTTGTTAAACGTAATTATGAAGATGTAAGTATGAAACAAATAATGGAGAATAGGATTAAAATAGATTAATATTATACTCCATTATTAGTAATGTTATGGTAAGCTAAAAACTACGCTATTAGTGGTTTTTAGTTTTTTTCTTCTTTGTTAAAATATACCAGGTAGTAGTACATTTGGCGTTCTTCATCCCAACCTTTTTCTACAAATTTCTCTGCAGATTCTGGGTTAATAAAGTCCATTTTTATTTGAATGTTAGTATCTAAATTAATAACATTTTTAATTTTTTTACGAACATCAGAAACTGCTTTGTTTGCAATATTAAAGTTTGATACGTCTTCTACACTAAATTTAGGCCCCTTTTCTACTTTATAGTGCTTAAACTCTGGTATTAACTCAGGGTTTTCCATTACCTCATTTAAAAACTCTGTTTCTTCAAAGTTATCATTTTTAGCAAAGTGGTTAACAGCCTTATTCATAAACAATACCTCTTGTTGTTTATCTTCTGCAGGTAAAACAACATCTTTAGCAAAGTTTTGACAAAATTTTAAATAGTTTTTAGTGTAAAATGTTTCATCTGCTAAAGCATCTACACCTAAAAAGTTTTCTAACCAATATTTGGTGTCATAACGGTTACTATCTACAGATAAAACTTTGTAACCTTCCTCTTTATGAGAGTTAAAAATAAGGCAACCCTTATCTAATTTATTAATATTTATACCTTGTAATATATTAATATCTATATTTTCACCATTTTCTATTAACTGAAGAAAATCGTGCTTAAGCTCGCTTTTAAAAATACCAATAGCATCTATTTTCTTATTGTCTAATAACACATCTGTTAGGTGTGTTACGTATAACTCTCCGCTTTTTATATGTGGGTGGTTAGACTGTTCAAAAAGATGAGTAGCAACTTTTTTAGAAACCGCATGACAACTTTCTGGAGCATCAAAAATTTCTGCTGCCAGCTTGTATATTTCATTAAACTCTACATCTACTTCATTTGTAAATTTAAAATAGTTTTCTTCTTTTTCTCTAAATGGTTTAAAAAAGTACTCTTTTAAAAGACCAGTAGTTTCATCATTTAAAGTAAACGGTTGGTTAGATAAAAATGCACCTTCGCCTTTATTTTTATTACCAACACGGTGTATAGAAATACTTTCTATTTGAGTAGAATATAAATTTATCAATGGTATCTAGTTTTATAATTAGTATTTGTAAAAGTATGTTATTTGTATTTAAAATTAGTTCCAATTTTCATCAAAATCTAAATCTTCATAACTACCTAAATCATCTGTGTAATTGTCATCAAAATTTTCACCTTCTGGGTTATCAGATTCAAAGTTTTTTTCAGGCGGACTATCAGGTAGTTCTCCAAAACTAAATAGCACATTTGGGTAGGTAACACCGTCTTCATTATCAACAATATCTGCTAGTTCTACAAAGAAAGTCCACATACTAAAAAAGTCGTACACATAAATAAGTTTAGGTGTTTTTTCAGTAAGTATATCTTCTAAAAATATTTCATTCATCAATTTAACATCAGAACCATTTTCACTCATATCAAAAAGAGCAATTTCTTCATCTTGGTTCCAATCTTCATCACAAGTATAAAAAGATGCCATTTCGCTTCCTAAAAAACCAAAAGCCTGTGTAATGGCATTGTGTAAATCTTCTAGTGTGTTGCTGTCTTCAATTTCTAAATCTCGGAACACATCATCTTTAGCATCTAAGATAATTCTAATTTTATAAATCATTTTTTAAATTTTGCGGGTTGCAAAGTTACAAAGTTTTATCTCTTTTAGTTGTATTTACTAGTTCTAATACCATATAAAATTGAACTCCAAACAGTAGAGAAGCTAAAACCAGGTGAAGTGTTTGGCTACCAAACGGAAAATGAACATAATTCATTGCTACACCAGTAACAATCTCTAACAATAACAGTGTTAGAACCCATTTTATTTTAGTTAATCCTAATTTTAATTTTTGTATTCTAAAAAATAAATATGCGTTTAATAAGAGAACAAGAATAGAAAATGACCTATGTATATAAAAAGTAACTGTAACATTTTTTAACCACAGGTGTTTTGCTGTTTCGCCAACAATATCTGCTTGGTCATCTACCATTTGCCTAACTTGTGTGCCTAAAACTATTTGTAGTAAAGTTAATACCAGGGCAACAATAATTAGCTGTTTTGTTTTTTTGTCTTTGGCTATTACAATTGATGTTTCTTTTACGGAATATATTAAATACAATAACATGGCAACAATTGCTAAAGCCATTACCATATGTACCGTAATTTTTACAGGGTTTAAAACAGAATAGACTACTGTGGCACCCAACCAAGCCTGAAAAACCATAGCAAATACTATTGCCCAAGAAAGTATGGTAACTGTTTTTCTTGTTTTCCAGTATTTTAATGATAAAATAGCTAAAACTAGTGTTGCTAAGCCTGCTAAAGCACCAAAAAGTCTATTAATATACTCTATCCAAGTATGTGTAGCATTAAAGGTTGCATAATCATGTTTAGTGTAAGTTTCCCAATTTGCAGTATTAAATTGTGCAGTAGAGGTAAAGTCTTTAGCAGCAATTTGCAATGTTTTATCTACTATAATTACTTCTCCTTTTTTAAAGAAAGAAAAAGGTTGCCATTGCAGTTCTGTAATATTGGTTGGTGGTATATATTGTCCAAAGCATTTTGGCCAATCTGGACATCCCATTCCACTACCTGTCATTCTAACTACTGCACCAGCAATAATAACTAAGTAAACTAGTATTAAAGATAATTTAGCTGTTTTTATAAATGTTTTTTGCATTTTTTTGGAAGTCTATAATGTACTGCAAAAATACGCCTCTTTTGGTTTTAAATAAAGTTTAAATAACTAATAAAATCATCTATTTACAGGTATTAGTAAATATATTCATTATTAATTTTTATTCACTATTAGGTTATTCACTGTATTTATTATAATAATAAAAATGATTTTTAAAAGCTTTTTTTTAACACAACTAAACTTGTATAGTTAACGTTTGTTCATATATTTGACCTATGATATAATATTGTAATTATTGTTACAAAATAATTATCCCCCATATTAACAACCTATTTACTATGAAAAAATTAACCAAAAAAGAATTATTTTTTGAAAAGACACTTAAGTTAATAAGTGAAAAAGGCTTTAAGGCCACAACAATGCGAGACATTGCACACGAGTTGAATTTTGAAGTAGCAAATGTTTACAACTATATAGATTCTAAAGAAGCGTTATTAGAAGATTATTTGTTTAGTACCTTAGAAGAATTTGTTGTCTATTTGGATAATATTATGAATTCTTCGTACTCTCCGGTAGAAAAATTAAAGTTTGTAATTTCTAAGCACGTTCAGTATACACTTAACAAGCCATATGAGGTTTCTCTTTTTGTATATGAATGGCGTAATTTAAAAGGAGAGAAATTAGAAGAGTTTAAATTAAAAAGAAGCGGTTATATAAGTACTGTAAGTAATATAATTGATGAAGGTATCTCTGAAGGTTCTCTTCGTAAAATGGATGGTGAATTTGCAACTTTTATGGTAATATCTTCTATGCGTTGGTTGTTTAGTATGATTACCAATGATGATATAAAAGTAAACCCAATAGAGATAGAGAAGCAGTTAACAGACTTTATTTTTAAAGGGATAGAAAATAAGTAAATAGTTTATTATTTATGTAACAAAAAAGAGGAAGCTAAAGCTTCCTCTTTTTTGTTTTTATAGGATGTTTTATTGTTTAGTTTTGTACTACAATAAACTCAGATCTTCTGTTTTTTTGGTGTTCTTCTTCAGAGCATTTGCTGTTAGAGTCACAATTGTTTGTAAGCTCTGACTCACCAAATCCTTTACCAGAAACACGCTCAGGAGCAATACCATTATCTAGTAGGTATTTTACAGTTTCCTTAGCTCTTCTGTTAGATAGAGCTAAGTTATACTCATTAGTAGCTCTGGCATCTGTATGTGAACGAACCTCAATAACCACCTCTGGGTATTCTTTAAGGTATGCAAACACTTGTTGCATAGTAATTTGTCCGTCAATTCTAATAAATGATTTATCAAGGTCAAAATAAATAGGATCTAGTTTTAAGTACTTTGTTAAGTCAGTACCAATAGGCGCAGCTCTTTTAATAGGATTTAATTTTACAATAACAGGTTTTAATTCTTTATTGCGTTCCATAGTAAAGGAGGTAGTACCTTGCTCAAACTCTATTTTTTCTCCGAGTAGGGTATAGGTATCATCCCAACAAATATCATTTAGTGTAAAGTTTCCTTTGGTGTCTGTTTTAGTTTCAAAAACCAAGGTATTCTCTTTGTCTTTTACTTGGATCGCAGCATCAGCAATACTAGCCCCCGTTTTAAGATTAACAGCAGTACCTGTAATGGTATTGTAGCAATTAAGATTTAGCTCTTTGGTTTGTATAAAGCTATAAATATCATCATACCCTTTACCACCATCACGGTTAGAGGCAAAGAATCCTTTTTGAGTGTCTTCATCAAAAATCAAAGAGAAATCATCTTGTTTACTGTTTACTGGTTTTCCAACATTTAAGATGTAAGAGTCGTTAAAATTGTCAGTTACTTGTGTTGCAAAAATATCTAAACCGCCTAAACCGGGATGCCCATCAGAGGCAAAATACAAGATGTTGTTTTTAGAAACAAAAGGAAATGTTTCTCTAGATTCTGTGTTAATTTTATTGCCAAGATTACGAGGAGCAGAAAAAGTACCATCAGCAATAATATCTACCACAAACAAATCAGACATTCCTCTAGTGCCAGGCATATCAGATGCAAAGTATAGTTTAGTTTCATCAGGCGATAGGGCAGGGTGTGCTACAGAAAAATCATCACCATTAAAAGGCAATTCTGTAACTTTTTTCCACTCATCATTTACCTTAGTAGCTCTATATAATTTAAGTCTACTAACCCCATCTTTATCACGTGCAAATCTCCCGTTATCAGAATTATTTCTGGTAAAATACATGGTATTGCCATCTTTAGTAAAAATAGCAGAAGATTCATGTGTTTTTTTATTTAGTTTGCGGTCTAGTTTACCAGCGTTAATAGGTGTGCCTTCTTCATTAAACTGAGCAGCATACAGGTTTAAAAATGGCTGGTTATTCCACTCGTTAATAGTTCTACGCACAGTTCCTGTATCTCTAGCAGAAGAGAAAACAAGTTTGTCATTGTAATAAGCAGGAGAGAATTCAGATACACTAGAATTTATTTCTAAGTTTTTAATATTGTACCGTCCCGAGTTTTTTTCAATTACTTTTAGGTAGTCTGTATTATTTTCAAATAAAGACGCTCTAGAGTCGTACTGTTTTATATCATCAAACTTACGCATCCAAGTATCAGATTTTTCATATTCTCCAATAGACTTTAGTGATAATGCGTATTTATAGACCTCTTCAGGGTCAACGTTAGCACCTTCTAGGTTAACCAACATCTCATACCATTTTGCGGCATTTTCATACCTAGCATTAAGGTAGTTAGAGTTGGCTAATTTTCTATAAATAGTTTCAGATGTATATCCTAAGTCAATAAGTCTTTCATAAACATCAATAGCTTCAGCGTATTGGTAACTTTCAAACTTATCATCGGCCTTTTTCTCTTTTTTGGTTTGTGCGTTTGTAAAAGCACAACAAAACAAAAAGGCAAGTGTTATGTATTTAAATTTCATTTGTTTTGTTTTTTAGAAGAATCTAGGCGTAATTACTTTTTTGTATCTTGATCTTAGCTCGTACCTTAAAAAAACCTCAAAAGAACCATCATTAAACGAGGTATTTCCAAGATCAGTAGTTTCTTTATCATAGGCTAAACCAAGCATTAATTGGTCACTAAGCTGAAACCCAACAAGAGCACTAAGAGCAGCATCCCAACGGTATGCGGCACCAAAGCTAAATTTATCTCTAAGTAAAAAAGTAGCTGACAAATCGGCTTGTATAGGAGCACCTTTAACAGCTTTAATAAGTGCGGCAGGTTTAAGTTTTAAATCTCTGTTAAGTTCAAAAACATAGCCTGTAATTAAATACAAGTTCATACGTTCTACGGCAAGAAAAGAACTGTTTTGTCCTTGAGAATCATCAAAGTGTTTTGTTTCTAAAAAGTTAGGGACAGAAAAACCAGCGTAGAATTTATCAGTATGGTAATAGATACCAGCGCCAAAGTTAGGGGAGAATTTTTTCTCGATATCATCATACCCTGCCGGAGTAGACTCTTGTCTGTAATTGGCCAGTTTAGAAAAATCTAGATTTAAAAAATGTCCCCCAGCTTTAAGTCCAAAGGATAGTTTTCCTTGTTCACTAGTAGGAACTGTATAAGAAAAAGCAGCATCTATATAGGTATCTTGATTTGTTCCGTTACCAATTTCATCGTGAACCACAGACAATCCCAGACCAACTCTTCTAGAAACAGGAGTGTTAAAGTTAAGCGTTTGTGTTGTAGGGGCACCATCTAGGCCTACCCATTGAGATCTGTGCAAAGCAGCAATACTAAATACGCCTCTAGAACCAGCATAAGCAGGGTTAATGGCAATGGTGTTATACATATATTGAGTGTATTGTGCATCTTGCTGAGCAGAAATGTTCTGCAGGGCAAGAAGGACAAAAACAATACTTAGAAGTAATTTTTTCATAATTTATGATTTATGCGTTTAATGGTTGTGTTTAAAGTTATCTATTTAGATATAAATATCCGGCTTTAGATTTATTTTGACCGTTATTATTGTAATTAATAATGTAGTAGTAAACACCAGCAGGAAGTTCTTCATTTTTATTAATAACAACTCTACCGTTAGATATTCCTTTAAAAACATTAGAACCACGATCATATCCTTTAGTTTCAAAAACAATTACGCCCCATCTGTTGTAGATTTGTACGGTATTGTTAGGGAACTGTTCAATATTAATAATTCTAAAGTATCCATCATCTACACCAGGCCCCACAAGGTCGTTGTAAATAGAGATGTCACAAGCAGAACCAGTTGGAGGTGTACCACCAATATTATCACAAGGATCAAGAGGATCAGTTTCATCATCTACTTCTTTACCATCAAGAATTAAATCACCATCAGAATCAGAATTAAAAGGATCTGTACCTAAAGCCGCTTCTTGTGCATTAGTTAAACCATCCATATCACAATCACTAGTGTCAAGAGGCGTACCACCGTTAGAGTCACAGTCATCAAGCGGGTTGGTATTATCAGTAACTTCTTGTCCGTCTAAAATAGAATCCCCATCAGTATCAGGGTTATTAGGATCTGTACCTAAAGCCGCTTCTTCATTATCAGATAATCCATCATTATCAGAATCAATAGAAAGTACAACTGTACCAGTACCAATATTTCCAGCAGAATCTGTAGCTATTATTTCTATGGTGTCTTCATCTTCTAATATTGGAAATGTACCATTATCTGGTATTGCTGTAGCCGTATCAATGCTCCAATTTCCTGTAGAATCTGTTGTTACTGAATATGAAACATCAATTACACCATCACCATCTGTATCTAAATCAATTAATAGAAGTTCATTAGAATTTCCTTGACCTGTTAATAAAGGAGAAGTTGTATTAGCTGTAAAGCTATCTACTATAGGATCAGTAGAATCAATAGTAGCCGAATCAGCAGCACTATTAGGGCCAACGTTCCCAGCAACATCTGTAATATTAGCAGTTACATTAATAGAGTTACCATCACCAGGATTAGCAATTATAACATTAATAGTACCATTAGTAATATCTGTAGCATTAAGAACAATGTCTTGAGAGTTTCCATTACCATCAGTAATAGTTACAGTATCACCTGCCACGGCATCAGCCGGAAGAGTAATAGTAGCATCAATATCACCCACTAATTCATCTTGAGAAATTAAACCGTCATTGTTAGTGTCTTCAGTAATAGTTACTGTAGGTGCAGTAGGAGGAGTTGTATCAATAGTAGCCGAATCAGCAGTGCTATTAGGGCCAACGTTCCCAGCAACATCTGTAATATTAGCAGTTACATTAATAGAGTTACCATCACCAGGATTAGCAATTACAACATTAATAGTACCATTAGTTATATCTGTAGCATTAAGAACAATGTCTTGAGAGTTTCCATTACCATCAGTAATAGTTACAGTATCACCTGCCACAGCATCAGCCGGAAGAGTAATAGTAGCATCAATATCACCCACTAATTCATCTTGAGAAATTAAACCGTCATTATTAGTATCTTCAGTAATAGCTACCGTAGGCGCAGTAGGAGGAGTTGTATCAATAGTAGCCGAATCAGCAGTGCTATTAGGGCCAACGTTCCCAGCAACATCTGTAATATTAGCAGTTACATTAATAGAGTTACCATCACCAGGATTAGCAATTATAACATTAATAGTACCATTAGTAATATCTGTAGCATTAAGAACAATGTCTTGAGAGTTTCCATTACCATCAGTAATAGTTACAGTATCACCTACCACAGCATCAGCCGGAAGAGTAATAGTAGCATCAATATCACCCACTAATTCATCTTGAGAAATTAAACCGTCATTATTAGTATCTTCAGTAATAGCTACCGTAGGCGCAGTAGGAGGAGTTGTATCAATAGTAGCCGAATCAGCAGTGCTATTAGGGCCAACGTTCCCAGCAACATCTGTAATATTAGCAGTTACATTAATAGAGTTACCATCACCAGGATTAGCAATTATAACATTAATAGTACCATTAGTAATATCTGTAGCATTAAGAACAATGTCTTGAGAGTTTCCATTACCATCAGTAATAGTTACAGTATCACCTGCCACGGCATCAGCCGGAAGAGTAATAGTAGCATCAATATCACCCACTAATTCATCTTGAGAAATTAAACCGTCATTATTAGTATCTTCAGTAATAGCTACCGTAGGCGCAGTAGGAGGAGTTGTATCAATAGTAGCCGAATCAGCAGTGCTATTAGGGCCAACGTTCCCAGCAACATCTGTAATATTAGCAGTTACATTAATAGAGTTACCATCACCAGGATTAGCAATTATAACATTAATAGTACCATTAGTAATATCTGTAGCATTAAGAACAATGTCTTGAGAGTTTCCATTACCATCAGTAATAGTTACAGTATCACCTACCACAGCATCAGCCGGAAGAGTAATAGTAGCATCAATATCACCCACTAATTCATCTTGAGAAATTAAACCGTCATTATTAGTATCTTCAGTAATAGCTACCGTAGGCGCAGTAGGAGGAGTTGTATCAATAGTAGCCGAATCAGCAGTGCTATTAGGGCCAACGTTCCCAGCAACATCTGTAATATTAGCAGTTACATTAATAGAGTTACCATCACCAGGATTAGCAATTATAACATTAATAGTACCATTAGTAATATCTGTAGCATTAAGAACAATGTCTTGAGAGTTTCCATTACCATCAGTAATAGTTACAGTATCACCTGCCACGGCATCAGCCGGAAGAGTAATAGTAGCATCAATATCACCCACTAATTCATCTTGAGAAATTAAACCGTCATTGTTAGTATCTTCAGTAATAGCTACTGTAGGCGCAGTAGGATCTGTAGTATCAATAATTAATTCTAAAGTAGTAGCATCATTAGTGCTATTCCCAGCCGCATCAGTACTAGTAACCTGTACTTCATTAGTGCCATTAACATTAGGGCTAAAAGTTCCACTATCTGGAGTAGCTGTTTGAGTATCAATAGTCCAGCCACCAGAAGCGTTAGCAGTAGTAGTGTATGTAGCACCACCCACAACAACAGTAATAGTAGAGTTAGGTTCAGCCGTACCTGTAAGAACAGGTGTAGTATCATTAGTAACTAGACTATCAACCGTAGGAGTTGTAGGGTCTGTGGTATCAATAGTTAATTCTAAAGTAGTAGCATCATTAGTGCTATTCCCAGCCGCATCAGTACTAGTAACCTGTACTTCATTAGTACCATTAACATTAGGGCTAAAAGTTCCGCTATCTGGAGTAGCTGTTTGAGTATCAATAGTCCAGTCACCAGAAGCGTTAGCAGTAGTAGTATATGTAGCACCACCCACAACAACAGTAATAGTAGAGTTAGGTTCAGCCGTACCTGTAAGAACAGGTGTAGTATCATTAGTAACTTGACTATCAACCGTAGGAGTTGTAGGGTCTGTAGTATCAATAGTTAATTCTAAAGTAGTAGCATCATTAGTGCTATTCCCAGCCGCATCAGTACTAGTAACCTGTACTTCATTAGTACCATTAACATTAGGGCTAAAAGTTCCACTATTTGGAGTAGCTGTTTGAGTATCAATAGTCCAATCACCAGAAGCGTTAGCAGTAGTAGTATATGTAGCACCACCCACAACAACAGTAATAGTAGAGTTAGGTTCAGCTGTACCTGTAAGAACAGGCGTAGTATCATTAGTAACTTGACTATCAACCGTAGGAGCTGTAGGATCAGTAGTATCAATAGTTAATTCTAAAGTAGTAGCATCATTAGTGCTATTCCCAGCCGCATCAGTACTAGTAACCTGTACTTCATTAGTACCATTAACATTAGGGCTAAAAGTTCCGCTATCTGGAGTAGCTGTTTGAGTATCAATAGTCCAGTCACCAGAAGCGTTAGCAGTAGTAGTATATGTAGCACCACCCACAACAACAGTAATAGTAGAGTTAGGTTCAGCCGTACCTGTAAGAACAGGTGTAGTATCATTAGTAACTTGACTATCAACCGTAGGAGTTGTAGGGTCTGTAGTATCAATAGTTAATTCTAAAGTAGTAGCATCATTAGTGCTATTCCCAGCCGCATCAGTACTAGTAACCTGTACTTCATTAGTGCCATTAACATTAGGGCTAAAAGTTCCACTATCTGGAGTAGCTGTTTGAGTATCAATAGTCCAGTCACCAGAAGCGTTAGCAGTAGTGGTATATGTAGCACCACCCACAACAACAGTAATAGTAGAGTTAGGTTCAGCCGTACCTGTAAGAACAGGCGTAGTATCATTAGTAACTTGACTATCAACCGTAGGAGTTGTAGGGTCTGTGGTATCAATAGTTAATTCTAAAGTAGTAGCATCATTAGTGCTATTCCCAGCCGCATCAGTACTAGTAACCTGTACTTCATTAGTACCATTAACATTAGGGCTAAAAGTTCCGCTATCTGGAGTAGCTGTTTGAGTATCAATAGTCCAGTCACCAGAAGCGTTAGCAGTAGTAGTATATGTAGCACCACCCACAACAACAGTAATAGTAGAGTTAGGTTCAGCCGTACCTGTAAGAACAGGTGTAGTATCATTAGTAACTAGACTATCAACCGTAGGCGCAGTAGGAGGAGTTGTATCATTATTATATGGATCTGTTCCATTAGTAATTTCTGTTCCATTATCTATTCCATCACCATCACAATCAGCATTATCCCAATTACTGTCTGTATTTGCACTTACTTGATTAACGCTAAATATACAAGGGTCTAAAGGGTTAGAATCTGTAGTGTCAGGATCACCATCACCATCATCATCTAAATTTTCAATTGTAATAGTTTCACTCATATCATCAGTAGAAGCGTTAGAGTCAATTTGGTCTTGGGTATTATCTACTGTATTTGTTACATCTATACTTGTCGTAGGAGCAACAACATCATCTGCAGTTGCAATTATAGTTAAATTTTGTTTTTCTCCTTTAACCATAGTACCTATAGTCCAATTAGGAGAAGACCAAGTGCCTTTACTAGGAGATACACTAAAAAGGGTTAGGCCCGTAGGTAATATATCTTCAATTACTAAATTTGTTACATCATCAACTCCAAGGCTTTCAACTGTAATAGTAAAAGTTATATTTTCTCCTTCAGAAATTGTGCTCTTATCAGCAGTTTTTTCAACAAGTATATCTGGCTGACAATAAAACACTTGAATTACATTTGAATTATAATCACATCCACTTTTAGAAACATTTACATAATGCTCTCCTATTTGTGTTGGTGTATAGTTACTTGTTACGGCACCAGGTATAGCAACGCCATCTCTATACCATTGATAAGAATCAAAAGTTTCGGTAAGTGAAATTGTACTTCCTAAACAACCAGAACCTGTAATTGTATAGTCTACAACTGGTACGGTATCGAATCCTGAGAAATAACCTCCAATACCTAATGAACCACTTAATCCAATAACACCAACAGCTATTGAACCAGAGGACTGTACAGATACATTACCAGTTAGGTTAGGTATATAAAAACTTTTCCAAGCTAAACCATTTGCCATTTGGGCTGCAGGTAAAGTTACAGTGCCGCTACCATCTGTTACAATAATGTTAGCGTCTGGTGTACTATTTGAAGCTAGTATAGTTAAACCTGCATTAGATAAATTAATTCCAACTAAATCTTCAATATTTCCTATATTATTTAAATTATCTGGAAGTAAACAGTTTACAGGAGCAATAAAATTCATTCCTGTTGTTGCTGCAGAAGAATTACCAGCTAAACACTGGTAAGCATATACATTTTTAGATGTTGTTACTGTCATATTACTACCAGGAGAACTACCAGTATAATTTGCTCCAGGGATAATAAAATATTCGCCATTGTTTATAGTTGCAATAGGAGTTGAAGAACCATTAATGAAAATATCAGTTCCATTAGCAGTACCTATTATAACAGGAAATTCTAATGCGTTACTACCATTACCTCTAATAAAAACATATTCTCTGCCTATTATATCAATAGGTACTGGCTGGTCTATACCAGCATCCTGAAGGTCTGAGCCAGCAACAACTCCAACTAAAATATTTCCGTTACTAATAGCTATATCTTTATCAGCTGTTATGTCAGCTCCTACCCATCCATATCTATTTGCATCTCCATTATTACCAACAGACTCTAATACGTATGTTTCTCCTTTATCTAATGTAATAGTTATAATATCATCAGTTAAGCCAACCGCATTAGTTCCTTGTCTAAAAACACAATTGGGGTCATAATCTGATACGACTACAGTTGTATTATCTTCTGTAGCCATTATGCCTAATGTTGCATTGTATATATTTCTGTCGTGTAAAAAAGGAATACCACCCCATTTAAAATGTGTACCTAGAGCAGCTCTACCCTTAGAAGTTAAAGAAGCACCTTGTGCACCATTTCTACCTCTGTAGTTTACATAAAATTTTTCTCCAGAAGCAGATTCAAATCGAAGTCCAGCAGTAGAGAGTATGACTCCTACATCAGCATCTGGTAACATTGTTATACCATTATCATTATTAGCTAATGTATAAGTATATGGCAGTGCATTGGATACAGATACTGTACTTACAGGTGTTACAGATGTGCCAATATATATATTTACATCAAAAGCAGTTGTTTCTGGTGTAGATAGATATATTGCTTGATTGCTCATATGATTACCTGTTTGAGTTAGAGGAGGTAGATAGTGCAAATCACTTAACTGAGCAAAACTTGTTGTAATGAATAATAGACAGAAAAAGTTTAATATGATTTTTTTTTTGACATTAAACTTTGAAAAAATCATTGAATGGAAATTTTTCATTTAAAGGGGGTTAATGGTTACGTTTAATTTTAAAAAGTGCTTCGTTTTTTATTGATAGGAAAAAAACTAAGTGTAATGTTTTTATAAATGAGAAAACACTTCTTTTAACCTGTTTTATTCAAATATACCTATGAATAAATGGTTAAATAATTATATGTTGTCTAACACGAAGAAAGTGTAGATGAATGGTAGAAAAGTGTATGTGAAGGAAAACATAAAAAAATGTATGTTTATGTTTTTATGAACTTTTGTAGGTATTGTAAAAATTGATGAAGAGAAAAATATTGGTAGTTATAAACCTAGTTCTTTACCTTTTTTAAGCATAAAATTATATGCTTCATTATAGTCATTAGGAATTGTACCATCTAAAATAGCTTCTTTGATAGCTTCTTTTAAAATTCCAATTTCTTTAGATGGTTTTAAATTAAAGGTTTTCATAATTTCTTCTCCAGTAACTGGAGGCTGAAAATTACGAATTTGATCTCTTTCTTCTACTTCAACAATTTTTTGTCTAACTAGTTTAAAATTGTTGCGGTATTTACGTTGTTTTTTTGTGTTTTTTGTAGTGATATCTGCTTCACATAAAATCATTAGGTCTTCTATGTTTTCACCAGCATCAAAAATTAAACGTCTCACAGCAGAATCGGTTACAAAATCTTCAGAAAGTACAATAGGTCTAGAACTCATTAGTACCATTTTTTGTACATATTTCATTTTATCATTTAACGGCATACGTAATCGTTTAAACAATTTGTATACCATTTTAGAACCAATAAATTCGTGACCTCTAAATGTCCAGCCCTTTTTTTTATGAAACTTTTTTGTTGGTGCTTTACCAATGTCATGTAGTAATGCAGCCCAACGCAACCATAAATTATCTGTATTTTCAGAGATATTATCTACTACCTCTAAAGTGTGCCAAAAATTGTCTTTATGTTTATGACCTTCAATTTCTTCAATACCTTGTAGAGCACTTAACTCTGGTAAAATAAATGGTAATAATTTTGATTTATGGAGAAGAGCAAAGCCTATAGAAGGTTTTGAACTGTTCATAATTTTATTTAACTCATCAACAATACGCTCTTTAGATATAATATTTATTCTGTCTTTATTTTCCGTAATAGATAAAAACGATTTTTCCTCTATATTAAATTGTAGTTGAGTAGCAAAACGTATTGCTCTCATCATACGCAAAGGGTCATCAGAATAGGTTACGCCTGGTTCTAAAGGAGTTTTAATAATTTTATTGGCAAGATCATTTATTCCATTAAAAGGATCTAATAACTGCCCATATGTGTTTTTGTTTAAAGAAATAGCCATTGCATTAATGGTAAAATCTCTTCTATTTTGATCATCTTCTAGAGAACCATTTTCAACTATAGGTTTTCTACTATCTTCATGGTAACTTTCTTTACGTGCACCAACAAACTCTAGTTCTAAGTCGTTATACTTTAGCATAGCAGTACCAAAGTTTTTAAATACAGATACCTTTGGATTGGTAGGTAATTTAGAGGCTACTTTTTGAGCTAACTCTATACCACTGCCAACAGCAACAACATCTATATCTTTAGGTGTTCCTCTTTTTAATAGAAAATCGCGAACAAAGCCCCCAATAACGTAGGAGGCTACATTAAGTTCTGCAGCTGCTTCTGCTATTACTAAAAAAATTGGGTCTTTAATTGCGTCTTTGTAGTTATCTTGCGTCATTCCTATTTCCGAATCACCTTTACTGTACCATCATTACTTAATTTAATGATTGATGAAGGGGTGACTTTTTGTATGTTACGCTGCAAATTTACGGCATAGTCTACACCTTTTAAAATATCAGAACTTATTTCTTTAAAACTTTTAGCAGTGGGGTCTCCAGAAAGGTTTGCAGAAGTAGAAACTATAGGTTTTTTAAACTTGCTTATTAAGTATTGACAAAATTTATCTGTTGCAACTCTAATAGCCAAGCTTTTATCTTCTGCTATTAAATTTTTGGCAATATTTTTTGGATTGTCATAAACAATTGTTGTTGGTTTGTCTGCAATATCTATGATATCAAAAGCAACTTCAGGAACTTTTTCTACGTGCTTTTCTAACATAAAATCATTTGCAACTAAGCAAATCATTGTTTTAGTATTGGCTCTTTTTTTAAGCTGATATATTTTGTTTACGGCATCTTCATTAGTTGCGTCACAACCAATACCCCACACAGTGTCTGTTGGGTATAAAATAACACCACCATTTTCTAATACAGTAATGCATTTATTTATTTCATCAATAAAATTTTGATCGGGTTTATTTTTGCTCGCCATTATGCAATTGTTGTAGTTTTTTATATCTCTCTTTTGTTGCGTTAGCATAGAGATAACTTATTATAATTCCTTTGTTACCATCTAAAATACCTAATTTAATAATATAATGCTCTAAAAACTTACCTATCGGCTTTATGTAGAGATGATACGGAGTGGCTTTTTTATTTTTATCAAAATCTTCTTGAGCTTTTAATTGCTCATATTTAATTCTTTTTTGTTTATATATGTTGTAGTCAAAATAAGCATAGTGAATTAATTTATTTTTAAGGATAGATGACTTACCGCTAACCTCTAAGGTTTCATGAACAATTCTTTTTGTAGAAAAAGCAACCTTTTCTTTGTTAAATAGCCTGTAGTTTTTATCGTTTTGCCAACCGCAAAAGCGTAATATTTTATTATTAAACATAAATGTTCTGTAAACAAAAAAGGCAGAAATATTTATGTTTTTATTGTTTATAGTTTTTAAAATTTCTTGCTGTAAATCATCAGGGATCCTTTCATCAGCATCAATAAATAAAACCCATTTATTTTGAGCTAGACTAAGAGCATAGGCTTTTTGGTCAGAATAGTTTTTAAATGCTCTTTGAATTAAAGAAACTTTTGGGTGTTTTTTTATAGCTTCAGCTGTTCCGTCTGTACTATACGAGTCTACAATTATAATTTCATCAGCAAATTTTAAATTCTCAATAACAGCGTCTATATTTCTAATTTCGTTGTATGTGATTAATAAGGCACTTAATTTTTCAGACTTGCGACCATTAAAGGTATTTTTTATTGGTTTTCCAAAAATAGAATTAATTTTAAGAGCTCTGTCTATAGGAAGTTTACGCTTGGCAGGCACACCGTTGTTATGAACAAATTTTTTAGCAGCATTTAACATACGCTCTGCAGATTTACCATCTGAGTATGGGTGGTATTCATCTTGAATATATTTTCTTTGACTAGAAAATGGGTCGTTTTCAAGATTAGTGATTATTTTTTCTTGTAGATTATTATAATTTGTAGAATTATCCCAGTATATAGTTTTATTTATGTTTTTATAGGTTATAACAGGTTTATTTAGTAATAAAAACTCATAAATAACAGAAGAAGTATCACTCACCATTAAGTCTGATAACAGTAAATATTTTATAATATTATTGTCTTCTATAAAAATAACGTTCGCATTTTCTTTTGAAATAACCTTGTATGTGTTTATTAAGTCTTTACTCATTAAATCATGAAATTTAATAAGTATTAAATAATTAGTATTTTTAGCTGCAGATTTAATTTCATTTACCAAAAAAGGAGCAGAAGTAAGACTAGGTGAAAAAGTAGGCGCATAAAGAATTATTTTTTTAGCGTTATAACTTTTTAACAATTCACTTTTTTCTGTATCATATTTATTTTTTTCAGAATAGTAGATATCTAATTTAGGCCACCCAGTTTCTACAACTTCAAAGTTTTTATATTTACGCTTAAACTCTAAAAATTTTTTTGTAAAATACGGTCCTTGGGTTAAGTACAAATCAAAATAATGTCTTATTTTAAAATGACCTTTTTTTTCTCCTGCCAAGCCATGAAATATTTGTACTTTAACTCCTTGTATATAATAAGGAACTTCATTTCCTGGTGAAAATATAATATCGCTTTTGTAAAGTTGTAAGTCTACTATTCTAGTGGTGTAATTATCTGTTTTATAAGGGAATTTTTGGGTAAGTTTAGAGTCAATGTACCATAAAAAATCATCTCCTTTTTCAATCAATAAATTCTTAATTGGATTTAGGATTCCAAAGGCATATGCATTTTGACAAAATAAAATTACTTTCATTTATAAAATAAATTGTTGGCATTCACTAAATCTTCTTTAAAATCTACCTCCATACAGTTATGCTTAGAAATATCAACAGCAGATAATGCTATATTGTCTTTTTCAATTGCTAATTCAAGCCCTTTTTCAAAGTAATCATTATCATCACATTCTTCCAGTCTCTTAATGAATGATTGGATATCTTTTTTTGCTATATAATTTATGCCTACAGCTTCACCAAGACCATTTTTTACAGACTTAGAAAGCTCAAAGATAAAATTATCTTTTAATGTATATTTTATTTCTTCGTCTGCAACACTATTAGTATTAACAGCAACAAAAGAATTGTCGGTTTTTATTATAGGTAATAAAGTATTTAAAAGAGTTTCATCAAAAACAACATCACCATTTAACCATAGTACAGATTGATTAGTATTTTTTAGCAATGCTCTTAATAAACTTTTTGATGTGTTTGTACAGTCAAAAAAAGGATTGTAAATATAGTTTAATTCAGGAAACCGTTCCATAATTAAATCTTTTTTAAAACCAACAACAACACTCACGTCATTGATATTAAAAACTTTAGACAGATTCTCTATCTGCATTTGCATGATACTTTTGCCATTATTTAGTTTAGTAAGTGGCTTAGGAAAAGGGTTTCCCAATCTAGATCCTATACCAGCAGCAAGTATTACTATTTTCATTTTAAGTTCTTTAATAATTTAGGGTATTAATGTATTGTTTTAAGTAATAGATGCATAAAACTTAAATAAGTTAGCAACATAAATTATTTTATTTAGATTGTTAAATTTTTTCTGCTTTTTTTCAGAAATAACTTACCTTTTTTGTTTTTTTAAAATTGAAACTAAGTCAAAATGGTCAGATAGTGCTTGCCACTGAGTCTCATTTTTTTTCTTTTTAACATTTTCTTCTTTAAGAGATACTTTTTGACTTCCCATAATTGGTATAGGTAGTTTAGGCTTAAAACTAGATTCTTTAGTTATTGTGTTGTTTAATAAAGACATTCCTTTAAACCATAAGTCATCTGCTTTAGGTGCTAGTTTTAAAAATAAGTTTTTATTAAATATTGTATTGGGCATAGAGTTAGGAGGGTATAATACTCCCCAAGATCCTATAGGTAAGTAAGGGTTATGTAAATTAGTTTCTTCTCGAGTTCTCCACTTAATAAATGGCAAGTAGCTGCCATTTTCATTCATTTTTATTTGGGTAGCTCTATGAGCAATAATGCAATATTTATGCTTTAAATGTTCTTGGTATAGTAATTTTAACCAATTGTTATGATACATTTGGTCATCATCACAAGTTACAATTATAGAAGAAGGGTTTTCTTCTAAAGTGTGTATTAGTTTTCTGTGCGAGCAAGTTAATTTAGAATATTTAATTTGAAATATTTTAGACTCTAACTTAACAAGTTTTTTTGGTAAATTATTTTTTAATGAATCATTTAACCATAAAATTATTTTTTCTGGTAAGACTGTCTGATTTAAAATACTTTTGATAACCAAATCTAAATTATTTAACCTAGTTGGTATAGAAGTTAAAGAGACTATTACAGGGATGCTATCTTTATGCTGTACTAATTTTTTTTGTGATTTTAATCTATACTTGCAAGTATGGTATATAGAATGGGGTAACTCTTTAAATACTTTCATTTATATTTTGGTTAAGTAAGATTATTAGAATAATGTTAATTTAAATTAGTGGAAGCTTAAAGTAATCACCAACAATTTTATTATATTTTTCTGGATAAAATTCTTTTCGAGCATCTGTAGGGTAAAATGTCATTTCTCCAAACACAGATGAACCATTTACTGAGTAAAAATCAACTCTTACAAAAGGAAATCCTTCAGATAGTTTTTTGGACAAATCAATAAGTTCATTAAAATTAGTGGGCTTATTAATTTTATTTGGGTCTTTCTTCTTCCAACCAAATGGCATTTCTTCCCAATTTAAACTGTAAAAATATTTTCCTAAAGTATCAGACTGAGCAATTAAAAATTTTGGTTCACCGTCAAAACAATAAAACTTATAATCTATTAAATCATTAGTTATTTCATCTTGCATAAACTGTTCAATAATTAACCTTGGTTTTACATTTTTATATGCCCATTCCAACCCTCCTCTATAGTATTGGTTTTTGTTTAACCATTTATACATTTTTAAGTTAGCCTTGGTTTTATTCACTTTAGATTTGTCTGTTACAACCAAATTAAAATTACATCCGTGAACACCTTTAATCACAAATTTTTCTGGTAATTTGTCCCAGTCAATTTCTTTTGGAGAATTATAAACTCCTATACAATCATTTAAGTATTGTTTGCCTATCTTTTCTTCTACAAATTCTCTTACAGCGTATTTGTCTACTAATTTTGGTAATAGAGGATTTCTGTAAAATACTTTATACCATGATAATTTTTGATTAAATTCTATTGGGTTGTTATAATCTAATTTTTTACCTGTATAATACTCATAGTAATGCTTAACATAAAATTTTTGAGGCAAAAATTTAAATGTTTTAATGAGTTTTACCCAAAATTTTCTTAATATCATTTTTCTATTTAGTATTGTTTTTCAAAAGTAAAGATTATTAAAATAATCCTTAGTACTTTTGTTATCATTTTTAATTTTATATGAAAGCACCAGACATTTCCGTTATAATAAGTACATACAATTCTGTAGAGTGGTTAAAAAAAGTACTTTGGGGTTATAACACACAAACAATAAATAATTTTGAAGTTGTTATTGCGGATGACGGTTCTAGAGAAGAAACTAAAACAGCTATAGAAGAGTTAAAAAAAGTTGTAAATTATAGTATAACTCACGTTTGGCATAAAGATAATGGCTTCCAAAAATCTCAAATATTAAATAAAGCAATTGTAGAAACTAGAGCTCCATATATTATAATGTCTGATGGAGATTGTATACCAAGAAAAGACTTTGTAGAAATTCACAATAATTATAAAGAAGAAGGATATTTTTTATCTGGGGGTTATTTTAAGCTTCCTATGAATATATCAGAATTAATTTCTAAAGAAGATATAGAAACAAATACATGTTTTTCAATTTCATGGTTAAAAAAACATGGACTAAATGCGTCTTTTAAAAATAATAAATTAAGGTTTACTGGTTTTGGAGCTAAATTTTTAAATACAGTTACTACTACCAAAGCTACATGGAACGGACACAATTCTTCTGGCTGGAAAAAGGATATTTTAGCCGTTAATGGTTTTGATGAACGTATGCAGTATGGCGGTCAAGATAGAGAATTAGGTGAGCGCTTAGTAAATTTAGGGGTAAAAACGAAGCAAATAAGGTACAGTGCTATTGTTATACACTTGGATCATCCTAGAGGTTATGCAAATAAAGAAAGCTGGAAAATAAATAACGATATTAGAAAAGAAACACGTAATTTAAAGCACAAAACAACTAAGTTTGGAATTAATAAAGAGTAATTTACTTTACATAAACACAAAGCCCACAATTACAATTGTGGGCTTTGTGTTTATGCAATATATAATATACTAAACAGCAACATCATACTCTCTTAAAGCATCATTTAAAGATGTTTTTTTATTGGTACTTTCTTTACGTTTACCAATAATTAAAGCACAAGGCACGTTGTATTCACCAGCAGCAAATTTTTTAGTGTAACTACCTGGTATAACTACAGAACGTGCAGGTACTCTACCTTTCATTTCTACAGGTGTATCACCAGTCACATCTATAATTTTAGTACTCATTGTTAAAACAACATTAGCACCTAAAACAGCTTCTTTTTCTACTCTTACACCTTCTACAACTATACATCTAGAACCTATAAAAGCACCGTCTTCTATAATTACCGGAGATGCTTGTAATGGTTCTAAAACACCACCAATACCAACACCACCACTAAGGTGTACATTTTTGCCAATTTGCGCACAACTACCAACTGTAGCCCAAGTATCTACCATTGTACCTTCATCTACATAAGCACCAATATTTACGTAACTAGGCATTAATATAGTACCAGGAGAAATGTAGGCACCGTGTCTTGCAACAGCATTAGGTACTACACGTATTCCTTTTTCTTTATAACCTCTTTTTAAAGGCATTTTATCATGGTATTCAAAAATACCAGCTTCTAAAGTTTCCATATTCTGAATAGGGAAATAAAGAACAACAGCTTTTTTAACCCATTCGTTTATTTGCCAATCATCTCCTTTAGGCTCTGCACATCTAAGTTTACCATTATCAATTAGGCTAATAACTTCTCTAATGGCGTCCTGTGTAGCTGTTTCTTTTAATAAATCTCGGTTATCCCAAGCAGCTTCTATAGTTTTTTGTAATTCTGTCATTTTTTTGTAAAATCAATTTTAGCAAAGATAATAGGTGAGGCTTAATAATTTAATCAAATGTAAACATATAACAATTTATATATTATTTTTGCCAAAAAAAACAGTTTGGGTAGATTACTAGCTATAGATTTTGGAAAAGTGCGTACAGGCATAGCTGTAACAGATGAGTTGCAGATAATAGCATCTGGTTTAACAACCGTAGCAACTAAAGAGCTAATAACATTTTTAAAAGATTACATAGCAAAAGAAAAGGTAGATAAAATTATAGTAGGAGAGCCTAAACAAATGAATAATACAGCGTCTGAGTCAGAAGTGTTAATTGTTCCTTTTTTAGAAAAACTTACAGCTGTTTTTCCTAATATGATTATAGAAAGAGAAGATGAACGTTTTACATCTAAAATGGCATTTAAAACAATGATTGATAGTGGGTTAAATAAAAAAAAGCGTAAAAATAAAGCACTTGTAGATGAGATTAGTGCAACAATTATTTTACAGTCTTATTTAAGTAGAAATTAAAATTATAGTTGTTAATAGAACAACGTATAAAAATTAAGTGATAATATGATTTTACCAATTACAGCATACGGTGATCCTGTGCTAAGAAAAAAAGCAAAAGACATAAACCAAGACCATCCTAAACTAAAGGAGCTTTTAGAAAATATGTGGGAGACTATGTATAATGCAAGCGGAGTTGGTTTAGCAGCACCACAAGTTGGTTTGCCTTTGCGAATATTTTTAGTAGACACAACTCCTTTTTCTGATGATGAAGATTTATCTGCAGAAGAACAAAAAGCTTTAAATGGTTTTAAAAAAGCATTTATTAATGCTAAAATTATTGAAGAAACAGGAGAAGAATGGGCTTTTAATGAAGGATGTTTAAGCATACCAGACATTAGAGAAGATGTATCTAGAAAGGAAAATATAAAAATTACTTATTTAGATGAAAACTTTAAAGAACATACTGAGGAGTATAACGGTTTGTTGGCAAGAGTTATACAACATGAGTATGACCATATTGAAGGTATTTTGTTTACAGATAAACTATCTTCATTAAAGAAAAGATTGCTTAAGAGTAAGTTAGGAAACATTTCTAAAGGAAAAATTAGAGTAGAATATAGAATGCGTTTTCCTGAAATGAAAAAAGGAAGATAGTTTTCTTTTTTATCGCTATAAAAAATATAATATTTGTAATAGATATAAAGTAAAATATGAGTTTAGATAAAATTTTATCAATTTCTGGTAAGCCAGGATTACACAAGTTAGTAACACAAACACGTACCGGTTTTGTAGCTGAGTCTTTATTAGACGGAAAAAGAAGTACGGTAAATATGCGTACAAATGTTAGTGTTTTATCAGAAATTGCAATATATACGTTAGAAGAAGAGGTTCCTTTAAGAGAGGTATTTAGTAAAATACAAACTAAAGAAAACGGAGAAAAAACATCTGTTAAGCATAAGGATGATAAATTAAAATTAGAAGAATATTTCTTTGAGGTATTGCCTAATTATGATGAAGACCGTGTTTATGCAAGTGACATTAAAAAAGTAATACAGTGGTATAATTTGTTACATGACCATGGCATTACAGATTTTTCTGAACCTAAAGAAAACAAAGAAACTGAAGAGTCTGCAGCAGAATAATAACAGAAACTTAAGTAACGTAAAGAGGTCGTCTAAAAAGTAATTTTAGGCGATTTTCTTTTTTGTGATTTTTTATTAGACACTATCCCGTTAAGAGTGTAAGTTAAAAATAACGAGGGTTTGACTTTTATTTAAAGTCTGCCCCTTTTTTCATATATAATTAAAAACTAATTTAGTATTAACTCTAATTATGCATTGGAGTTACCCCTTTTTTAGGACACTAGCCTGAAATCTGTATTAGGCAAAATGTATTGGTTTTGGATATATACTATTTTATTCAATTTCTCTATAAAGTTTACGGTGGTTTTCTAACTCTATATAATGGTGTTTTAAAATGTTACTGTTTCTAAGGTGTAGTTTATTATGTATTAAGCAAATTTGTTTAGATTATTAATCCTATCAGAGAAATCATCTTTTCTTCTTTTAGCTACAGGCACGACACTTTCATCATTCATAATTATATAGGCGTTAGTTCCTTTGATGTACTTGCTTATAAAATTTATATTTATTAGGTGAGACTGATGTGTTCTAAAAAAATGATATGAATTTAGTAAGTCATCATAATACTTTAATGTTTTTGAAGTGTATATAGTATCATTGCTTACTAGGTAAAGTTTTGTATAACTGCCGTCTGCTTCACACCTTAATATATTGGACATCTCTAAAAAGTATGTTTCTTTTTCTGTAGTTATAACTATCTTTTTTTTATCTTCGGTTAAAGTATTGTGTAGTAATGTATTTAATTTATGCGCATTGTTTATATCTAGAGTTTTATCTAATCTCTTTAATGTTTCATTTAACTCATCTTTATCAATAGGTTTTAGAAGATAGTCAAATGCACTAAACTTAATTGCTTCAATAGCATATTTGTCATATGCAGTAGTAAAAATAATTTGAAATGTAAGATTTTTAATAGTTTTTAATAAATCAAAGGCTGTTTTATCACTGAGTTGAATGTCTAAAAAAACTAAATCAAAATTTAATTTTTTAATAGTGTTTTTGGCTTCTTCCAGTGTATGGCAAATACGTACTATCTTTATTGCTTTAGAATGGTTTGATAGTAGTGATATTAGTCTTTCTGAGCAATGCACTTCATCGTCAACAATTATAGCTTTTATCATTTAAAATTTTAGTTTAAGTGGTAATGTTACTTCAACTCTTAAGCCTTTTTCTTTATCTGTATACTTTATAGTTTCGTTTGCCTTTTTTGTTTTGTTAATTAAATCTATTCTTTGACTCGTAATTTTAATGCCCATTGAGCTTGTTTTATTTAAATTTCTTGTAGCCTTTTCTCTACCAATTCCGTTATCTTCAACAGCACAAATTAGTGTTTTGTTATTACTGTTTATTTCAATTTTAATTATGCCTTCTGCTTCTATTTGAGATACGCCATGCCAAATACTATTTTCTATAAAGGGTTGTAGAATTAATGGAGGTATTAAGGTGTTTTCCAAATCAATATTATTATTAATACTTACAATATGGTTAAGTTTATTTTTTAGTCTCAAAGATTCAATGTCTATATACATTTTTAATAACTCTAAATCATCTTTTAGCGAAATCCATTTTTTTTCAGAGTTTTCTAAAATAGAACGTGTTAATGTAGAAAATTTTAACAAATATTCATCCGCTTTTTTTATGTCATTATTAACCAAATAGTTACTTATAGAGTTTAATGAGTTAAAAATAAAATGGGGATTCATTTGAGATCGCAAAGCTTTCAGTTCGGTTTCGGCTATTTTAGTTTTAAATTCAGCAATATTTTTTTGTGCCTCAGCATCTCGTTTTCGTTTGTATAAAAAATAACCAACAATAGAAAATAGTAGTAAAGAACTTCCTGCACCAATAGCCGAATTTTTAATTAGTGATTGACGTTTTATTTCCGCTTTAGAGAGAGTATCTTGTTTATCAATTTGATACTGCATATCTTTTTTTGTTAACTCTGCTTTTTTTTCTTCGGTTGCTACGCTATCTCTTAATTTAATATAATTTTTAAAAGCTAATAACGATTTTTTATGATTCTGATCATTTTCATAAACTTGATTTAAAACTAGCCAAGAATCTGCTTGCCACTCAACAGCATCAATATTTTTTGAAACAGCTAATGAATTTTTAGCATATATTTTAGCTTGATTAAATTTATTTTGTAATACCAAGACCTTGCCAAGACTATTTAAAGCAGAAGCTTCTATGTATTTATTGTTAATTTCTCTTGAAATTTGTAACGCTTCTTTATAGTGTTTTAATGAATTATTATAATCTTTTTTTCTTTTGTAGGCTAACCCCTTGTTGTTAATAATAGCAGCAACAAAAAATATATTATTTACTTGCTTTGCATATAATAATGCTTTATCAAAGTAGTTTATTGACGTATTTACTCTGTTAGTTTCACTATAAACATTTCCAATATTATTGTATGCTCTTATTTGGTTAATAGTGTCTTTTAGTTCAATAGAAATGTTTAAGCAGTTATTATAGTTAGCTAATGCCTTGTCAAAATCTTTCATATCAGCATAAATGTTAGCTACATTATTATAAAGATTAATGGTTAATTTTTCATCATTAATGTTTTCAGAAATACTTAGAGCCTCAAGAAATAAGTCTAGAGCTTTTAAGTTGTTTGCCATTGTGTAATAGATGCTGCCTTTTTGGTTTAATGCAGATGCTGTTCCTTTTTTCCATTTTTTGTCTTTTGCAATTTTTATAGCTTCATCAATATATTCTATAGCTACCTTAGGTTTGCTATATGTTAAGTAGTTTGAGGCCTTTATTAAATATTGACCTCTTACAGTGTCTTTTTTAATATAACCATCAAGAAGGTTTAAAATGGAATCTTTTTCTTGTGCTAGAGAAGAAAAACAACAAAAAACTAAGTAGGTTATAATTATTAAGCTTCTGAGTACTGGTTTCATTTAATTTTTTTTTGGTAAAAAAAGCACTTAAATTTAATACTTTTGAGCAGTAAACTGCTAAATAATTATAAATATATAAGCTAATCTATTTTTTCCGAATAAGAATTCTAAATGCCCGAATACAAATTATGATTTAGACAAATTGGTTTTATCGCTAGTTTTAAAGTATTAAATAGCTAATTCATAAAAGCATTTTTGTTAATAATAATTTTATTAATCAACATACCAAATTCAGTTTTTTTAGCAAAAAGAGAATTGATAGGTAGGCAAGAACGAATAGAAAAAATATCCAAAGTGAATATTAAAGGAGCAAAAGGTGAAGACTTGTATTTAGCTCATAAAACATCAGCATTATTCCTTTTTTTTAATTACATCATTGGATATTCACTTTGAATATTTTTAGTATTTATTATTGTAACACAAGTGTTAAAGTATAGGTTTAAAAAGCAAGCAAACTCAAAATGAAAAGATTTGTATGCCTATGCCTCTAAAATGAAATAAGTAAAGTGATAATATTATCAATGTTTTTAAGGATTACTATTCATTACTCTTAAAATAGTTTTATATAAAAAAGTTGAAATTATTAATAAAAAATTATGAGACTAAATTTAAATATATCAAAGATAAAATTAAAGATTATTGTCTTCTTTGTAATGCCTTTTTTTGCCTTTTCAAATTCAGGTTTATTTACCTCAGAAAAAGCAAATGATAAAGTAGACAATAGTGAGCTTAATACAGATGGGTTGTATTTTGCTGAGTTTTATGATTATATATACAGAGGGCATTTTGAGAACATTAAGATAAAAAGATTGGATTATGAATTTCTAATGATTTATGAACAATATTTAAGAGCATTTGGTGTAAAATGCTCAAAATACTTACTAGTTAATAAAGTTGAAATAATGGAGATTGTATGCGACCAAGAAGAGATTGGATATAATGCCTATGGAGATGTAATAAGTAGAGTTTGTGTTAAATATAAATGGCAAGGAACAGGTTTGTATGCGAAACCAGACATATATAACGCTAAAATGAAAATTGTTGAAATGCATAAAGCGAATGGTATAGATATTTTTTTGAAAATGGTAACTGATCCAAATGCAATGGGAAACTCAATAGATATGTTACATAAAAGAAAAGGGCTAGCTAATGATATGGAAAAGTTTTTTATACTAAATCAGTGTAACAGTAAAGCCATTATACAATTTGAAGAAAACCTAAAAAGGTTTGCGCTTAACAAAACACCTATTCGCTTAAAGAAAAAAAGTAAATATACTATTGCAAAAAATTCTGGTGGTCCAAAAGGGCAACAAAATTACAATAAATTAGTTGATGACCTTGTTGCAGACCAAGCAAAAACATGGGCTTTTAATCGCTACACAAAAGGCAGTATTTCAGGGTTGAGAATCGAATCAAAAAATAGTGAAGGCAAACCTATAAGTTTAAGGGCAAACTATAAGTTTAGGGGATTTAGCAATAATGGTAAAGGATGGGTGAAAATCATTTTTAAAAATGGAGTGCCAGATTGTATGTATTTTTTTGATTTTCCATCAAATTGTAAAAAACCTAATAGTGGTATTGTAACTAGTTACTCCTTAGAAAAATATTCCAATCAGTAATTTTATAATTAGTAATTTAAAAAGAATAGTTTATGAAAAAAATAGTATTAATACTGTCTTTATTTTACTTTATTTCATGTGATACAGTTGTGTATAAAGAAGCTATCCCAAAAAGCAAGAAAGATTATCCTTTTTTTCCATTAAATTATGATGGAACCTATGTGAGTTCAAAAACTAGAAAAGACACACTCTTTATTGGTGCAAAAGACTTTTATTTTAAGTTAGCACCAACAGTAGATGGAAAAGAAAATACTTTTTCTAGAAAAGGACGAGTAGGTAAGCAACTTAAGGTTAAATTATACGGCAAAGGAGCATTTGTAAACTCAAAACAGTATAATAGTTCTAACTACTGGAATACACGTTTTATTACTTTAAAAGGCAATAAATTATATGTTTTTAAATTGCCAAATAATACAGATGTAAAAAGTTTAATTTATGATTATAATTACGATAATAAAACAAAAAAATATATTATAAATCCTAGTATGTCAGAATTAGACGCGTTAATAAATAATAATATATTCAAATTATCTAGAGTTTTTGAAAAGATAAATTCAACCTCCTATAAACCAAAATTAACCAATAGTAACTCACAAAATATAAAGTATAAAGCTGGTTGTATTTATGGAGATTGTAAAGGTGGGTACGGCATATATAAGTATAGCAATGGCGACAGTTATAAGGGATATTTTAAAAATAGTAAAAGACATGGCTTTGGAGATTATTTATGGGGTAATATTCATTATTCTGGTAACTGGGAAAACGGAAACCGTAGCGGGTATGGAAATTTTTATAAGCAAGAAATTAATACCTTATATGTTGGAGAATGGAAAAATAATTTAATTTCTGGATATGGATTCAGAATAAACTCTAATTTAAGTGTAGACAGAGGGTTATGGCAAAGTGGAAAAATTGTTTCTAGGTATAGTTACAGTGACAGTGGAAAAAGAATAGGTTGTGTAAGAGGCAATTGTAATAATGGGTATGGCAAATATGTATTAACTAGTAATAGTTACTATGAAGGATTTTTTATTAATGGAAAGCGTTTGTTAGGGGAGTACAGCTATAAAAACGGAGACAAATATAAGGGGGAATTTAATTCTAGTGGAAAAAGAGAGGGTACAGGTTTTTATACTTACTCAAATGGTAATGTTTACAAAGGGCAATGGCTTAATGATAAAAAACATGGTTTAGGAATTTTTAAATATAAAAATGGTAAAACCTATTATGAAAATTATAACAATGGTGTAAGAGTTTCTTCTAAAGAACAAAAAATCAATTAAACATTAATATTTAATGCGTACAAATGTTAGTGTTTTATCAGAAATTGCAATATATACGTTAGAAGAAGAGGTTCCTTTAAGAGAGGTGTTTAGTAAAATACAAACTAAAGAAAACGGAGAAAAAACATCTGTTAAGCATAAGGATGATAAATTAAAATTAGAAGAATATTTCTTTGAGGTATTGCCTAATTATGATGAAGACCGTGTGTATGCAAGTGACATTAAAAAAGTAATACAGTGGTATAATTTGTTACATGACCATGGTATTACAGATTTTTCTGAACCTAAAGAAAACAAAGAAACTGAAGAGTCTGCAGCAGAATAATAACAGACCATTTAATATATAAAAAGGCAACATACGTTAAAGTATGTTGCCTTTTTTGTTTAACATATGTTTTTTACCATTCGTCTACACTAACTGTTTTTTTAAAGTGTAACAGTTTAATTTATAAGTAATAAGCTTCAAATTTGTACCAGATTACAGTTTTAACCCCAAATAAAAACAAGTAGTATGAGTGCTAAAATTATGAATGTAGACAATGAGATTAAAGGAGCTTTTTTTGATATGGCACACACACCTAGTGTAGTATTTGATAAAAATATGGTGTTTTTAGATATGAATGAAGCTGCAATATCTACCCTAAATATTAAAAAAAGCGATTTTATAGGTAAATCTATTCTTGAAGCATTTCCTTATTTAGAAGGTACAGAAAGGTTAGAGGCTTATAAAAATGTTATAAAAACAGGAAAGCCAATAAGTCTAGACGAAATTTCTTTTTATACAGATGATAAAACTTTTGTTTTTATAGTTAGAGCTTTTAAAGTAGGGGAAGGTCTAGGTGTAACTACACTAGATATTACTAACCTAATAACCACAATAGATAAGCTAAAAGCAACACAGAATAATTTACAAATTGTAAATAAAAATTTAAAACTTAAAAATAAAGAGCTAGAAGAGTTCTCTTATGTTGCTGCACATGACTTAAGAGCTCCTTTAACCAATATGCAAAGTCTTTTTGGAATGTTAGAGTCTAGCAATGCTATAACAGATGAAGTAAAACCAATATTTGATAAGCTAAAATATGTTGGTAAACTTATGTGTGATAAGTTAAAGGCTTTAAACAATGTAATTGCCTTAAAATCTAATTTAGAAGACAAAAAAGAAAAAGTAATTTTTAAAGAAGTTGTAGCAAAAATAAAAGCAATACACTCTGAAAAAATAGTTACAAGTAGGGCAATAATAAAAGAAGATTTTACTGCTTTACCAACTATTAATTACAACCCTGTACAGTTTGATAGTATTTTGCATAACTTAATATCTAACGCTATAAAATATAAGCATCCTCGTAGAAAACCTATTATACACGTATCTACACATTTAGAAAACAATAAACCAGTTTTAATAATTAAAGATAACGGTTTGGGTTTTGATACTAGTAACGGAAAAAGTAAAGTATTTGGCTTATTTAAAAGAATGCACACACACGTAGAAGGCTTGGGCGTTGGACTATATATTATACACTCAATTATTGTGGGTAATGGAGGCCAAATAGAAGTTGTAAGCGAAGAAAATAAAGGAACACAATTTAAAATATATTTTTAATGGAGAATAAAACAACCAACTTATGTAAAATTTTGCTAATTGAAGATGATGTAGTAACTAACTTTATAACTACTAGTAAATTAAACAACTTAGGATATAGTAATATAACAGCTGTAGAAAATGGTAAAGAAGCTATTGATTATTTAAAAGATAATAAGCCAGACTTAATTGTTTTAGATCTTAATATGCCTATTATGGATGGGTTTGAATTTATGGAGAGCAAAGAACAAAATTGCATTTGTATGGGTGTGCCAATTGTAATTGTTACATCTTCTGGTAGGCCATCTGATAAAGAAAAAGCTAAAACATTTTTAGATGTAATAAGCTATTTAGAAAAACCATTAAATTATGATAAGCTCCAAAAAATACTAATGTCTTTAAGGCAGTGCTTAAAATAATAAAAGCCTTGCTAGCAAGGCTTTTATTTGTGTTATCCTCTTCTTCGTTCTAATAAAATCATCATCATTAAGCCAAGCATTATACGGTCATCATCATCACTATCCATTTCTCCTTGTTTGCTTAATTCAAAATTTCTGCCAAAAAATGAAGCAGACTTTTTTAATTTAATAATTGGTTTTCCTTGGTTATCCTTAACCATATAAGAAGGGTTAAATAAATAACCTGTAAACATACCTAATATCGGAATCTCTCCTAGTACAGAGTCAAATACTTTAACCCAAGGGTTTTCTTCAGATATATTGTATTGTTGTTTTTGGTTTTCATCAATAATATCATAATGTGCTTTCCATATAGACCTCCAACCTTTACGAGCAACTTTACCAAATTCTTTGCCGTTTTCGTCTTTAAAGGCATATGCAGCAGAAAAATCTAACCACTTATCAGCTTTAATACTGTAATTAACTTTTGTTTTAGACTCGTTACTATAAATTTTAATTTCTTCTTTAAACTTAAACATCTTTTGTTTTACATAAGCTATTGTTTTACCAGTAGCATCTGTAGCTGTAAAATCATTAGAAAATGAAGATATTTTAAATTGAAACTTAACAGGAAATTGAATGTTTTGCATAAGAGTTTTTGTAATTTTTTCATGTTATATACAAGTAATATAACTCTTACATTCTTGTGTTATTGTAAATTAAAAAACCTTTAATCTTTTTCAATGTATTTATATGTGTGTTTGCTTTTTTTCCAGTCTATAAGTTTAGTTGGGTAGTATTTAACATTCATACGGTCTAAATAAGGTGCTTGGTTAGCTAATCTATTTTTATAATTTTCCCAATTTCTGTTTTCTTTTATGGTCCAGTTAAGCTCAGAGTAGCCAATAATTCTAGGAAAAGCTAAATATTCTAGCTCTTCAATATTGCTTATAGTCTCGGACCATAAAGGAGCTTCTATACCTAATACCTGTGCTTTAGGTAAGTTTTTTACAAAGGTTTCTGGTGTCCAGATATAAGCAGAATCTACAGGTATATAAGTTGCCCAAGTTAAACCGTGTTTAGACAAGGTATCATATTTCATATCTAAATAAGCTTTTTTAGCGGGAGACAAAATAATCTTCATACCCTTATCTAGCGCTAAGTTTGCATTTTTTTCGCTTCTCCAAAATTGAGCAACAGCATTGCTACTTATATCTGTAGTAGCAATTTCATCCCAACCAATTGGAGTTTTTCCGTGACTTTCTACAATTTTAGATACTTTTAAAATAAATTTTTTAAAATCCTTCTTTTTTGTAACGTGGCTTTCATCTCCTCCTAAATGAAAATAAAGGCCAGGAGAAATGGCAGAAATTTCTCTTACAACATCATCTACAAAGGCATAAACAATATCTTTATTTGTATCAAAAGTGCTAAAGCCTACACGCATACCGGTATAAACTTTAGGCGTTTTTCCGTTTCCGTTTAATTGCGGATATGCAACTGTTGCAGCATTAGTATGTCCGGGCATATCTATCTCTGGTACAATTGTAATATGCCTTTCGGTTGCATAACGTACAATTTCTTTAAAATCTTCTTGGGTATAAAACCCTCCAGGGCCACCGCCAACTTCTGTGCTAGCTCCAATTTCTGTTAGTTTTGGCCAAGATTTAATTTCTATTCTCCAACCTTGGTCATCAGTTAAGTGTAAGTGCAGGGCATTAAATTTATAATATGCTAATACATCTAGGTATTTTTTTACGTCACCAACACTAAAAAAATGTCTGGCTACATCTAACATAGCACCTCTGTACTCGTAATTAGGTTGATCTAGTATTTTTCCGCTAGGTACAAGCCACATTTTATGGGTAGTAAGCGTATCATTACTTTCTTCTGGTATAATTTGTCTTAATGTTTGTATGCCTCTAAATGCACCAGCAGCTGTTTTAGCATTTATAATAATAGAATCTTGCGTAATATACATTTGGTAAGCTTCCTTACTTTTAAGTTCCAAACTATCTGTTTTATTTATGTATATAATTTTAGCTTTTTCAATATTATTAACAGTATTTACAGGAACTTCTAAATTAATTTTAGTGCTAATTTTGTTAGATAAAAAAGAACCTACTTGCTCAAAACCAGAGTCATTAGAGGTATAAATTGCAGTGTTTTTGTCTAAACCAAATGCACTATTGGTGGGAGTTATTTTTAATGGCAAGGGAACCATATTTTCTGCAGATAAATCTGTAGTTGGGTAGTTAATAATTACTCTTTTTTCTTGGCAAGCAACTATTAAAAAAATGCCAATAAGGGTTAATAGTGTTCTAAATAAGATAGAATTTTTCATTTAAATTGGTTAGTTAATATAGTTTGTAATTACATTTTGCCAAATTTGGTAGCCTTTGGCATTCATATGTAGGTTATCTGCTGTAAAAATATCTGCCTTTACCTTGTTACCATTAAGCATAGGTTTCCAGATATCTACATAACTAATATTTGGGTCTTTTTTAGCTATTCTTTTATATTTTCGGTTTAACTTTTTGTAATTTCTTTTTAAGTGCCACCTTGCAATACTTGGTTTTACAGAAATTAGTACAATTTGTGTAGTTGTGTTTGCACTTTTTATTTTATTAATTATTTGTGTTAATTGTGATAGTATTAAGCCACATTTTCTATTACCAGCAATATCATTATCACCTTCATAAATAAAAACTTGTTTAGGGTTGTAGGCCAATATTAAATCGTCTGTAAATAATAGTAAATCTTCTGTTGTAGAGCCACCAAAACCAGTGTTAATAATATTTTTATCCGGAAAATCTTCTTGTATAGTTTTCCAATATTTAATACTAGAGCTACCAGTAAAAACAATACTTGGTTGTTTACTGTTACGTTTGTTATTGTATTTTTTTTGAAGCATTTGTACTTCATTGTAAAAACGATGTGTTGTTTGGCTAAAGCCAAAAATTGAAGTAAGTAAAAATAAGGATAGTAAAATTCTCATATTTTCAAATATAATGTTAATATAACTTCTTTGTTTGTGTTATATGTGTATTTTTCGACAGGTAACATACAATACCCGATACACGTATTTATATAAACTCTGCAATGTTTTTAGTAGTGTAAAAAGTGAATTAATAACAAGCTCTTTATTAATTAATTACAGTTTGGTTCTTAACATTTTCTAAAAGAAAGTATTAACCATAAAAATAGCATTACTTTTGCATTTAATTTTAAGAACAGACTTTAATAAAAAGTTATGGTTCATCAATACTAATTTATGACATTTAAAAACTTAGGTTTATCTAATAATCTATTAAAAGCAATAGACAAAAAGGGGTATACAACTCCGTCTCCAATACAAGAAAAAGCAATACCGCCTGTTTTAGAAGGTAAAGATGTTTTGGCATCTGCACAAACAGGCACAGGTAAAACAGCAGGTTTTACTTTACCATTATTACATTTATTATCAGAACAAAAAGCGTTAAGACATAGGCCAGTACGCGCTTTAATATTAACGCCAACAAGAGAATTAGCAGCGCAAATATTTGCTAACGTAAAAGAATATAGCGAGTTTTTAGATTTACGCTCCGCGGTAATTTTTGGTGGAGTAAACCAAAAACCACAAATAGCAAATTTAAAAAGAGGAATGGATGTTTTGGTGGCAACACCTGGGCGTTTACTAGATCTTCATAACCAACGATTTTTATCATTAGATAAAGTAGAAATTTTTGTGTTGGATGAAGCAGACCGTATGTTAGATATGGGTTTTTTGCGTGATATAGAACGCGTAATGAAGTTAATACCAGCAAAAAGACAAAATTTAATGTTTTCAGCAACTTTTTCTAAAGACATTAAAAAGCTAGCTCACGGTATTTTAAATAACCCTATACAGGTTGAAGCTACACCAGAAAATACAGCTGTAGAGGTAATTAAGCAAAAAGTTTACAGAGTAGCCAAAGGTAAAAAAACGGGCTTAATTATTAAGTTAATATCAGACGGCAATTGGCAACAAGTATTAGTGTTTACAAGAACAAAACACGGAGCAAATAACTTGTGTAAAAAAATGAGCTCAAAAGGTATTTCTGCAGCGGCTATACACGGTAACAAAAGTCAGGGTGCACGTACAAAAGCATTAGACGGATTTAAAAAAGGAACACTACGTGTGTTAGTAGCTACAGATATTGCTGCACGTGGTTTAGATATTCCTTTACTACCACACGTAATTAATTATGAAATTCCAAATATATCTGAGGACTATGTACACCGTATAGGTAGAACAGGTAGGGCAGGTGCAAGTGGTGAGGCAGTATCTTTAGTTAGTGCAGATGAAACCACATATTTAAAAGATATTCAAAAATTAATAGGAATGCAAATTCCTGTAGAAATTGTAGAAGGTTTTGAGCCAGATCCTAATGCATCTACAAAACCAATTAAACAAGGACAACGTAATAATCGTTCTAGAAGTTCTAGCAGCAAGCCTAAAGGCGGAGCATCTAAAAACAATACTAGCAATAACCGTAGACCTAAACGTAATAATGACCGCAGGTCTAACAATAAACGCAATTAATAATAATGCAAAAGTCTAATGATCCTTTACACGGTGTAAAACTAGCAACTATTATAGATGAGCTGGTAGACTTTTATGGCTGGGAATATATGGGTAATACAGTTAATATACGCTGTTTTACCCATAGGCCAACAGTAAAATCTAGTCTTCATTTTTTACGCAGAACACCTTGGGCACGTACCAAAGTAGAGCAAATGTATTTACAGTTATTACAAGAAAAAGCAAAAGAATAAGCCGGTGTTGCTTTTTGTTATTTAAAGCAAATTACTCTTGTTTTTTGTGCTTTTTAAAACGATAGTCTTTGTACTTTTACCAAAACTTTTTTTAGGATGAATTCTAGAAGTACACAATTAAAAGCTATAGATAGATTGCTTACCATAATGGAAGAATTGCGAGAGCAATGCCCTTGGGATAAAAAGCAAACCTTACAAACCTTACGCCACTTAACCATAGAAGAAACCTATGAGTTAGGTGATGCTATTTTAGACAATAATTTAGAAGAAGTTAAAAAAGAATTAGGAGATTTACTTTTACATATCGTTTTTTATGCTAAAATTGGTAGTGAAACTAATGATTTTGATATAGCTGATGTTGCAAATGAAATTTGTGACAAACTAATACATCGTCATCCTCATATTTATGGAGATGTTAAGGTAGAAGATGAAGAAGAGGTTAAGCGTAACTGGGAAAAACTAAAACTAAAAGAAGGAAAAAAAAGTGTTTTAGAGGGTGTTCCTAAAAGTTTGCCTGCATTAGTAAAAGCAAGTAGAATACAAGATAAAGTTGCCGGTGTAGGATTTGATTGGGAAGAGCCACAACAGGTATTTGAAAAAGTGCAGGAAGAACTAGCAGAGTTGCAAGAAGAAGTAAATGATGCTAACCAAGACAAAATAGAAGCAGAATTTGGGGATGTTTTGTTTTCTATGATTAATTACGCACGCTTTTTAAAGGTTAATCCAGAAGATGCGCTAGAACGTACAAACAAAAAGTTCATCAAAAGGTTTCAGTATTTAGAAACTAAGGCAAAAGAAATGGGTAAATCTTTGCAAGATATGACACTTGCAGAAATGGATGTTTTCTGGAACCAAGCAAAAAAAGAAAACTAATACTGCAGTAAGACCTATAATTATTTTAATTTCATTTTTTAAAGCATTCAAAAATTGAAACAATACACAAAAGAATTTAAATACAACTTAAAGCTAGCATTCCCAGTTATATTAGGCTTATTGGGGCACACATTTGTTGGTTTTGCAGATAATATTATGGTTGGGCAACTAGGTACAGCAGAGTTAGCAGCTGTATCTTTAGGTAATAGTTTTGTATTTATTGCAATGTCTTTAGGAATTGGTTTCTCTACAGCAATAACACCATTGGTAGCAGAGGCAGATGGCGCTAATAATGTAAAGGATGCTAAAAACGCACTAAAACACGGACTGTTGCTATGTACCGTTTTAGGCCTGTTTTTATTTGGAGTTATACTTTTAGGTAAACCATTAATGTATTTAATGAAACAACCGCCAGAGGTTGTAGAACTCGCTATTCCTTATTTAGATTTGGTAGCTTTTTCATTAGTGCCATTAGTGATTTTTCAAGCGTTTAAACAATTTTCAGATGGCTTATCGCAAACAAAATACCCTATGTATGTTACTTTAATTGGTAATGCTATAAACATACTATTAAACTACTTACTAATTTTTGGAAACTTTGGTTTTCCTGAACTAGGTATTATAGGAGCAGCCATTGGTACATTGGTATCTAGAATTTCTATGGTTGTTTTAATATGGGTAATGCTAAAACAAACTAAAAAGTTTCATAAATACGTTACGGGTTTCAATTTTAAAAAAATAGAAAACCAAATACTAAACAAAATTATGAAAATTGGTTTTCCTTCTGCATTGCAAATGTTTTTTGAAGTTGCCATATTTACAGCAGCTATATGGATAAGTGGTGTACTTGGTAAAAATCCACAGGCAGCAAACCAAATAGCATTAAACCTGTCTAGTATGACGTTTATGGTTGGTATGGGACTAGGAGTAGCTGCAATGGTACGTGTAGGTAACCAAAAAGGTTTAGGTAATTTTAAAGATTTGCGCAGAATGGCACAATCTATATTTTTGCTTACATTTTTATTAGAAGTTGTTTTTGCAACTTTATTCTTAATTTTTAGACATTGGTTGCCAACAGTGTATTTAGATGTTAATGATACAGCAAACATTGTAGATAATACAGAGGTTATTTTAATAGCAGCTCAATTACTATTAGTTGCAGCCTTTTTTCAAATTTCAGACGGACTGCAGGTTGTAGTGCTTGGTGCTTTACGTGGTTTGCAAGATGTTGCTATACCAACACTAATTACATTTATAGCCTATTGGTTAATAGGTTTTCCTATATGCTTTTATCTAGGTCTATATACTCCTTTAAAAAGTACAGGAATTTGGATTGGCTTATTGGCTGGCTTAACTGCATCTGCTTTTTTATTGTACATTAGATTTAACATACTAACAAAAAAATTAATACTTAATACAGAAGAATAATTATGGATTTTCCAAAGTTTTTATTGGGCGATAACACTGATTACCCAACAGCTATATTTATAATACATACAGATTACCCTAGGTTTATAATTAATTTAGAAGATGATGAGGTAGAGTGGTTAGAAGATTTCACAAAAGAAGATGAAGCAGAATTAACTGAAGAAGCAGAAAAGTTAATTGCTGAAGCTACTGCTTTTTATGATAGAGAAATTTCTCGTTACGAAGAATAAATTACAATTATGCTTGAAGAATTAATACAATACGATACTAATTTTTTTTTATACCTAAATAATTTAGGAACTAGCACTTGGGATGGTTTTTGGATGTTTGTTACCAATAAAAAAAGCTCTATACCATTGTATGCTGTGTTGTTATTTTTTACGTACAAGCAAGTTGGATTAAAAAAAACATTTTTAATATTAGTATCTGTAGGTATTTTAATAGGAGCTACAGACCAATTGGCTAATTTTTTTAAGTATGGTATTGCGCGTTTAAGGCCTTGTCATAACCCAGACTTAGATGGTTTAGTACGTTTGGTAAAAAGTTCTTGTGGAGGTAAATACGGCTACTTTTCTGCACATGCAGCAAATTCTTTTGCTGTTGCAGTATTTTTTGGAAATGTACTTAAAGATAAATTTAAATACATAAAAGTACTGCTACTTACTTGGGCAGCATTTGTTGCCTACAGCAGAATATACATTGGTGTGCATTATACATTAGATGTTGCTACAGGTATTGTAATTGGTAGTTTTTTAGGTTTTGTTTTTTACAAACTGATGCAGCTAATGGCTGCAAAGTTAAAGCTATAATTAACTTTCTTTTTTAAATATAGAATTATTTAGCGGAGCTAAAAATATTAAAATAAATATAGCACCAAAAACTAGTTCGTAAACTTCCCAAGTTCTACCAGCTGGGTTGCTAACAACTAATGCTGTTGCAGTTAAAAAGGCAATGGTATGATGCCATTTTACCATAGGAACAGCAAACGTATTTACCAGTTGTTTAAACCACTCTTTTTTTCTGTAAAGAATAGGGGACACAATTAAATACATAACCATTACAACCATAAGTAATTGACTAAATATTAGTTTGTTTACTTTGGTTTCTCCTACAACCATATTGTGTAAGTTGGTTTCTCCTTGTGCGTTATTCTCTATAAAAAACTCACTAGATTCTACACCAAGAATACGTTGGCCCCATGATACTTCTTCACCTGCTCCAAATAAAAACAAAATAGCAAAAAGTAATGTTCCTATTTTCCAGGTTATAGATTTTCCTTTAGATATTGTAATTAACCTGTATAAACAAATTAAACTAATAATAAACAGCATTAATGCAGTACCGTATTCTACAAGTCCGTCTTCTTGTGCATAATATGTGTCAAAAAATTCTTTGTCTGTTAGTCCAAAATACAAACCAATACTACATATTAAAAATAAGACTGCGTAAACTACTTTATCTATTGTTTTCATTTTATATTTTTTGCTAATAATCAAAGGTAATAATTGCCAATAAAAGGTGTGTTATACTTTGGTAAGATTTTAACTTTTATGTTTAGTTGCTTTTTTTGTAACGTTATAACTAATGTATTTATGCTTCATCCATAAATAGGCAAAACAATCTGCTAATGGGCCCAAAGACCTGTTCCAGAATCCAAATTTTGTTTTACCAGCAATTCTAGGAAAATGTTGTACCGGAATTTGTTTTACTTTTCCGTTTTGTAATAATATCATTGCGGGTAAAAATCTATGTAAACCATTAAAAAGTGGTATTTTTTTAGCGTAAGCGGTTTTAATAACTTTTAATGGGCAACCAGTATCTTCTACACCATCATTGGTAAAAAAACGTCTTATTTTGTTGGCTAGGCTAGATGACAATTTTTTAAAACCAGAATCTTTCCTGTTTGTTCTAATACCAGTAACTAAGTCGTATTCTGGTATATAATCTAAAAGTAAATTAAAATCTAACGGGCTTGTTTGTAAGTCTGCATCAATGTAACCAACAAGTTCTGTTGTAGCAGTATCAAAACCTGCTTTAATAGCAGCTGTTAAACCGTAATTTTTATCAAACTGTACAAAAGAAAAATGAGTGTTGTTAGCACATATTTGCTCTAGTAATGCTTGACTATTATCTGTAGAGCCATCATTTATAAATAAGACAGTTGTTTTTTTTAGAGCAACATTTAAGTAATTGTTAAGCTCTTTATCTAATCTAGCAATATTGTCTTCTTCATTGTAAATAGGTACAATTATAGTAAACTCGTGCGTCATAATATACAAACTAGTGGTTGGTATTACTTACTGTGTAGGTTTAATAATTTGTCTGCAGCAGTAAAAGGTGATGTTTTATTGTTTATAACAGCATCTATAGCAACTTGTAATTCTGCCTTTACACTTTTATTACTGTAAAACTGTTGTTTTAATTGGTCTTCAATGGTTTGTAATAGCCAATATTTATTTTGCTCTTGTCTTTTTTGTATAAAAAAGTTGTTTTTGGTGTTAATAGCAACATAGTTTGTTATTGTTTCCCAAACATCTGTAATACCAATATCTTCTAGAGCAGAACAAGCTAGCACTTTTGGTACCCAGCCATTATCTTGTGTTTTTAATAAATGCAGAGCACGTGTAAACTCTACTCTTGCTTTTTTAGCACGTTGTACATTATCTCCGTCAGATTTATTAATTACTATGGCATCTGCCATTTCCATAATACCACGCTTAATACCTTGTAGCTCGTCACCAGCACCTGCCAATTTTAATAAAAGAAAAAAGTCTACCATACTATGTACAGCAGTTTCACTTTGTCCTACACCAACGGTTTCAATTAAAATAACATTATAGCCGGCAGCTTCACAAAGTACAATGGTTTCTCTTGTTTTACGGGCAACACCACCTAAAGAGCTGCCAGAGGGAGATGGTCTAATAAATGCATTTTCGTCTTTTACAAGTTCTTCCATTCGTGTTTTATCACCCAAAATGCTACCTTTTGTAACAGTACTTGTTGGGTCTACAGCTAAAACAGCAACTTTATTACCTTGGGCAGTAAGTTTTTTTCCAAAGCGTTCTATAAAAGTACTTTTACCAACGCCAGGTACACCAGTTATACCAATTCTAATACTGTTAGTTTTGTGTAGTAAACAACGCTCTATAATTTCATTAGCTTGTTTAGTGTGTGTACTGTTGGTGCTCTCTATAAGTGTAATAGCTCTACTTAAAGCTGTTTTATTACCACTTAAAATACCATTGGTTAAGTTTTCTGTAGAGGGTAATTCTCTTCTAAATTTTTTAATTTTAGAAGCACTTTGGTTACTTATATTTTTATTTGTGTTCAATATTACTTGCTAATAGGTACGTTAACTTTGGTTTTATCCCAAGCTAAAGTTAAGTACGGTTGTTCTTTGTCTTCAAAGTTAATGGTAAATCTTTCTTTAACCGAATCTAATTTTGTTACAGGTACAGTTACTGTTACAATATCTTGTTTTGCATTTCTGGTAGTTTCTGCTCCACCGCTTAAAATTGTAACTCCCCAATCTGGAACTTCTTTATTAAAAATAATATCCCAACTGTCTTTATTTGGTTTAGACCAGATAGAATATGTGCCAGCAGGTAAGTTTTTACCATCTACTTTAATAGCAGAAGTGGTTTTAAAAGTAGTAGGTTCATTAGCGCCAGTTCTCCAAACTTTGTTATACGGTACAAGCGAACCAAAAATGTGTCTGTCTTTTTTAGAAGGGCTACAATAAACTACGTTTAAATTGTAACCGTCTTTATTATATGTTACAGTAGCTTCCGGACTAAATTTTTTAGTTTGGTCTTTCATCATTGGTAACCCAACAAAAATTGTAAGTAGTCCTAACACCACTACTGTAACAATCATCCATTGTATAACTTTCATATTGTGGTTGTTTTTTTAGGTTTTTCTCTAAGTTACTAAATCTTGCTTAATTAAGAACTGCTTAATTTGTACTTTAACCAGTATATTATATAAAGTGTAAAATTGCTTTAATTTAATAGGGATTGCTACAAAAAAAACAAAAATAATTTATGTTTTTGCAACATCAGTAATTTTGTATCGTCTTTTAAATAACAAACTAAACCTAATACAAGAAAAAATTAATGTCTACTGCTGATATTATTAAAAAATGCAAAACAAATAACCGTAAAGCACAAATGCAGCTTTATAAGCAATACTGTAATGGTATGTATTGTGTGGCTATGCGTTTTTTAAAAAATGAAGACGATGCAGAAGATGTAGTGCAAGAGGCATTTATTAATGCTTTTGAAAAAATACACCAGTATAGAGGAGAAGTAACCTTTGGTGCTTGGCTTAAAAAAATTGTAGTACACAAATGTTTAGATTTTATAAAAGTTAAAAAAGATAAATATGTAGCCTTAACAGAAACTAATTTAAGAGTGGTAGAAGATGATGATTGGTTGGTAGAAGATACGGTAACTCTGCAGCAAATAAAGTTTGCAATAGCTCAGCTACCAAGCAAATACCAATGTGTGGTACAATTATATTTAATTGAAGGATATGACCACTCAGAAACATCTGGAATATTAGATATTACAGAGTCTGCCTGTAGAACACGCTTGTTAAGAGGTAAAGGCTTGTTAAAAGAACTTTTAAAAGAGAAAAGATATGGGACAGGATCTTAGAGAAATATTTAAGAAAGAAAGAGCAAAGCAAAAGCACAACTTAAAAGATGGGCATATGGCTAGGTTTGAAGATAAACTTAACCAAACTATGCCTGCTACACCAAAATATACTGCAAAATTTAGGTATAAAGTAGCTGCTAGTGTACTATTAATGCTAAGTATATCTTTGCTTATTTATGTTGCAAAAACCAAGAACACTCCTGTGCAACCAACTATTGTAGATGCAGAAAAGGTAACCAAAAGCAAAGATGGGATAACCCTAGGGGCATTATCTCCTGACTTAAAAAAAATAGAAGATTATTATAAAGTAAATATAAATTTAGAGTTGGCACAGTTGCAAGTGTCTAACGATAATAAAACATTGGTAGATAGTTATATGGAGCGCTTAGCGGAGTTGCATAAAGAATACCAAGAACTTAATACAGAGTTAAACACCATTGGGCCTAATGATCAATTAATTTCTGCTTTAATTAACAATTTGCAATTGCGTTTGCAGTTGCTACAAAAACTAAGAAAAAAGTTAAACGAATTAAAAAGCACCCAAAATGAAACAATTAATGTATAAGAGTATAGCAGTTTTAGCACTGTTGGTAAATGTAGGTTTGTACGCTCAAAAACAAACAAAAAAAATTAAAGAAGTTTTTAATGTAGATAAAAACGCCGTTTTAGATTTAGATACCAACAATGCAGATATTGAGTTTGATACCTGGAACAAGAACGTAATACAAATAGAAGCTACAATAGAGGTTGAAGGAATGACTACAGATGAAGCAGAAAAGTATTTTATTCGTAATAAAATGGATATCCTAGGAAACTCTAGTAAAGTAACTGTATCTACCGGAGGTAACAAATTTTTTAGTAAAACAACCAGCTTTGCAAATGCATATCCAGTACATTTTAATACCTCTAATTTTCCTGCTAGAGTATCTTTTGATATGGATACTATTAGGATGGACTCTATAGTTCTAGATTTTGATTTAAAAGACGTAAAATTTGCAGACTTTGATTATGAAGAATATCAAAAAGGAGGTAAAGAGTATATACAAAAGTGGCAAAAAGAGTTTCAAAAAGATATGGGAGCTAAAAACGAAGCTGAAATAAAAAAATGGGTAGCAGAAGTTAAAAAAAAGGCAGAGATTACTCAGAAACAAGCAAAAATTATAAGAGAGAAGCATAAGGAGATTGCTGAAAAACATAAGCTAATAGCAGAAAAGGTAAAAGCTAAAGTTTTAAAAGCACAGCAAAACGGAGATGTATTTTATATGGACTCCAATGAGTTTTATACTAGTCCAAATACATTTTACATTTCTAAAGGTGGTGATACTAAAAGCTTAAAAGTTAAAAAAACTATTAAGATTAAAATGCCTAAATCTGCAACCATAAAAATGGATGTACGCCACGGTAAAGTAAAACTAGCTGAGAATACTACAAATATAAACGCAAACTTGTCTTATGCAAGTTTGCTAGCTACAACAATAAATGGAGATAAGACGTATGTAAATGCGTCTTATTCTCCTGTATATGTTAGTAATTGGAACGTAGGACAACTAAAAACTAGTTATGCTAAAGCTATAGATTTAAAAACAGTTAATGAGCTTACTTTAAGTGCTGTTTCATCAAACATTACAATTAATGAGTTGTTAAAGTCAGCTTTTATTACAAACGATTTTGGTGATGTAGAAATAAACTCAGTTTCTTCAAGTTTTGAGGATCTAGATGTAACCATAACTAATGGTAATTTAAATGCATCCTTACCAAAATCATCTTATTCAATATATGTAAAGGGCAAGTCATCTAAAGTAGCTTTGCCTGTAGGTTTATCAGTAAATAAGTCTGTAAATCAGAATATAATAGTACACAAAGGATTTAATGCATCTAATAACACAAATAAATCTGTTAATATAAATGCATCTTACAGTGATGTTGTTTTAAAATGAAGCCAATCTTTAATGAGAATCTTTTTTTAATAACTCTGGAAATTTACTTTTAAACCTATTTAGCCTAGGTATAGATACATTTTTAATGTACGGGTTGTTAGGATGTTTTTTTTCGTAATCTTGGTGGTAGCCTTCTGCCTTGTAAAAAGTTGTAAATGGAGTTATTTCTGTTACAATTTTAGAGCTAAATACTTTTTCTTTAGTAAGCTTAGCTACATAGTCTGTTATAATTTTTTGTTCTTGCTTGTTTTTGTAAAAAGCAATAGATCTATATTGTGTGCCTTTATCTGGTCCTTGGCGGTTTAATGTTGTTGGGTCTTGAGATCCAAAAAAAACTTTAACTAAGGTAGCATAACTAACTTGTTTTGGGTTGTAGTAAACAACAACAGCTTCTGCGTGTGTGCTATTACCACTACCTACTTGCTCGTAAGTAGGATTTTTTTCTTTACCTCCTGCATAGCCAGATATTACTTCCTTAACACCTTTAACACTCTCAAAAACAGCTTCTACACACCAAAAGCAACCACTTGCAAAATAGGCAGTTTCATAAGAGCTTAAATCCTGAATAACTGTTTTAGTCTCTGCTTTGGCTTCTGTACTAGTTTCTTTTTTTGTATTGTTTTTAGATGAACAACTTGTAGATATTAATATAGTGCTTAGTAATAATGCAACTTTAACTATTCTCATAAATTTTCTTTTTAATAAATTAGTGCGCTACTTTTAAATATACTTACAAGGGTACATCTATTTTAAAAATACATTAACATTTTATTTATGCAAAATACAGCAAATTTTTTGCAATCTGTAACTACAGGTTTTACTTCTATTATAAATACCACTAATTTAAAAGACAGTTATATTTCTGTGGACTTATCTACCGGTAATAAAGAGTTAGATAAGGTAGATATTACCAGGGCAAATGAATGTGAAGCGTATATTAAGCAGCAATTAGAACTTAAAAATGGAACAGTTGCTTTTGGTGGGTATTTAGAAAAAAGAAATCTATATGCTAATAATGAAAACTTTACTAAACAAAGTAGTGATGTACGTAATATACATTTGGGTGTAGATTTTTGGGCAGATGCTGGTGCAGAAGTTATAGTGCCTGTAAGTGGAGTAGTGCATAGTTTTAAAAATAATAATGTATTTGGAGATTACGGACCTACAATAATATTAGAACACACAATATATGAACAAACATTTTTTACTTTATACGGACACTTGTCTGTTTCTTCATTAAACAATATATATGTTGGTAAAGAGATTGTACAGGGTACTGTTTTGGCAACTTTAGGTACTGCTGAGGTCAATGTAGGTTATGCACCACATTTACATTTTCAGCTTATAATGGATATAAAAGACTTTAAGGGAGATTATCCAGGAGTTTGTACCAAAAAAGATTTAGCTTATTATGCGCAAAATTGTCCTAATCCAAACTTGCTGTTAAAAATATAAATGTCTTTATTTAAGATTAAGTGCACTTAATTTCGATTAGAGGATTTTAGCTTAATTTCAGTCATCGAAGATTTTTTACACTTTATCATAAATTTTGTCAAACACCTAAAAATAAGGGTGTTTAAGCGATTTAGATTTAGTAGCCCTTAGCTTGATAGTAATTTTACAGTATCAAAACTAAGTTACTATGAAAGCAATTATCACTTTATTATTCATTATTACAGTAGGCGTTACAGCACAGGCACAAGAAGCTAAAGTTACTCCTGTTTTAAAAATGGAAACTACAGAGGTAAAAGCTACAGTAGTGAAAAAAGAAGCTGTACAACAAGAAACTAAAGTTGCACGTTTATATAAGTTTAAAAACTCTAAAATTAAAAAAGCATTATCTTTTTCTACAAAACGTGGAAAGTCTAAAATTGCTTAATTCAATTACGTTACTCTTAGTTTTTATTATTCATTTATTTTTTTAGGTTGATATATAGTGTGTTTATCGATAAAATGCATAAAATACCGTTAATTGGTTTTACGGTGTATTTATAGGATTTACGGTGAACGTTACCAGTATTTACTTTATTACCACTCGTCTATAGTTAAGAGATACTCATCTGCAAATGTTAATTTTGGGTGTATGTGGTAAGTAGCTTTGTAAAACAAAACAAAAATATTATGAAAGCTATTATCACTTTATTATTCGTTATTACATTAGGATTAACTGCACAAGCACAAGAAGCTAAAACTACAGCTGTTTTAAATATAGAAACTACAGAAGCTAAAATTACAGAAATTAAAAAAGACGTTGTTAAAGAAAAAGTTGAGGTTGCACGTTTATACAAGTTTAAAAACTCTAAAATTAAAAAAGCATTAACTTTTGTTATTAAAAAGGCTAAGACTAAAGTGGCGTAATAAGCGTAGACTATATTTTTGTTTTTATATCTCCTTATTTATTTTTTTCTTTCTGCACAATATCAGTTGTAATACACTTAATTTCGATTAGCTGATTTTAGCTTAATTTCAGTCATCGAAGATTTTTTACACTTTATCATAAATTTTGTCAAACACCTAAAAATAAGGGTGTTTAAGCGATTTAGATTTCTGTAACTTTAAGTTGGTAGTAATTTTACATCAACAAACAAAGTTACTATGAAAGCAATTATCACTTTATTATTCATTATTACAGTAGGCGTTACAGCACAGGCACAAGAAGCTAAAGTTACTCCTGTTTTAAAAATGGAAACTACAGAGATAAAAGCTGCAGTAGTAAAGAAAGAAGCTGTACAACAAGAAACTAAAGTTGCACGTTTGTATAAGTTTAAAAACTCTAAAGTTAAAAAAGCATTATCTTTTTCTACAAAGCGTAGCAAGTCTAAAATTGCTTAATGTAAAGTAATTTATAACTGATTGTTAAATAGTGTTTTAGTCTTTATTAAATCGTTAAAGTGCATATTTTTTAAGATAAAGTGCTTATAAAGGTAAATACTATTATTTTTTAATAGGTAGTTCATCTAAGTTATTGCAAGTCAACGATAAAAAAGTGTTTTTAAACGAGTATGAAAAAACTTGGAATGATAAGCGTTGTAATTTTATAGGAAACAAAAACCTATTTATGAAAACTTTAGTTACCTTATCTTTAATTTTATGTGTTGGTTTATCTGTACAAGCACAAAAAACTAAAAAGTTGCCTATAAAAAAAGTTGAAGTAGAGAAAATAGCTTCAATTGTAAAAGGGTCTACAGTTTTAAATAATACAAAACAGAATAGCGTTGCACGTTTGTATTTAATTAAAAATGCAAATATTATTAAAGCGTTATCTTTTGAGACAAAAGCAAATAAAGCAAAATTAGTTTAATTATGATATATATAACTTTAATTACAATAGCAGCTATTACAATTGGTTTGTTATTTAATAATAAACCAAAAGTGCGTGCAATTAAAGTTCCTGTACGTAACAAAAGCATAAAAAAGTAACTAACAACAATTGCAGTTATAACTGCGTATAAATAAAAAAGCAGCTCTTAAAAGAGCTGCTTTTTTTATGTTTAATAGTACTGGTTTATTCTTCAACCAGTACCCATTCACCTCTTGCTAATAAAGGCTCTGCTTGTTTAAACTTAACAACTTTAGATTCGCCATTCATCACATTTTTAATTGTAACTCTGTCATTTCTACCAATTTTTGGTCTTTCTCTAGTAATTGTTTCTGTTACTTGTGGTCTATTACCTTGTGTTTGACTTGCAGCTCTGTTTTGTGCAGCTAACTCATCACTGTTAGGTATTTCTTCTTTTGTAGTTTGTAAGTTTGCTTGTGGCCTTCTTACGGTTCTTGCTTCCTGTATGTCTGATGTGTCACCAGTTGGTAACTCTGCTTTAAACAAGAATGATACTACATCTTTATTTACTGTATCTACCATAGACTTAAAAAGTTCAAAAGCTTCAAACTTGTAAATTAATAGCGGATCTTTTTGTTCATGAACAGCTAATTGTACAGATTGTTTTAGCTCATCCATTTTACGTAAATGGGTTTTCCAAGCATCATCTACAATGGCAAGTGTAATGTTCTTTTCAAAATCGTTAACCAATTGTTTACCGTTACTTTCGTAAGCCTCTTTAAGGTTGGTAACTATTTTAAGTGCTTTAATACCGTCTGTAAAAGTAACTTCTATACGTTCAAAATTATTAGCAGCATCTTCATATACGTTCTTAATTACCGGAAATACTGTAGCGGCGTTACGCTCCATTTTATTTTGGTAATGCTCGTATACTACTTTATAAGTTTTGCTAGCAATATCTTGAGTAGACATTTTTGCAAACTCATCTTCAGTAATAGGAGCTGTAACAGAGAAATACTTAATTAATTCAAACTCAAAGTTTTTATAATCGCTAGCAGCTTTATTACCTTCTGCAATAGACTCGCAGGTATCATAAATCATATTAGCAATATCTAATTTTAAACGCTCTCCTTGTAATGCATGACGTCTTCTTTTGTAAATTACCTCTCTTTGGGCATTCATAACATCATCATACTCTAATAAACGTTTACGTACTCCAAAGTTGTTTTCTTCAACTTTTTTCTGTGCACGTTCTATAGATTTTGTCATCATTGAGTGCTGAATAACTTCGCCTTCTTCTAAGCCCATTTTATCCATCATTTTAGCAACTCTATCCGAACCAAATAAACGCATAAGGTTATCTTCTAAAGAAACATAAAATTGAGAACTTCCTGGATCTCCTTGACGACCAGCTCTACCACGTAACTGTCTATCTACACGTCTAGAATCGTGACGCTCTGTACCAATAATTGCCAAACCACCAGCATTTTTAACGTCTGTAGATAATTTAATATCGGTACCACGACCTGCCATATTGGTTGCAATAGTTACAATACCAGCATTACCTGCTTGTGCAACTACATCTGCTTCTTTCTTATGTAACTTAGCGTTAAGTACATTGTGTGGTACTTTACGTATGGTTAACATTCTAGATAACAATTCTGATATTTCTACAGAAGTTGTACCAATAAGTACCGGTCTGCCAGAGTTAGATAGTTGTGTAACTTCCTCTATAATGGCATTGTATTTTTCTCTTTTTGTTTTGTAAATTAAATCGTTTCTATCGTCACGAGCAATTGGTCTGTTAGTTGGTATTTCCATAACATCTAACTTGTAAATTTCCCAAAATTCACCAGCTTCTGTAATGGCTGTACCAGTCATACCTGCAAGCTTGTTGTACATTCTAAAGTAGTTTTGTAATGTAACTGTAGCAAATGTTTGCGTCATTGCTTCAATTTTTACATTCTCTTTAGCTTCTATAGATTGGTGTAGACCATCTGAGTAACGACGACCGTCCATAATACGACCAGTTTGCTCATCTACAATCATTACTTTATTATCCATTACTACATACTCTACATCTTTTTCAAAAAGAGTGTAAGCTTTAAGTAATTGGTTCATTGTATGTATACGCTCACTTTTAATAGAGAAGTCTTTAAATAACTCTTCTTTAAGTTCAGCTTCTTTTTCTATATCTAGATTTTGGTTTTCTATCTGTGCAATTTCATAACCAATATCTGGCATTACAAAGAAATTACTGTCTACATCTCCAGAGATGTGTTTAATTCCTTTGTCTGTTAGCTCTATCTGATTGTTTTTTTCATCAATTACAAATAACAACTCTTCATCTACCGTAGGCATTTCACGGTTGTTGTCTTGCATGTAAAAGTTTTCAGTTTTTTGTAATAATTGCTTAATACCTTCTTCACTTAAAAACTTAATAAGAGCTTTGTTTTTAGGTAATCCACGGTATACACGCAGTAATAAAAAACCGCCTTCTTTTGTGTCACCTTCTTTTATTAATTTTTTAGCTTCTGCTAAAACACCAGTTAAGTATTGTTTTTGTAATTGTACAATGTCTGCAACTTTTGGTTTTAACTCGTTAAACTCGTGTCTGTCTCCTTCGGGTACAGGACCAGAAATAATTAATGGTGTACGTGCATCATCAACCAACACAGAATCTACTTCATCTACAATAGCAAAATTATGCGGACGCTGTACTAGGTCTGTTGGTTTATGAGCCATATTATCACGCAAATAATCAAAACCAAATTCATTATTTGTACCATAGGTTATGTCTGCGTTGTATGCAGTTCTACGGGCATCAGAATTAGGTTGGTGATAATCTATACAATCTATAGTAAATCCGTGAAACTGAAATATTGGTGCCATCCACGCGCTATCTCTTTTTGCCAGATAATCGTTAACGGTTACAAGGTGTACGCCATTACCAGTAAGTGCATTTAGGTATACTGGTAATGTAGCAACTAAGGTTTTACCCTCACCAGTTTGCATTTCTGCAATTTTACCTTGGTGTAGTGCAATACCACCAATTAGCTGTACATCATAATGTACCATATCCCAAGTTACTTGCTTACCTGCAGCATCCCAAGAATTTTGCCATACGGCTTTGTCACCTTCTAAGCTAACATAGTCTTTAATACCAGACAACTGCCTGTCATATTCTGTAGCAGTAACTGTAAGTGTAGTGTTATTTGTAAAACGTTTAGCAGTTTCTTTAACAACAGCAAAAGCTTCTGGTAAAAGATCTGAAAGTGATTTTTCTAACGTTTTATATACTTCTTCTTGTAAACGATCTATTTCTGAGTAAAGATCTTCGTTCTTATCTATATCTGTAGAAGACTCTACTTCAATTTTAAGAGCTTCTATTTGTTCATTTAACTCTTTTGTGTCTGCCTTTAATTTTTCTTTAAACTCTACTGTTTTTGCCCTTAGCTCATCTAGACTAATAGCTTCTAAACTTTGTTCAAAGGCTTTAATTTTATCAACTATTGGCTGTAATTGCTTAACGTCTTTTTTGGCTTTATCACCAACAAAGGCCTTTAGCACGGAATTAATGAAACTCATATGTATTATAATTTATAAAGTCTGTGGTTTACAAAGTAAACACATTCAACTATTTAGATTAATGTTCCGTATAAAATGCGGAATGTAATTTGTTACGCAAAAGGTATTCCAGTTTTAAAAAAGCATAAAATAGCCAACTGCGTCTGCCAAAATTACATAAAAAAAAAGCCTCCAAGGAGACTTTTTTGTGTAATTCTTTATTTAATATTCATCCTCATTCCAGAGGTAATCTTCTTCTGTAGGATAGTCAGGCCATATCTCCTCAATAGACTCGTAGATTTCTCCACCTTCTTCTTCCATAGATTGTAAATTTTCTACAACTTCTAATGGTGCACCAGTTCTTATGGCGTAATCTATTAATTCATCTTTGGTCGCTGGCCAAGGCGCATCACTTAAGTAAGATGCTAGTTCTAATGTCCAATACATGGTAATAGTTAATTTTAATTTTTTGCAAAAATAAATTTTTAAACAAGAAAAGCAAGTTTTTTTGTGGTTTTTTAATTTATTTTTTTAAAATTGTTGATATTCAATATGTTGATAACGTTAAAATAATGTAAATATTAGTCTTTCTTCTCAGGAATCCACTTTATTTCGTTTGCATTTAGGTCTTTGCTTAGTTTTCTAGAGAGTACAAATAAGTAGTCGGACAATCTATTGATAAATGACAAAACATTTGCTTCAAAAGGTTCGTTCTCGTTTAAATGAGATGCTAAACGTTCTGCTCTACGGCAAACAGTACGTGCAATATGACAGTATGACACGGTTGTGTGTCCGCCAGGTAAAATAAAATGTGTCATCTGTGGTAAAGATTCATTCATTTTATCCATTTCTTGCTCTAATAGTTCAATATCTGCGTTGCTAATTTTTTCAATATTTAGCCTTTCTTTTCCGTTTTTAAGTACCATTTTTTCTGGATCTGTAGCCAAAACAGCACCAACGGTAAATAATTTATCTTGTATTGTAGCTATAATATCTTTGTAGTGGTTATTAATTTTTTGGTCTCTTATAAGTCCCATCCAAGAGTTTAGTTCATCTACAGTACCGTAAGATTCTATACGTAAATGATGTTTGGGAACTCTAGTGCCGCCAAATAGGGCAGTAGTTCCTTTATCTCCTGTTTTTGTATATATTTTCATATGTTATTCTTTGAATTTTGAGTCTATAGCTTTTTCTACTTTTAACACTAAAGTAATAATACTTGTAAGCAATAGCGCTATACTAATAACAACTGCAATTTCTTTTTTAGGTTGATACAGAAAACTAAATAGAGATGATAATGCAAGTAAAAAACCAATTTTTATTAATTGTATTGATGAATATTTTTGCGCAAAATTCCACCTGTCTTGGTTTAACATAGCTTTGCTAGTTCTGTAACCATATAGGTTATTTATTTTTTTAGGAGGAAATTTAAACTGAAAAAGTCCAACGATTATAAATAAGCTGCCAGAGCCAAGAGGAATGTGAAATAATGGGTTGCTAAAATCCAAATTGCTTACTCTTTACGTTTGTAATTACTCATAAATTTACGAGATTTTCTTTCCTTGCTTTTCTTTTTATTTCTAAAATTAACCACAAGAAAAATAATTAATACAATTCCGCAAACAATAAAAGTAGTGTAGTCCATTTTCAATTTTTATAAATTTAAAAATACAGAATTATAATCTTATTTTAAAATGCTCTTTAGCTTGTTCTTTTCTAAAAAATACAGCAGCACCATAAAAAACATCTACTGTAACAGTTACTTTGTTTAGTAATTTTATTTGCTCCCAAACTTGCTTTGTTTGTTTGTTTTTATAAATATTATGTATAAAAACCATAGTGTTATTATGGTAGTTAATGCTATTAAAAACAGCTAAATCTGGAGTGTTTAAATACCCAAAGTCTACATTAGTATTGGTATAATTTATGTTGTTTTTTATATGTTTTTTTAATTCTTTATTTGTTGTAAAAGCAGTTTTTACATTAAAAAAAGAAATACTTTTTAGTATAACGTTAAAACCTTTATTACGGTGTAGCTTCTCTTTTTTATACAAACACTTAGTAACGTAATTGTATATAAAAGGTGAGTGTACACCGTGTTGGTTAGTTGCTTTTAATAAAAAACGTAGATGCGCAAGTGTTTGAAACATAGTTAAGCAAAATTAACCTTCAACAATTGCAGAAAGCTCAAACCAGCGTTCTGTTTTTTTATCAATTTCATCTATAACAAGTTGTAGTTCTTTAGATAGCTTATCTATCTCATCGCCACTAAGGCTAGCATCAGAAAATTTATTCTGTAGTGTAACCTTTTTTTCTTCTAACTTTTTTATTTTATTTTCTATGTTATTGTATTCTTTTTGCTCTTGAAAAGATAATTTATTTGTTTTGCCTTCTGTTTTCCAAGATTTTTTTTCTGTTTTAGCTTCTTTCTCTTTATTTTCTCTGCTTTCTAATACAGCACTGTCTTCATAAGACCTAAAATCTGAATAGTTTCCTGGGAAATCTTCAATAACAGCATTGCCTCTAAATACAAATAGGTGATCTACAATCTTATCCATAAAATACCTATCATGAGATACTACTAATAAACAACCTGGAAAATCCATTAAAAAACTTTCTAAAACACTTAAAGTAACAATGTCTAAGTCATTTGTAGGTTCATCTAGTATTAAAAAGTTAGGATTTTGTATTAATACAGTACATAAATATAACCTTTTGCGTTCACCACCACTTAGTTTTTCAACAAAGTCGTATTGTTTTTTTCTATCAAATAAAAAGCGTTCTAATAATTGCTGAGCAGATATTTGACGTCCTTTTTTAAGCGGAATATAATCTCCAAATTCTCTTATAACATCTATAACTTTTTGGCCTTCTTTTATTTTTATCCCCTTTTGAGTATAATAACCAAATTTAATAGTTTCACCAACAATTACTTTTCCGCTATCTGGTTGGTCTGTGCCTGTAATTATATTTAAAAAAGTAGATTTACCAGTACCATTTTTACCAATAATACCAATACGCTCACCTTTTAAAAAGTTATACTCAAACTTATCTAAAATAGGTTTGTTTGGGTAGGCTTTAGAGATTTTTACAAGCTCCATAACCTTACTACCCATACGCTCCATATTAATCTCTAGCTCTATTGTATGTTCTTTTCTACGTTGGTGAGCTTTAGCTTTAATGTCGTTAAAATCATCTATTCTAGATTTAGATTTGGTCGTACGTGCCTTAGGTTGTTTGCGCATCCAACCTAGTTCTTTTTTGTATAATAATTTAGATTTATGGTGTTCTACTGCTTCCTGTGTTAAACGGGCTTCTTTTTTTTCTAAATAGTAAGAGTAATTGCCTTTGTATGGGTATAGCGTATTGTTATCTAACTCAATAATTTCATTACATACACGCTCTAAAAAGTACCTATCATGTGTAACCATAAATAAGGTAATATTTTCCTTAGCAAAATATTCCTCTAACCACTCAATCATTTCTAGATCTAAATGGTTGGTTGGTTCATCTAAAATTAATAAGTCTGGCCTGTTTATAAGCGCATCAGCCATTGCTAAACGCTTTTTTTGTCCGCCAGAAAGTAAACCAACTTTTAAAGAAACATCATCTAATTTAAGTTTAGATAATATTTGTTTGTATTGAGTTTCAAAATCCCAAGCTTCAAACCTATCCATAGCATCAAAAGCAAGCTGATATTTTTCTGCATCTTCTGGGTTTGCAAGTGCTTTTTCATAATTTGCTATAACTTTTAAAACTTCATTGTCTGATGCAAAAATGGTTTCTTCAATAGTTAGATCTGGATCCATATTAGGCTCTTGCTCTAAAAATGAAACACGAGTTCCTTTTCTGTAATTTACTTGTCCACTATCCGGAGAATCTAGCCCAGATAATATATTTAAAATAGAGGTTTTTCCGCTTCCGTTTTTAGCTATTAAAGCAATTTTTTGATCTTTATTTACACCAAAAGAAATGTTTGAAAAGAGAGCGTGTTCTCCGTAAGATTTTGATATGTTTTCAACCGTAAGTAGGTTCATTTGTTTGTTTTAGTTATTTTGCTTTTTGCCATATAAATGCATATCTAATGGCAAGTGATAATAGTATTGGAATAAATGCTGGGTGAAATTTTTGAACACCTGTTAATTGTACAACTGGTACAACTAGTAATAATATAAGTGAAATTATGCTGTATATATGCAGTTTTGCTTTTTTATTTTGCTTGTTAAATAGCAAAAGTAACGCAACTAAATTTACAGGCATAGCCCAAAGCAAGTTAAAGTTGTTTGCGGTTGCAGTATGGTCTGTAGCAAACCACAATAAGGTTAAAATTAAACCTATTAAGCCAGTTACAAAAAATAAAAACGCATCTATCCATTTAGACCATAATTGATTTTTGTAATCTGTGTAAGTAATAAAAGCTACAAACGCTAAAAGTAAAAACGACCAGAACATAGGGGTTCCTAAAAAATTAATACTATTTACTTTTTTATGTTCTTTTAAAATGGTTCTGTTAGACAGTACTAACGGAGCGTTTTTTATAGTACTGTTGTTTAATTGAGACCATACATAGTCTGGTAAAAATGTATGTTGTAAAATAGTGGCTTGTTTATCTATTTTAGAGCCTAAAGCTAAATCTATACCAAAACTAGACCAAGTGTTTGTCTTTAATTTTTGATCTAATAACTCTCTAAATGTAAAGTTTTTTTCTAAATGATCTTCGTTAAAAGTAATGTCTTTGCCAATAGAAATGTTTAAAACTTCAATAATTTTAGTAGCGCAATTGTTGTATAAATAATCATACAAGTAATCTCTGTTTTCGGGCTTTACATTTTTTTCTAGGTAATTAAAAAGCTGTTGTTTTTGTTCGGTATTAAGATTTAAAACTTGCTCTTTTACCCATCTTTTTTCATATTGATACTCATACAAAAATCTAGAAAAATCTTGCTTATTTACTTTAAAAAGCAATTTTCCTTTCACAAAATTTAAATAAAAGTTGGGAGCGTTAAAATCAAAAATACCGTAATTATACACCTTATCAGTTCTTGTAACTGGGTCCCAAACCCTAATAGCGCTATGGCCAAAGGTAGAGTACAATTCATCTCCAGAGCCACATGTAAGTACACTAATTTGAGCATTGTTAGATATAGAACTGTTTTGTGAGTAAGCCAAGGATGCATTAGCTAATAACAGTATAAAAACGATAGCTTTAATGTAATTTTTCAAGTTCATTATTTTTTAGGAGTAACAAATATCGAACAAATTAGAAGAACTGCCGTATGCTTTTTAAAAAAGCAGCTTTTTAAATTGTTTTTTTTAAAGAAATGCTATTTTTACCAAAGCAGCTAATATTACTGTATTTTTGAAGAATATAGCAATACACTAAACTTACTAAAAAAAATGAAAAAACAGATACCTAACTTAATTACGCTTTTAAATTTATTTTGTGGTTGTTTAGCGATGCTTTTTGCTGTACACGGACTTTTTGAAATGGTTGCTTTATTTGTTTTCTTAGGTATATTTTTCGATTTTTTTGATGGTTTTGCTGCTCGTATGCTTAAAGTACAGAGCGAGCTTGGTTTACAGTTAGACTCATTAGCAGATATGGTAACAAGCGGAGTAGTGCCAGGTATAGTAATGTATAAATTATTATTAATGTCTACTACAGGCGGATGGAGTTCTGCAATGTTTGCAGGGGTAGAAAATAATTTTTATACCTCTGGATTTCAAATTTCGTCTATAATTCCTTTTATAGGTTTTGTAATAACCTTAGCTTCTGGTTACAGGTTGGCTAAATTTAATATAGATGAAAACCAAACAGAATCTTTTATAGGATTACCAACACCAGCAAATGCTCTTTTAATAATTTCATTGCCGTTAATATTAGCCTACCAAAATTTCCCTTTGTTAAATGATGTAATATTAAACCAATGGTTTTTACTAGCAGTTACGGCTTTAAGCGCATATTTATTAAATGCTAATTTACCTTTGTTTGCTTTAAAATTTAAAACCTGGAATTTTAAGGATAATGCTATTCGCTACATTTTTTTAATACTATGCGTAGTATTACTAATAACGCTAAAATATTTAGCGGTACCAATTATAATAGTAACTTATATACTATTGTCTGTAGTAAGTAAATTAGGAACTAAATAAACTTAGTTTTAAAAATCTATTTTAGTTTTACGTAGCTCAAAGTTTTGGCCAAGGTAAACTTGCCTTACCATTTCATCGGCAGCTAGTTCTTCTGGTTCACCAGATTTTAAAATACCACCTTCAAACATTAAGTAAGACCTTTCTGTAATGGCAAGAGTTTCTTGTACGTTGTGGTCTGTAATTAAAATACCAATATTTTTGTTTTTTAATTGAGCTACAATACGCTGTATATCTTCTACTGCAACCGGATCTACCCCAGCAAAAGGCTCATCTAATAATATAAATTTTGGATCTGTGGCTAAAGCGCGTGCAATTTCTGTACGCCTACGTTCTCCACCAGAAAGTAAATCTCCTCTGTTTTTACGTATGTGTCCTAAACTAAACTCTTCAATAAGAGACTCCATTTTCATATGTTGCTCTTTTTTACTCAGTTTTGTAAGTTGTAGTACACTTAAAATATTTTTTTCAATGCTAAGCTTTCTAAAAACTGAAGCTTCTTGTGCCAAATAGCCAATTCCGTTTTGTGCTCTTTTGTACATAGGAAATTGTGTAATATTCATATCATTTAAATAAATATTACCACCATTAGGTTTTACGAGTCCAACAATCATATAAAAAGAAGTTGTTTTACCAGCACCATTTGGGCCCAACAAACCAACAATTTCTCCTTGGTTTACTTCCAAAGATATTCCTTTTACTACTTGTCGTCCTTTATAGGACTTCATTATATTGTCTGCTCTAAGCTTCATTTTTTCCATAGAATATCCAAATCTAAGTTATTCTTTTTGTAAACAGAGAAGATTTACCTTTTTTTTAACCTTCGTGGTTAGCTTCTATAGCCTCCCAATACTCGTGTGCACGCCTTAAATGCGGAATAACAATACTACCGCCAACAAGGGTAGCAATACTAAGTGTTTCCATAATCTCATCTTTATTAGCACCTTCTCTGTGCGAACTTTCTAAATGGTATTTTACGCAATCATCGCAACGTAAAACCGCAGAAGCAACTAGTCCTAGTAGTTCTTTAGTTTTTACATCTAAGGCTCCTTTGCTGTATGCATTAGTATCAAGGTTAAAAATTCTATTAATAACCTTGTTTTTATCTGCTAATATTTTTTCGTTCATTTTAGAACGGTACTCGTTAAATTCTTTAACTGGATTTTGTGACATTCTTACCTAGTTTTTTAGCTTCATTTTTTAACACTCTTCTAGAAATATAAATACTAATTTGATATAGTATTAAAACGGGTATTGTTACTACAATTTGACTTGCAACATCTGGAGGAGTTATAACAGCAGCTACTATTAATACTACAACCAATGCTATTTTTCTATGCTTTTTAAGCACTTCTGGAGTAACTAAGCCTACTTTTGTTAAAAAGTATATTATTATTGGAAGCTCAAACATTATACCGCAAGCAATTACAGATGCTTTTACGGTAGATATAAAGGAGCTTAAATCAAATTCATTTAATACCTCTTTACTAACTTGGTATGTGCCTAAAAAGTTAATAGAGAAAGGAGTTACAATATAGTAACCAAAAAGCACACCAGAGAAAAATAAAAATGATGCGGCAAAAATAAAACCTTTAGAATTTTTACGTTCTTTTTCATACAAGCCTGGACTAATAAAACGCCACATTTCATATAAAATATAAGGAAAGCCAAGTATAAAACCAGCCCAAATAGAGGTCCATATATGAGCAGAAAACTGCCCTGCCATAGTTCTACTTTGTATGGTAAAAGGTAGGGTATCTGCACAAAAACTAGATTCCATTCCAAAATACGTAGCTATAGAACAAAAGAATTTATAGGTAGGGAAATCCATTTTTTTAGGTCCCAATAATACGGTATCAAAAATAAATTCCTTCATTGCAAATGCAACAATACCAATAATTACAACTGCTAGTGTAGATCTAATTAAGTGCCATCTAAGTTCTTCTAAATGGTCTAAAAAGGACATTTCGTCCGGGTTTTTTTTACTTTTTGCCATTATAAAATGCCTTCGTTTACTAAGTTATGTAAATGTAATAAACCAACGTATTTGGAATCTTTTACAGCAACCAATTGAGATATTTCTTGTTGTTGCATTAGTTCTAATGCATCAACTGCTAAAACATCTGTATTTACTGTCTTAGGATTTTTAGACATAATGTCTTTAGCGGTTAAGTTTCCAATATTATCATACGTATTAAGCATACGTCTAATATCTCCATCAGTAATAATACCAATAACTTTATCATTTTCTAAAACTGCTGTTGCGCCAAGCATTTTTTCAGAAATTTCTACAATAACCTCTTTAACAGGTGTATTTGTTTTAACTTCTGGTTTTTGGTTGTTATTTACAATGTCATTTACACGCAAGTACAGTTTTTTACCCAATGCACCACCTGGGTGGTACTTGGCAAAATCTTTACTTGTAAATCTTTTAAGTTCTAATAAAGAAACGGCAATTGCATCACCAATAACCAATTGTGCGGTTGTACTTGTGGTAGGTGCTAAATTATTAGGGCAAGCTTCTTTTTCTACATATGTATTTAATACATAGTTAGACTGTTGTGCTAAAAAAGAATCTGTATTTCCTGTCATTCCTATTAATACGTTTCCACCTCTTTTAATTAATGGTACCAAAACTTTAATTTCTGGTGTGTTACCACTTTTAGAAATACAAATAACTACATCATCTTTTAAAACAGTACCAAGGTCGCCGTGTATGGCATCTGCAGCATGCATAAATATAGATGGTGTACCAGTAGAGTTTAAGGTAGCCACAATTTTTTGCGCTATAATGGCACTTTTACCTATACCAGATATTATTAATCTTCCTTTAGAGTTGTAAATAGTATTTACAGCATCTGTAAAATTGGTATCTAGTAGGTTAGATAAGTTTTTAATAGCATCAGCTTCATTAGAAATTGTACGCTTAGCAATATCTATAATTGTTTTGGAGTTGCTCAATGTAATCTTAAATTATGTGTTCTTTTAAAAAAGATGTATTATCTTTAAGAATACAAAATTACGTAAACTTATTTTTATGTGATACAGTAATTTGATTGAAATTAAATTTGCCTTAAATTTTGTACGGATTCCTAAAATTTGAGTATCTTGAATTTTATTTTATTTAAAACAGTAAACACAACCACTATACAATACTATGAGTAACTCTAACATTGATTTGCACGCTTCCTTAAAAAAACATTTTGGATTCACAAAATTTAAAGGATTACAAGAGAGTGTCATCAATAACTTGCTTAAGGGTAATAATACGTTTGTTATAATGCCAACTGGCGGAGGCAAATCGCTTTGCTATCAGTTACCAGCGTTAATGCAAGAAGGTACAGCTATTGTTGTTTCTCCTCTAATAGCTTTGATGAAAAATCAGGTAGATGCCATACGTGGTATCTCTTCTGAACACGGAATTGCACACGTTTTAAATTCTTCTTTAACTAAAACTCAAGTAAAAGAGGTGAAAGAAGATATTGTAAACGGTGTAACTAAATTATTGTATGTAGCTCCTGAGTCTCTTATAAAAGAAGAGTATGTGGAGTTTTTAAGATCTGTAAAAATATCTTTTGTAGCGGTAGATGAAGCCCATTGTATATCTGAGTGGGGACATGATTTTAGACCAGAATATAGAAATTTAAAAACCATTGTTGGTAAGCTAGGAGACAATATACCTATGATAGGTTTAACGGCAACAGCTACACCAAAGGTGCAAGAAGATATTGTAAAAAATTTAGGGATTGCAGATGCTAAACTATTTAAAGCATCATTTAACAGGCCTAATTTATTTTATGAAGTACGACCAAAAACTCAGAATATAGAAGCAGATATAATACGTTTTGTAAAGCAAAACGTAGGTAAATCTGGAATTGTATACTGCTTAAGTCGTAAAAAAGTTGAAGAATTAGCACAGGTATTACAAGTTAATGGTATTAGTGCTGTGCCTTATCACGCTGGTTTTGATGCAAAAACAAGGTCTCGTTATCAAGATATGTTTTTAATGGAAGAGGTAGATGTTGTGGTTGCAACAATTGCCTTTGGTATGGGTATAGATAAGCCAGATGTGCGTTTTGTAATACATCATGATATACCTAAAAGTTTAGAAAGCTATTACCAAGAAACTGGTAGGGCAGGTAGAGATGGAGGAGAAGGACATTGTTTGGCTTTTTATTCTTATAAAGACATAGAAAAGCTAGAGAAATTTATGTCTGGGAAACCCGTTGCAGAACAAGAAATTGGAAATGCATTGCTGCAAGAAGTTGTTGCTTTTGCAGAAACATCTATGTCTCGTAGAAAATTTATTCTTCATTATTTTGGAGAGGAATTTGACGAGGTTAATGGAGAAGGAGCAGATATGGATGATAACACCCGTACTCCTAAAGAAAAAGTAGAAGCTAAAGAAAATGTAGTTAAGCTTATTAGTGTGGTACAAGGCACTAAAGAAAAATTTAAATCTAAGGAAATAGTAAATACCTTAATTGGTAAAAAAAATGCACTAATAACTTCGCATAAAACCAATGAAAAACCATTTTTTGGTATAGGGAAAGATAAAGATGCTGGTTATTGGATGGCTTTAATTCGCCAAACTTTAGTTGCTGGTTATTTACGTAAAGAAATAGAACAGTACGGAATTTTACGTGTTACACCAATGGGTGTTGATTATGCCAAGGAGCCAAAATCATTTTTAATGACAAAAGATCATGTGTATAGCCAAGCAAATGATGATGCTATTGTGAGTGCAGCAAAAAGTTCTGGTGGTGTAGCAGATAAAGAGCTTGCACAGTTGTTAAGGCAACTTAGAAAGTCTGAAGCTAAAAAGCACGGTGTACCTCCTTTTGTAGTTTTTCAAGATCCGTCTATAGATGACATGGCGCTTAAGTACCCAACCAGTATGGAAGATATGCTTAACATACATGGAGTAGGAGAAGGTAAAGCTAAAAAATACGGAAAACCATTTTTAGCACTTATAGCCAAGTATGTAGAGGATAATGATATTGTTAGACCAGATGATTTGGTGGTTAAAAGTACAGGAGCTAATTCTGCTTTAAAACTGTACATAATACAAAACGTAGATCGTAAATTACCATTAACAGATATTGCAGATGCTAAAGGTTTAGAGTTAGCAGAGTTGATAAAAGAAATGGAACAAATAGTATATAGTGGTACAAAGCTAAATATTACTTATTGGGTAGATGAAACTTTAGATGAAGACCAACAAGAAGAAATACACGATTACTTTTTAGAGGCAGAATCTGATAATATTGATGCTGCTGTAGAAGAGTTTGATGGTGACTATGAAGATGAAGAGCTACGTTTATATAGAATAAAATTTATTAGTGAAGTAGCAAACTAGTTTACAAATAAACTTAAAATAAAAAATCCCAATACATATGTATTGGGATTTTTTTGCTATCAATATGTCTATTGTAGTTTAATATTGCATACCATCCATACTTCCTGTTGTAATGGCAGCTATTATAACTCCAAAGTATAGTATTATAAATACAAGATATAGGGCCGCTATAACTAATCCTATGATAGATAAAATCTTCGCGGTTTTTACATTTTCAATTCCTGTGTATTGGCCTGGATTTTGCTCATAAAGTAATCTTGCTTTTTTACCCTTAGATAAACTAATAAAACAAAAAATAGCTCCAAGAGGTCCGCAACATGCAACAGTTGCAATTAAGCCAATTATTCCCATTGTCATAGCGCTACTAGCACCTGGTAATTCTTCTTTCATAATTTAGATATATATTATTGATTATATCCTTGGTTGTATCCCTTCATAAACTCTTCCATCATTTCATCATAAGCACCTGTAGATTTAAAGAATATGTAAAGCCCTACTGTTATAATACTTAGTACAAGACCTATAATAGAAACAATTTTTGCGGTTTTTAACTGTCCAAAGTTTGAGTATTCTTGTGGGTTTTGTTGGTAGATTTTAGTGTCTTTATTTATTAAAAATAGAGCTATACCAGAAAAAAGTATTCCTCCAAATCCAGAAGTGCAGCAGCATCCAACATAAGAAATTATTCCTAATACTAATGCAATAGTAACGTTTGGTAATTTTTGTTGTTCCATAATTTAAAAAAGTAATTGGTTAAATAAATTTATTAATATAGTTAGTAAAAACTAATACAAAATTGATGACTAATAAGGAAATAATAATTTTATTAGCATATTTAATTTTATAGAAGTGGTTAACCCCTATAAAACCAAAAAGTAGAATTAAAGAATAAATTGCGGGATACATATAAAATGCACCACTAAAATCTCCTTGCAGTATTAACGAAATTGATCTTTGTATGCCGCAACCAGGGCAGTCTACACCAAAAAACTTCTTGTTCATACAAGGAAGCATATAATCATTAATGTTAAACTCTAGTCTTGGTAACAGCATTTAGGCTTGCAATCTATTTTTGAACTGGAAAAATACTACTATTTTTGTGGAAAGAAAATAAACGTCTTATTATTTTTTAAAATTAAGAGGTAAAAGATGTAAGAATTAGGTATGAAGAATTTTAGCATTGGTGATAAAGTAGAGGTTTTAGATGATACTATTTCAGGTACAGTTACTGCCGTAGTTGGTGATAATATTACCATTGAAACTGATTTGGGTTTTGAAATATCTTATTTAGCTAAAGAGCTAATTAAAATTGCAAATGCAGATACAATAAGAGTATCTAATTATGAAGTGGCTAAAATTAAACAAGAAAAAGAGCAGCCAAAACGTAAAAATAAACCAGCAATAAAACCAAAAGAGCGAAATATTCCTAAAATGGAAGTAGATTTACACATTAATCAGCTTGTAAAGTCTAGCAAAGGAATGGGTAATTTTGATATGCTTAATTTACAGTTAGAAACAGCTAAACGTCAATTAAACTTTGCTATTCAAAAAAGAATACAAAAAGTTGTTTTTATACACGGAGTGGGAGAGGGAGTGCTTAAGGAAGAGTTGCAATACCTATTTAATAAATATGATAATTTAAAGTTTTATGACGCAGATTATCAAAAATACGGACTAGGAGCTACTGAAGTTTATATTTTTCAGAATTAAAATTATTGAGGAACTGTTGTTGTTATTACAGCAAAATCTTCAATATTTAAATCTGTTATACGTGTATCATCACTATTGTTTAGTGTAATATCTTTAAGTTTAATGGTATGTATAAAGGTGCCTTCTGTTTCTCCAGCAACTGTGTTTATAGTAATAGTTCCTTTTTCTGCGTTAATTTCTTCTAAAACTGTAGGTGTTGCAGGTGGTGGAGAATCACAAAAATAACTACTAGATACGGTGCCAGAAAATGTACGGTATGTTAGTTGAGAAGATTCTGGTATTGCACTTGTTATTTCTGCTTCAGAAACTTCATTTTTTAATAAACCAGAGGCTAATGTTAAAATCAAAGTTTCGTTATCATTTATCTTAAAAAATAATTCAGTATCAACACTAAGTGTACCACAGTTTTGAGCTGTTACAGTGCTAAAATCTAAAGTTTCTATCTGCAAGTCTCCATCACTACATGAAAGTAATGCAAAAAGAGCACTAAAAAGGAAATATTTCTTCATACTCCAAATGTAAAAGTTTTTCTTTTGATTAGATGTAGATTTTAACGTTTTTTAGAATTATTTAATTTTAAATCCCCTATTTTTGGGGGATTATAATTTTTGATAAATTCTGATGCAAAAAGTTTATTTAGATAGCGCAGCTACAACACAGGTAAGAGAAGAAGTTATTGCAAAAATGCAAGACGCTTTAGGAGAATGTTACGGGAACCCATCTTCTACACATAGTTTTGGTAGAACAGCTAAAACTGCAATAGAAAAAACACGCAAAACAATTGCGAAATACTTAAACGCACACCCAGCAGAAATTATTTTTACATCTGGTGGTACAGAGGCAGATAATATGATTTTGCGTGGAGCAGTAAGAGATTTAGATGTGCGTACTATTATTACTTCTAAAATAGAGCACCATGCTGTTTTACATACAGTAGAGGAATTAGAAAAAGAATACGGTATTGCATTGCATTACGTAAATTTAGATGCTAACGGTAATCCAGATTTAATACATTTAAAAGAGTTATTGGCAAAAGATGATACTAAAAAAATAGTGAGTCTTATGCACGTTAATAATGAAATAGGCAACAAGTTAGATATTGATGCAGTTTGTATATTGTGTAAAGAGTATAATGCTCTATTTCATTCAGACACTGTACAGTCTGTTGGTCATTATGCTTGGGATGTACAACAAACTCCAGTAGATTTTTTAACTGCTGCTGCTCATAAATTTCACGGTCCAAAAGGTATTGGTTTTGCTTATATAAAAAAGGATAAAGGTATTAAGCCACTAATATTTGGAGGCTCTCAGGAACGTGGTTTTAGAGCGGGTACAGAACCATACCATAATATAGTTGGTTTGGAAGAGGCCTTTGTAATGTCTTATAATAATTTAGATGAAGAAAAGGCTTATGTTACAGAGCTTAAACAATACTTTATTGATAAAATAAAAACAGAAATTCCTGAGGTTAAATTTAACGGGTTGTCTGGTGATATAGATAAAAGTACATACACTTTGGTAAACGTAAATTTACCTGTAGACGAGAAAAAAGGTTTAATGCTTTTATTTCATTTAGATTTAAAAGGTATTGGGTGTTCTAAAGGTAGCGCTTGCCAATCTGGAAGCAGCTTAGGGTCTCACGTATTAACAGAGGTGTTGTCTAATGAAGATTTACAAAAACCGTCGGTACGCTTTTCTTTCTCTAAATACAATACCAAGCAAGAGTTAGATTATACTATACAAGTATTAAAAGAGTTTGTAGAGAGTTAATTTTTCTTATTCTTTTTAACTCTTTCTTTATCATAAGGAAATTTACGAGTAGCTTTCTTCATCATACCATCTATAAGGTCTATGGTGTTTTTGCCAGTCTTCTTGTTAATTTCCTTTTCGTATTTCCACAATAGTTTGCCAGAGTCTCCATCACTAACTTTTATGCCAATACGCCCATAATTTGCATTTCCATCAAAATAATCAAAGAAATTAAAAGATGTAGATACTCCGTTAGATAAAAGTACATTTAAATCTATATTGCCACTAATAATACCATCTACATTTAGTAGCTTGGCTAGTTCTTTAGTGGTGTGTATGTCTATATTTTTAAATGTAATATTGTTTTTAGCTAGTAGGGCATTAGTGTTTTTTATATTCTGAAATTCTACAGCGTACTTCTTCTTTTTTTTACCTCTTAAAAAATAAGTCTCTAGTGCATTTTGTACAGCGTAGCCCTCTTTTTCTTCTAATTCTTTTAGCTTTTCTTTTGTAATGTTATCTTTTAGCTCCAAATTGGCTAAAAACGGAATAATTGCCAGTACTTTATGGTCTTTGCTAATGGCATCAAAATGTTTGTTCTCGTATATATTTTTTTGCGCTTGTACTCCACAAAAAGATAGTAATATTATAAAAAGTAATGTTTTTTTCATTTTTTGTATTCTCTGTAATTACACTGCCGTATTAAAGTTTATGACACTTTATTTTTGCAAAAGTATATGAAATTACTAAACTTATAAGCTTTTAATCTTTTAAACTATTGTTATTTTAGGTGTGTATTTTATTAAATTAATTGTTTTAGGTTAACCTTTTACTTTTGCAGTGTTATTTTCTATAAAAAGTAGTTTCATATGTAGTACTGTTGCCTACATTATCTGTAACAATAACTTTTAAATTGCATTCTTTTTTATTAAGAATTTTATCATCAAAATTATAAGTTATTGTATTTGTTTTGTATTCATAACTCATTAAAACCCACTCTCCGTTTATATAGGCATTATAAGTGTCAATGCCACTTAAATCATCAACAATTTTAAGGCTTAAATATTTGTAATTGTTTAGCCATTGTTTTGCTTTAAAGTTTTTAGGCGTAATAACAGGTGCAATAGTATCTTTAGCAAGGGTGTATGTGCCTAAATTTTTTGTTCTTGTAGTAAAGGTATTTCCTCTTTTATATGTAGTTGCGTGTATAGGTAAGTTTTTGCTATTCAATCTAGCAATAAATAATTGTTTTTTCTCAGTATCAGAGTATTTACTAACATCAAAGGTTATTGTAAAATTGCGGTGTGCAGGTACTTCGTTATTATGAATTTTTACGGTATCCTTCCCCTTTTTTAAATCGATATAGAAATCGTTATAAAAAGTATTAGCAGGAAAATATACTTTTGCCCCTTCTAAATTGTAATTGTTTGGTTTTTTTGCTATTAAGTAATTATCTGTAGTAGCAACTTTTTTGGGTGATTTTAGCTCTTGTACTTTGCCTTCAATAGGAATAATTATTTTTGTAGTGTTGTTTTCCCAGTCTTTTAATAGCAACTCTACATTGTAGGTAAGTCCATTGTTTACAACAATTTTTCCATCGTTATGTAAATCAGAATAAATACTAAGTTTATTACTAGGGTCTTTAAAACACTTTACAATGCGCTGGCTATATTTACCGTAGTGTTGGTAGTCTATTAATGTGTTAATATATCTTGTTTCTGCAAACGAAAAAGAATCAAACTTAAATTTAGAGTATGTTTTACCATTTACCAACTGTTCTATAGCGTAAATACCATTTTTGTTTGCAGCCATATCTTGCCTGTCATAACCATTAAAGCCAATTCCTATAGTACCAGAGGCATAAACTTTATCTGCCAAATAAGATCCGTCTGCTTGCCTCTTAAATTTAATTTGAGTTTTATTTGCGCTACGGTTAATTTGCGCATCATTACTTAGTGGATAAGCGTATAAGTTTAAAATTGTTGGGTCTGTTGCGTCTCTAATATCGTAACCATATAAAAGCGGATTTGTAGGTTTGCTGGTAGTATTGCTTCTAATTTCAAAATGTAAATGCGGACCAGAAGAACCACCTGTATTGCCAGAGTAAGCTATAACTTCTCCCTTTTTAACTTTAAGCTCTCCAAAATCAGGAAAAGTCTCTACTTGATATGATTGCTTTTTATATTGTATTTTTTTGATGTACTCTTCAATTTTAGGAGAAAATTTTTGTAAATGCGCATACACAGAGGTGTAACCGCTAGGGTGAGTTATGTAAAGAGCTTTACCATATCCCCAGTGCGATATTTTAATACGCGTAACAGAAGCATCATCAATAGCATAAACAGCTAATCCTTCCCTTTGTTGGGTTTTTATATCTATACCAGAATGAAAATGGTTAGAGCGTAACTCGCCAAAATTACCAGCCAAAATTAAAGGGATATCTAATGGTGACTGAAATTTATTTTGAGGATATTTCTCTTGTCCGTATACAGAAGTAAGTAAAAATAATGCAGCTATAAATGCGTAAATTCTCATAAGTATTTTTAAAGTTGATACGAAAATAACCAATCCCGTTTAATTGAAAAAAACTAATATGCTTTAAAAATTCCAAAACACCTTATTACAGAGGGTTAAGTGCTAATATTTAATTCTTTACAAGAATAATTGAAAAAAGTATTGCGAACTAGTTTAATCTATGTTAACTTTGTGATAAATGCATCGATTTTTGTAAATGAGCGAATTAGTTGAAATTGTTGATTCTTTAGAAAACAAAGTTAGCAAGCTACTTCATAAGATGGAGTTGTTAAAGCAAGCAAATACTAGGTTGTATGAAGAGTTACTTTCGCTTAAAAAAGAGCAAGCAGCAACTTCTAATTTGGTTTTAGAATGGGAAGAAAAGTATAATGCTCTTAAACTTGCAAATTCTATGCTAGGCAGTAATAAAAATAAAACAGAAGCAAAGCTAAAAATAAATACATTAATTAGAGAGTTAGACCATTGTATTGCTCAACTAGCTGAATAATGTAATATTAATACTTATGGCAGAAAAGCTAAAAATTAAACTTTCTATTGCAGACAGGGTTTACCCGTTAACTATAGATCCTAGTCAGGAAGAAGGTTTACGTAAAGCTGCAAAAAATATAGAGCAGCTTGCAAAAAAGTTTGAGCAAAATTATGCCGTTAGAGATAAACAAGATGTATTGGCAATGTGTGCCTTACAATTTGCCTCTAAAATAGAGCAAAAAAGTATTGATAAACAAGAAGACACAACAGAAGTTACTAAGCGTTTAAAAGCATTAGAACACATTGTAGAATCTAAGCTGAGCTCTATATAATATAAAATACGTTCATTACATAACATTAAATTACTGCCCACATTGGTATTTTTTTGACAAACTCAACATTAATTTGTTTTTAAAGGGTGAGTTTAGTTTGTAAAAGCAGGCCTTACTAGTATAAGGATCCTTGATCATGCTGTTAGCCCTAATCCTGTTTTATAGGAGTTTGTACAAAACACCCCCAATGTGGGTTTTTTAATATATATAAACAACCATGGAGAATATTACATTTATAATTATAGGAACTATAGTAGGTTTGGCAATTGGTTTTATAATAGCCAAGTTTTTAGAGAAAGGCAAAGCCTCTAAAACAATTGCTAGTGCTAAGTTAGAAGCGGAATCAATATTAAGAAATGCTAAAACCGAAGGTGAAGGCATTAAAAAAGATAAAATACTACAGGCAAAAGAAAAGTTTTTAGAACTTAAAGCAGAACATGAAAAAGTTATTATTGCTAAGGATAAAAAAATGTCTGAAGCAGAAAAACGAACTAGAGATAAAGAATCTCAGGTTAGTAATGAGCTTGCAAAAAGTAAAAAGTTAAATGACCAACTACAGTCTAAGCTACAGTCTGTAGATCATAAGAACGAATATTTAGAGAAAAAACGATCTGAGTTAGATAAGTTGCACAAAAACCAGGTACAGCAGTTAGAGGTGATTTCTGGCTTGTCTGCTGATGAGGCTAAAGAGCAATTGGTAAATTCTTTAAAAGAAACAGCTAAGTCAGATGCTATGGCGTTTATGCAAACAGCTATGGAAGAGGCTAAACTTACTGCAGAACAAGATGCCAAGAAAATTATAATTAATACTATACAGCGTATAGGAACAGAGGAAGCAGTAGAAAACTGTGTATCTGTTTTTAACCTAGAGTCAGATGATGTTAAAGGGCGTATTATTGGTAGAGAAGGTAGAAACATTAGAGCTTTAGAGGCTGCAACTGGGGTAGAGATTATTGTAGATGATACTCCTGAAGCTATTATACTTTCTTGTTTTGACTCTGTACGTAGAGAGGTAGCACGTTTGTCTTTACATAAATTGGTGACAGATGGCCGTATACACCCTGCACGTATTGAAGAAGTGGTGCGTAAAACAGAAAAACAAATTGAGCAAGAAATTGTAGAAGTTGGTAAGCGTACAATTATAGACTTGGGTATTCACGGTTTACACCCAGAGTTAATTAGAGCAATTGGGCGTATGAAATACCGTTCTTCTTATGGGCAAAACTTATTGCAACACTCAAGAGAAGTTGCTAAACTATGTGGTGTAATGGCAGCAGAGTTAGGTTTAAACCCTAAAACAGCTAAAAGGGCAGGTTTACTACATGATATTGGTAAAGTGCCAAACACAGAAGTAGAGGTAGAAACACCACACGCTATTTTAGGTATGCAATGGGCAGAAAAGTACGGAGAAAAGGCAGATGTTTGTAATGCTATTGGTGCCCACCATGATGAAATTGAAATGAAAACTCTAATAGCGCCAATTGTACAAGTTTGTGATGCTATTAGTGGTGCAAGACCAGGGGCAAGAAGACAAGTTTTAGATTCTTATATACAACGATTAAAAGATTTAGAAGAAGTTGCTTTTGGATTTGTAGGAGTACAAAAAGCATATGCAATACAAGCTGGTAGAGAGTTGCGTGTTATTGTAGAGAGCGAAAAAGTAAATGATGACAAGGCGGCAGAATTGTCATTTGAAATTTCTCAAAAAATACAAACTGATATGACGTATCCAGGTCAAGTTAAAGTTACTGTAATACGCGAAACAAGAGCAGTTAACGTAGCTAAATAGTAATTTATAGTTTTAGATATTAAAAAAAGCCTCCAATTGGAGGCTTTTTTTAATATCTAAAAGTAACAAGTAAGTTACTTTTTTCTCTTTCCAAAAATTGCTGTCATCATTAAGCGTAAACTGTAATAGAAAAGCCCTAACGCAGCTAAAGACAAAATAAAACCAAGTATAAGTACAGGTAAATATAAAGGGTGATTTTCGTTTTTAAAGGCCTCGTATATAGCTCCAGGGCCAGAAAACATAAGTAATACTGTTAGCCCAAAAAACTTAATGCTTTTGTAAAAAGAGTCAGACTGTGTTGTGGGCATATTTTAAAGTATTTTTTAATTTATAGTAATTTTGTACTCGTATGTTTCAGATAAATTAAAATATCCTAAAGCATAATCATCTTCATTTGTGGTGTTAATTATGTTGCCTCTAATAGTAGCAGGTGTTGTTTGAAAAGGTCCTCCAGAGCTTTCTCCACTTTGTGCTAAAATTAAATCCATATAATTATAAAATTGTTCATCTACACCATTTAACTTTATAACAACTTCCTTGCCAGAAGATAAATCGTCATAAAAATAAGAGAACTTAAATGTTTCTCCTTGAAAAAACTCATCTGACGTGGTTAAAAATTCACCAAAATCCAAATCAAACAGATAAAAATCATCTCTATTGGCATTATCTGTAAAGGAAACAATTAGTTCTGTATCATCTTCATCAAAAAGTGTAGCATCTCCTTGTTCTACATTATCAATTGCTACACTAGGTATTAAGGTAGTTTCTGCAATGTATGTATTGTTGTTATACACTACATTTAATTGGTATGTTTTATTAAACTCTGGTGTAAAATTATTTGATGAAGCTTGGTAGTAGCCAGCATTTCCATTAGATGAGAATGGATAAACTGTTCCGGAGCTTAAATCTACAATAAAAACATCTGCTGTGGTTACTGGGTTATCTTCAGTATCAAAATAGTTTGTTGTTAAAGATAATTTTACAAAACCATCTGTTCTTACAGGAGACTCTGTTGTATATACATTAAAACTAGCATCTATAACTAATTTTGGTTCGGTACTAGGAACGTCTATATCTACAACATCTTCGCACCCAAAAAATAATAGTAGTGGTATAATGTATACTAACTTTTTCATTATTATTAAAATTTAAAATTATAAGTTACAGATGGTACTATACCAAAAATAGAGGTACGTAGAGCTTCATTGTTTCCAGTATCCTCATTTCTAGAAAAATTAATAGAAGCTGCATTTTTACGATTGTAAACGTTGTATATGCCAAAAACCCATTGTGCTTGCAATTTTCTGTTTTTATTTTTTTTAGGAGTTAGTGTGGCAGATATATCTAACCTGTTGTAGCTTGGTAAGCGTTGGTTGTTACGGTCTCCATAAATAGGAATGCTTAGGTCTTTGTACTCAAATTGACCAATTGGGTAGTTTGTTGGTTGCCCAGATTGGTATATTAAATTACTATTAAAGCTCCATTTGTCATTTAAGTTATAGCTAGCGTTAATAGATAAATCGTGAGTCTTATCAAAAGACGTGGTGTACCATTTACCATTGTTAATTCCTGTTTCGTTAGTGCTTCTTGGAGGAGTTTGTTGTTCGGACTTAGATAAAGTGTAAGATAGCCAACCGTTTAATTTTCCGCTGTTTTTCTTAAGCATAAGTTCTAAACCGTAAGATCTCATTTTACCATTTAAAATTACCTGTTCTATTGCATCATTAGCAATTAGGTTAGCACCATCTATATAGTCTATTCTGTTTTTAACATCTTTGTAATAAGCTTCTGTCTCTAAGGAGTAACTGTCATTATTAAAGTTTTTAAAATAGCCTATTGCATATTGATCTAATATTTGTGGTTTAATATATTTTCCGCTGGGAGACCAAACATCTAAAGGAGTAGGGGAGCTAGTGTTAGATAATAAATGCAGGTACTGAGCCATATGGTTGTAACTAGCTTTTATAGAGTTGTTATTGTTTAGTGCGTAAGACAATGCTACTCTTGGCTCTAAGTTGTTAAATGTGGTTATTTGTGCAGATCTTTTAAAGCGTTCTATTCCTATAGGTTCTGCACTTTCGTATATCTGAAAATCGGTATTAAAATTAACTGCTTGGTTGTTTTCATATATAAAAAGCTCATCTTGTCCTAGCCTGGTGAAATGGCTCCAGCGTACTCCGTACTGTAATGTAAGGTTGCTGCTAACTTTGTGTTCGGCATCTATATAGGCAGCAAATTCGTTAGCGTATTTGTCAGTTAATTTGTTTGGTAAAATACCAGAATCGCTTCGGTTTGGCTTTATTTCTCCAGGATTAAATCTGTAATATGTGTTGTTTAGTCCGTAATTTAATTTAAGGTTGTTAGAGATGTAATTTTTAAAATCGTACTTAAGATTAAAGTTTTGTATTCCAGAGTTCCATTTAAAACCAACAAAATCTAATTCTAATCCGTAAAAATAGTCAGAGTAAATTAATGATAAATTGCTAAACAATTTATCAGAAAATAAGTGATTCCACCTTAAATTAATAACAGAGTTACCATATGTGTTTTCAAAACTATTGGCAATGCTAAAAACATCTCTACCAAAATAGCCAGATAAGTATAGGTTATTGTTTTTATTTATTTTGTAATTAAGTTTAGTATTTAAATCATAAAAATATGCCTTATTGTCATTATCTAATAAGGGTAAAAACAGATGAGCATAAGAGCTACGACCACCGATTAAAAAAGCGCCTTTGTCTTTTTTTAAAGGTCCTTCAAGCAATAATCTACTAGAAACAATGCCAATACCGCCATTAGCTTTAAATTCTTTACTGTTTCCTTCTTTTTGGTAAATATCTAGTACAGATGAAATTCTGCCTCCGTATTTTGCAGGTATACCACCTTTGTATAGTTTTAAATCTTTTATGGCATCAGGATTAAAAACTGAAAAGAAACCAAATAAATGTGAAGAGTTGTAAATGGTAGCTTCATCTAGTAAAATTAAATTTTGATCTACAGAGCCACCACGCACATTAAATCCGGATGCACCTTCACCACCACTAGTAACTCCAGGAAGTAGTAAAATTGACTTTAGAACATCAGCCTCGCCTAATATTGCTGGTATTTTTTTTATACTGCTAGATGATAAAGAGTTTACACTCATTTGTGGTTTTCGAATGCTAATTTTCTCAATGTCCTCAGTAAGTACAATTTCGTTTAACTCCTCAATAGCTTCATTAAGTTGAAGGTTTAATGTGGTATCTTTATTTAAATTTATTTCTTTTTTAATGTCATTAAAACCAATATAACTTACAATTATTGTGTAGTTTCCTTTAGGCAGTGTTAATGAGTAAAACCCGTATTCATTGGTAATTACTCCTGTTTGTAGTTCTGGTACTGCTATAGAAACACCTATTAGTGTTTCGTTACTAGACGCTTCTGTGATGGTGCCAAATAATGTATATTTTTCCTGCGCCTTACTTGTTGTAAAAAAGAACAAAAGGATAAAAAGGCAGACAATTGGTCTGTGCATAGTTGGTATGGGTTTTTGTAAAAATAACCACTTTTAAAGCTAGATTATAATAGTTAACATTTATTTAAAATAAAAAAGCCTTTTCAAAAAATAATGAAAAGGCTTTAAGTGTAAATGTTTAAGCATTAAATACTACTAATAATAGTATTTAAAGTGTTGCTAGGTCTCATAGCTTTAGCTAAAACCTCTTGGTTAGGTAAGTAGTAGCCCTCTATGTTTACACTAGAACCTTGAGCGTTAATTAACTCTTCGTTTATTTTGCTTTCATTATCTTTTAATGAAGCATAAACATCTTTAAATTTAGCTTGTAAAGCAGGACTCTTGGTTTGGTTAGCTAATGCTTCTGCCCAATATAATGTTAGGTAAAAGTGAGAACCTCTGTTGTCTATTTCGTTTACTTTTCTAGACGGAGATTTATCGTTTAATAAAAATTTCTCTGTAGCATCACCTAAAGCTTCAGCTAAAACAAGTGTATCAGTATTTCCAGATTTTTCTGCCTCGTGCTCTAAAGAAACCTCTAAAGCTAAAAATTCACCTAAAGAATCCCAACGTAAGTGTCCTTCTTCAGTAAATTGTTCAACGTGTTTAGGAGCAGATCCACCTGCACCAGTTTCAAACAAACCACCACCATTCATTAAAGGAACAATAGATAGCATTTTTGCGCTTGTACCAACTTCTAAAATTGGGAACAAATCTGTTAAGTAATCTCTAAGTACATTACCAGAAACAGAAATAGTGTCTTTACCATCTTTAATTCTAGCAAGTGTGTATTCTGTAGCTTTTAAAGGCGATAGAATTAAAATTTCTAAACCAGACGTATCATGGTTAGGTAAATATGTGTTAACTTTTTTAATTAACTCTGCATCATGAGCTCTGTTTTCATCTAACCAAAATACAGCAGGTGTATTAGTTGCTCTTGCTCTAGAAACGGCTAACTTAACCCAGTCTTGTATAGGAGCATCTTTTACTTGGCACATTCTCCAGATATCACCAGCTTCTACGTTGTGCTCTATAAGTACAGTACCGGTAGCATCTATAACTTGTACTTTTCCGTTGTTTGCAATTTCAAAAGTTTTGTCGTGAGATCCGTATTCTTCAGCTTTTTGAGCCATTAAACCAACGTTAGGTACTGTACCCATTGTTGTAGGGTCAAAAGCACCGTGTTTTTTACAGAAATCTATAGTTGCAGAGTAAATTTCTGCATAACTACTATCTGGTATAACAGCCAAAGTATCTTGTGCTTTACCTTCTGCATTCCACATTTGTCCGGAGTTACGTATCATTGCTGGCATAGAAGCATCAATAATAACGTCACTAGGCACGTGTAAATTTGTTATTCCTTTGTCAGAATTAACCATTGCTAAATCTGGACCATTCTCTATAGTCTTTTCAATTTCAGCTTTAATTTCTGCGCCATTAGATATTTTATCTAATTTATTTAATAAGCTTTCTAAACCGTTGTTTGCGCTTATTCCGTTTTCTTCAAAAACTTTACCGTACTTTTTAAATACATCAGCAAAGAAAACTTCTACAGCGTGACCAAAAATAATTGGGTCAGAAACCTTCATCATAGTTGCTTTCATATGTAAAGAAAACAATATGCCAGCATCTTTAGCTTCTTTCATTTGCTTTTGTAAAAACGCTAAAAGAGCTTTGTTGCTCATTACAGTAGCATCTATAATTTCGCCATCTAGTAATGAAATTTTATCTTTTAAAACCTCTTTAGAGCCATCTTCTTTTACTAAAACAACACTAACATCTGTTGCTTTGTCTAAGGTGATAGACTTTTCGTTAGCTTTAAAATCTCCAGAAGACATAGTAGCTACTTGAGATTTAGAATCTGGGCTCCAAGCACCCATAGAGTGTGGATTTGCTTTTGCATAGTTTTTAACAGCTTTTGGAGCTCTACGGTCAGAGTTACCCTCGCGTAATACAGGGTTTACTGCACTACCTTTAATTTTATCATAACGTCTTTTAATTTCTTGCTCTTTTGCATCTTTAGGATCGTCTGGGTAGCTAGGTATAGCGTACCCTTTTTCTTGTAGTTCTGCAATGGCTTCTTTAAGTTGTGGTATAGAAGCACTAATATTAGGAAGTTTAATAATGTTAGCCTCAGGACTTTTTGCCAATTCTCCTAATTGTGCTAAAGCATCTTCAAACTGTTGCTCTTTTGATAGGTAATCTGGAAAAACAGCTAATATACGAGCTGCTAAAGAGATGTCTTTTGTTTCCATTTCTATACCTGTAGTTTTAGTAAAAGCTTGTACAATTGGTAAGAAAGATTGAGTTGCTAAAGCAGGAGCTTCATCAGTTTTTGTATATATTATTTTTGGCATATTATATTGATTTATTTTAAGCGAAACAAATATACAATTTTCAGTTATCTTATAGAATGAGATATTTTTAAAAAACTATTAAAAATTGTGATTATTATGCAATAAATCAATGAAAAACAAAAGCCATATCATTGTATTGTATACATTGATATGGCTTTTAGAAACAATTCTTAACTTTTGTTTGTTTTATACCTTCTATAAAACGGCAACCATTGATTGCAGTTAACTTTTGTTTCTACGTTTAAAACATAACAATACTTAATTTTAATTAAGTCAATCTATTATGTTTTTTCTTGTTGCTATTTTTAAGTTTAATTAAACATATAATTTAATAAATTAAAAATCTATAATCAAGTTTTATCAACCCATTATAGGTCTTCAATGTAAGGTTAATTTAAGATGTGCACTTAATTAACTTTATAAAGAGATCTTGCAACAATATAAAGAACGCAACTTTATAGTTATGTACTATACACTTACCTAATAATGATATTAATAGTAAATAACACTTAAATTTAATAAATATAAATTAATTAAGCAATAACTTTAACATATTATGGTTATTTTGCTTACTAAATAAAAATAACGTATATGCTTTAACAAAAAAAAGTCTACCGTTAGGTAGACTTTTTAGTATTGTATAAGAAGTGGTATTATTTACGAACTTCTTTAATTCTTGCTTTTTTACCAGTAAGACCTCTAAAGTAGAAGATACGAGCTCTACGCACTTTACCTTTCTTATTGATTTCAATTTTTTGTAATGCAGGTAAATTAACAGGGAAAATACGCTCAACACCAACAGTACCAGACATTTTACGGATTGTAAAAGTTTCTGTAGCGCCGCTACCTCTTCTTTGGATAACTACACCTCTAAAGAACTGAGTACGAGTTTTTTCACCTTCCTTAATTTCGTAGTATACAGTAATTGTATCACCAGCAGAGAATTTTGGAAAATCTTTTTTTGGAACAAATTCGTCTTCAACAAATTTAATTAATGCTTCCATCTTGTTTCTTTTTTATATAAGTTTATTAAAATCAACAGTTCACGTTTTTCGCCAGAGGTTAATTTTAAATCGAGTGCAAAAATACATTATTAATTACATATAGCAAGTTTTGAACTGTATTTTTTGCTGTAAAATGGTTATTATGAATCTTTTTTTAATTTACTAACGGCTAAAATAAAGCCTGTCACAAAAATAATAGAGAAGAAACAACTTAAAATATTAACACTGTAGTTAGCTAACATTAGTTGTTCTGGTTCTAAATTAAGAGAGCTTGTTAATGCAGCTATTAATGGGTATGCTATTGAGCATAAAAAACTAACAACGCTGCCAATTATCATAAAAACACCTGCTATGCCTTTTTTTTTGGTAGTGTAAATTATGGCGCCAATTGTTGTGGCAATAGCTATTAAGGCGTAAATTATAGAGGTTATTCCGTATAATATTTCAAAATTATCAATCATTATCTAGTAAATCTGGTCTTAGTTGTTTGGTTCTTTCGTAGGCTTGGTCTTCTCTCCATTTTTCAATTTTAGGAAAGTTGCCATTCAGTAATATTTCAGGAACTTTTAATCCTTTGTATTCTGCAGGTCTAGTGTATACAGGCGGAGCTAACAAATTATCCTGAAAGGTGTCTGTTAAAGCAGATGTTTCGTTATTTAAAACACCCGGAATTAACCTTATAATAGTGTCACATAAAACAGCAGCACCAAGTTCTCCTCCAGACAAAACATAATCTCCAATAGATATTTCTTTTGTAATTAAGGTATCTCTTACTCTTTGGTCTACGCCTTTATAATGTCCGCAAAGAATAATTATATTTTTTGATAATGATAAGGTATTAGCCATTTTTTGGTTTAAAGTACTACCATCTGGTGTCATATATATAACATCATCATAAGTACGTTCTCCCTTTAGTTTGCTAATGCATTTGTCTATAGGTTCTATCATCATAACCATACCTGCGCCACCACCAAATTGATAATCATCTATTTGGTTGTAACTTTTATCTGTATAGTCTCTTAAGTTGTGAAAATGAACTTCTACTAGCCCTTTTTCTATAGATCTTTTTAGAATTGAAGCTTCAAAAGGACTCTTTAATAATTCTGGTAAAACCGTAATAATATCTATTCTCATACTAAAATATTGGTGGCAAATATACAATTTAGATTTTGCTATTTAGCAGTCCAAAAATAATGAAAAGACGCTGTATCTTTTTCCCAGTTTAGTTTTTCGTATAATTTTTGAGCTGGGTTGTTGGTTGCGGTTTCTAAAGCTAGCCCTTTGTGTTTATTATCTTTGCAAAATTGTTGAGCTTTTTTTAGTAATTCAGTTCCTATGTTGTTACCTCTGTATTGGGTATCTACGTATAGGTCATTTAAAATGAATAGTGGTTGTAATGCTACGGAAGAGTAGGAGGTGTACAATTGTGTAAAACCAACTGCTATGTTATTTTTAAAAGCAATAAATATGTGAGATTGATTTTTACTTAATCTTTCTATCAAAAAATTTTCAGCGGCTTTTAAGTTAGGCTCTTGCTTGTAAAAAATTCTGTAGTTGTTAAGTAAAGGAGCAACTATGCTACTATCTTCTTCTGTTGCTTTTTTTATTGTTACCATAGTTGTGAAAAATAAAAAAGCTCCTTAAAAAAGGAGCTTTGTGTTTTTATTTCTTGTGTTTGTTTAGCTCATCCATAAGCTGTCTGCTTATTTTCTGTTCTCGTTCTAAAGCTCTTCTTCTGTGGTCTTCAAACTCAGTTTCTAACTCTGCTAAGTTTGTTTTAGCTTCTTGCGTTAATACATTACTTTTTCTAAACTTGTAGATAAATAATAATAACAACGTAAGTAAACCACCAATAATAGACCACAATATAAGGTTGTATGTTACTTTAGATACTTGCATCCCTAAAAAAAACATACTATCTTTTTCCTGTGTAATTGCAGTAAGGTTTTTAGTAGTGGCGTCTAGTTTTTGGTTTAAGTTTTCAATTGTTCCTTCTTGCTCATTAATAGTACTTTTTAATGATGCTTTTGTTTTTCCATAAATAGTTAAAGAATCAAGTACATTTTCTCTAAGCTTAGTTAAATGAGTAATTTTAATTATTTCATATTTTACTCCTGCAGCTCCCCAATTACCACCTTTTTTAAATACATATTCAAATTGGTTATCAATTGTTCCGCCATCTAATGATAATTTATTCTCTTCATCTTCTGATTCGTTATCATCTTGAGCAAACTGTACGTTCCATACTAGTAAAGCAATAAATATTGGTAATAGCTTTAACCCTTTCATATAATGTAGTGTTTAAAAATTTTATGAGACGGCTAAAGTAATTTAATATTTTTAGATAAGAAAAAAACTCCGCTGAAACTTGGAAAATAAAATAGAAAAATGTCTATAAAATGCTCCAATTTATGAGTTACAACGAAGTTTTCCAACACATAATCGATTAATAGTAGGTAAATCTCCTTACTTTAGAGATGTACTTAGCTAATCTTATTACTTGATGAGAGTATCCATATTCATTATCATACCAGATGTATAAAATAATGTTTTTACCATCTTTAGAAACTATGGTAGCGGGGCTATCATAAATTGATGGGGCAGAGGTGCCAACTATATCAGATGATACTAACTCATTATTTAAAGAGTATTTAATTTGCTCTACAAGGTCACCTTCTAAAGCGTATTTTTTAAGAATAGTATTGATACCTTCTTTAGATGTTTTATTATTAACATCTAAGTTTAATATAGCTAAAGAACCGTTTGGTACAGGTACTCTAATTGCATTAGAACTTAATTTACCTTCTAAACTAGGTAGTGCTAAACATACTGCTTTACCTGCGCCAGTTTCTGTAATTACCATATTTAGTGCTGCTGCTCTACCACGACGGTATTTGCTGTGCATATTATCTACTAAATTCTGGTCGTTAGTATAAGCGTGTATAGTTTCTAAATGCCCTTTTTTAACGCCTAAAGAATCTTCTACAATTTTTAAAATAGGAGTAATTGCATTTGTTGTGCAAGATGCAGCAGAAAATATTTTAGTAGTATCTGGGTTGTGCTCTAAATGGTTTACACCGTGCACAATGTTAGGGATACCTTTACCTGGTGCCGTTAATAATACTCTAGATGCACCTTTAGATTGTAAGTGTCTGCTTAAAGCTTCTTTATCTCTAAAAGCACCCGTATTGTCTATAATTAAAGCGCTAATTATACCGTATTTAGTATAATCTATATCTTCTGGTTTTTGGGCAGAAATAATATGTACTGTAGTGCCATTAATAATTAAAGCATTGTTTTCTACATCTACATCAATAGTACCTGTAAAATGTCCGTGAACAGAATCGGTACGTAAAAGGCTAGCTCTTTTTTCTAAAACCTCTTGGTTAATTGTACCTCTGGTAACAATAGCTCTAAGTCTTAATTGGTTTCCTTTACCAGTTTTAGCCATAAGCTCTCTGGCAACTAACCTACCAATTCTACCAAAACCATAAAGAACAACATCTTTAGGTTTTATTGTTTTTGCGCCATTAGCATCTTTTAGTTTGTCTAAAACAAATGCTTTTACATTGCTGTAATTATTATCATCTGCGTGGTATTCATAAGTTAATTTACCTATATCTAATTTTGCAGGTGGTAATTTAATGTCGTTAATTGCTCTTAAGATTTCAACAGAATCAAAAATTGAAATTGGTTTTTGTACAAATTCACCTGCATACTCGTGTAGGTTAATAATGTCGCTAACATTTTTATCAATAATCTGATTTTTGAAAAGAACTACCTCAATAGACTTGTCATACCACAGGTTGCTCACAATTTTTATGAACTCTGTAGTTGCTTTTCTACGGTCTGCTTGAAAAGCTAATTCTTTCTCGTACGATTTACTGGCACTCATTAAATATGATTTAAAATAAATTTAATTTTGGGCAAAAGTACTATATTTCAAACGTTTTCGTAAAGTGTTTTTGTAAAAAAAAATGCAGACTTCGTTAAGTCTGCATTTTTAACCGTTAAAAAGGATTGTGTTTATTGGCTATTGAAAGATAAGACGTTCTCTTTCTCCTTTTTCATTAACCATAGTTATGCTTGTGTAGCCGTATCTGCCAATAGAGCTAAAAAGGTTTTTAGCATCATATACATTTTTAATTTCTTTTTTTCCTACAGCAATTAATACTTTGCCTTCTAAATTATACATTCTGTACAACTCAGGAACTCCTATAATTTTAACTCCGTTTTTGGTTTTAAATTTTTTGCGGTCTTTATCATTAAGATTTTTAACTTCTAAACCAAGACCTTCTATAATTATGGTTTGTCTTTCTTTTAAAATTACAGGTTTTATAATTTCTTCATCGTCTCTATTAATAGCTATCTGTATAGTATCTCCTGGTCTTTTAGAAGATAAGTAACCATTTAAATCCGCTAATTTGTGTATTTCTACTTCGTCAGTTTTTTTAATAATGTCTCCGCTTTGTAAACCGGCTTCAAAAGCACCAGAATCTTCAGTTACGTCTTCAATGTACACACCATCAATTTCATTTAAACCATTTTCTACGGCATATCTAGAGTTTACTTTTGGTGTAGAAATGCCTAAAATTCCGTCTAAAACATTTCCGTATTCAATAATGTCATCAACAACTTTTTTAGCAATATTACTAGGTACTGCAAAAGAATACCCAACATAAGATCCTGTTCTAGAGGTAATAGCTGTGTTAACGCCAATTAAGTCTCCGTTAGTATTTACCAAAGCACCACCACTGTTTCCTGGGTTTACAGCAGCATCAGTCTGTATAAAAGATTGTGATTTATTGCTCATATCTAAATTACGAGCCTTAGCACTTATAATACCTGCTGTTACTGTAGATGTTAGGTTAAATGGGTTACCAACTGCTAAAACCCATTCGCCAACTTTAACACTGTTACTATCTCCAAATGCTAAATATGGCAATTTCTTTTTTGCATCAATTTTTAAAAGAGCAATATCTGTATTAGGGTCTGTACCAACCAACTCAGCAACATATGTTTTATTGTTGTTTAGTGTAACTTGTAGTTGTGTAGCGTTGTCTATAACATGGTTGTTTGTAACTATATACCCATCTTCAGATATTATAACACCAGATCCGGTACCAACTTGTGGTTTTGCAGAAACACTTTGTCCGTAAAAAAACTGTAGTACACGATTTTGTTCTTGGTCTATAGATACATTTTTAACGTGTACAACTGCATTAACCGTATTTTCTGCTGCAGAGGTAAAATCTACTTCATTAATACCAGCACCTCTAAAAGAAACAGGTGTGTTACTTGTTGTAAAAGTAGATGCATTAGAGTCTTCTGTTATAATGTGATAATTTTTCTCCTCCAAAAATAATTTATATGCTCCTAAAGTTATTGTGCCTGCAAGCACAGAAACGGCTAGTAAACTTGTTATTTTTTTCATAATCATTCAATATATTAACATTTTCAACTGTAAAATTATCAATTTTATATTTCAAAAAGTCTAATTTAACGTCTTTTTAACTGCTAAAAAAACCTTAACAAATTATATATTTGTGACTATGCAAATTACATTTTATAAATATCAAGGAACAGGGAACGATTTTGTTATGATAGATAACAGATCTTTAAGTTTTCCAAAGCAAGATACCAAGTTAATTAATACGTTATGTGACCGTAAATTTGGAGTGGGAGCAGACGGTTTAATTTTACTAGAGAATGATGAGGATTTAGACTTTAAAATGGTGTATTATAATGCAGATGGTAATGAAAGTACTATGTGCGGTAATGGAGGAAGGTGTCTTGTTGCCTTTGCTAATTTTTTAGGCGTGATAAAAGAAAAAACCACATTTAATGCTGTAGATGGGTTGCATAATGCTACTATTAAAGGTGATATTGTAAGTCTGCAAATGATTGATGTTGCTGAAGTAAAAGAAAAAGAAAATTACTCTTTTTTAGATACAGGTTCTCCGCACCATGTACAATTGGTAGATAACGTAAATGGTTTTGATGTTTTTACAGAAGGCAAAAAAATTAGATACGGCCTATATGGTGAAGCTGGTAGTAATGTAAATTTTGTAACTAAAAATGCTAAGGGTTACACCGTGCGTACTTATGAAAGGGGTGTAGAGGACGAGACTTTATCTTGCGGAACAGGTGTAACAGCAGTGGCGTTAGCTATGCATAAATCTGGTAATACAAATTTAACAACAATACCTATTAAAGTAATGGGTGGTGATTTAGAAATTAGTTTTACTGCTAAAGATGGGAGTTATAAAAATGTATACCTAACGGGTGAAGCTAAACAAGTTTTTAAAGGGGAAATAATATGTTAAGCTTAAAAGGAGAGCGTATATATTTGCGTGCAATAGAGCCTAATGATCTTGATTTTCTGTATCAATTAGAAAACGACACAAGTATTTGGGAAATTAGCGGTACAACTGCTCCTTATGCTAAGCATATTTTAGAATTGTATTTGCAAAATGCTTATAAAGATATTTATGAAGCAAAACAATTGCGTCTTTGTATATGTGATTTTGATGATACTGTTTTAGGTTTGGTGGATTTGTTTGATTTTGATCCTGCTAATAAAAAGGTGGGTTTGGGTATTATAGTATCAGAAAAAAAGAAAAGAAATAAAGGAGTTGGAGCAGAAGCCTTAGAGTTAGTTTGTAATTATGTTTTTAAAACATTGCAGTTGCACCAAATTTATGCAAATGTCCTGGTAGATAATGAGCCAAGTAAACATTTATTTAAAAAAATGGGTTTTAATGCTGTTGGTGTAAAAAAAGATTGGATTTTTACCAACGGTAAATTTAAAGATGAAATATTATATCAAAAGATAAATAATTAATGTATATAAAAAGAATTTTAGTAGCAGTTTTACTGATAGGTTTAGTAGGTTGTAGTGTTTTTGCTTATATGGTGTACGGTGTTTTTTTTGTAAATAACACAAATTTTAATAATGATGCAGCTTACGTTTTTGTAAAATCTACAGATAAATTTAATGATGTTAAGCAGCAAGTTGCACCATTACTTAAAGATGTAGAAGATTTTGAAGCTGCAGCTAAACGTAAAGGCTACATATCTAATGTAAAATCAGGTAAGTTTGAGATTAAAAAGGGGATGAATAATAATGAAATTATTAATTCGCTTCGTGGTCGTAATATACCAGTTAAGGTTTCTTTTAATAATCAAGAAACCTTAGAAGATTTAGCAGGAAGAGTAGCTACGCAAATAGAGGCAGATAGCTTGTCTTTAATACAGGCCTTTAATGAACCTCAGTTTTTAAAAGAGAATAATTTTACTCATGCTAATAAATTAGCAATGTATATTCCTAATAGTTATGAGTTTTATTGGAATAGCTCTGCAGAAACATTTAGGTCAAAAATGCTTACAGAATATAAGCGCTTTTGGAATGAAGACAGAAAAGCTAAGGCAAAATCTTTAGGGTTAACAGAAAATGAAGTTGTTGCACTAGCATCTATAGTGCATAAAGAAACCGCTAAAGTAGATGAAAGACCAAGAGTTGCTGGTGTTTATTTAAATAGATTACGTAAAGGGATGCTATTACAAGCAGACCCAACTGTTATATATGCGTTAAAATTACATCAAAATAATTTTAAGCAAATAATAAAAAGAGTACTTTATAAAGACTTAAAGTTAGATTCTCCATACAACACATATATGTATGCTGGTTTGCCTCCAGGGCCAATTGCAATGCCAGATATTTCTGCTGTAAATGCTGTTTTAAATTCGGAAAAACATGACTACTATTACTTTGTTGCTAACGTAGAAAACTTTGGTTATCACAAGTTTGCGAAAACATTATCGCAACATAACCGAAATAAAGAGCAATATATCCGATGGATAAACAAGCAAAACATTAACAGATAAACACTTAATCCGTTAATTGGTGCCGAATATCCTAAAAATCTCATCTTTTATGCTTTTTTAACATTTTAAGAACAATATGAGGAGTAAATTTGCACCCGAGAAATTTAAGCTGACTTAATATTAATTTAATATTAGACCGTAAGTCTTAAGAAATGAAACTATATGAGAAAGTGGATTAGTAAGTTAATCCCCCTAATCATGATTTTTATTTTAACGAGTTTTAGTTACAATATTATTGCACCCAAAATAGGTACAGTAGCATTGCCAAAAACACTTAAAATAAGTAAACCTACAGAGGTTTTGTATCCCAAATACAAAACAGCTATTGAAAATGATGATGAAATGTTGAGTGTAAATCCGCCTTTTTTAGGAGATTCATACAACGCATTTAAAGAAGCTCTTGCATTTAAGGAGTCTCAGGGAGATTATTTTGTGACAAACACATTAGGGTACGTAGGAAAGTATCAGTTTGGAGCAGAAACACTGCAGTTATTAGGAGTTACAAATGTAACTGCCTTTTTAAGCAATCCTATTTTACAAGAAAAGGTATTTTATACCAATTTAAGTAGAAATAAATGGATTTTGCGTAGAGATATTAAACGATTTGCAGGTCGTAAAATAGCCGGATTGGAAATAACAGAATCTGGAATCTTGGCAGCAGCACATTTAGCAGGACCAGGAAATGTAAAAAAGTTTTTACGTTCTAGAGGTACGCACACAGTGCAAGATGCATATGGATCTAGTATTGTTTATTACATGAAAATTTTTGCAGGTTATGATGTATCTGCAGTAAAGGCTGTAAGAAACCCAAGAATTTAAAAATACTACACTATGAAAATGGAAAAAGCCTCAGCGTAATTGCGAGGCTTTTTTTATGCTTGAAAAATAAATATAGTTGGTCTTTTGTTTAAATCTACATTTATTTTTTTCCATTCTGCTATGGTGTTGGTTGCTATTTGTTCTGTTGGTAATGTAATATCTGTAGCAATACAAAGTAATGTGTGGTTTGCTAAGGTTTTTAAAAGTTCAGCTAACAACTTGTCATTTCTGTATGGCGTCTCTATAAATATTTGCGATTGATTATTGTCTTTAGAAATACGCTCCATTTTTTTTATAACAGCTTTTCTCTCGCTACTATCAATAGGCAAGTAGCCATTAAATGCAAAGCTTTGTCCGTTTAAACCGCTAGCCATTAATGCCAAAAATATTGAAGATGGGCCAACTAAAGGAACTACTTGTAAGTTTTTTTGATGAGCAATTTTTACTACCTCGGCGCCAGGATCTGCTATTCCAGGGCAACCAGCTTCAGATATAATTCCTATGCTTTTTCCTTCAAAACAAGGGTCTAAAAAACTTGGTATTATTTGTGGATCTGTAAACTTGTTAATCAGTTCTATGTGTAAACTTGGCTGAGATTTACCAGAGCTTATTTTTTTTATAAAGCGCCTTGCAGTTTTTTCATTTTCTACAATATAGTAATCTATTTGCTCTATAGTTCGTTTTATAGAGATTGGCAACACTTCCAAAGGTTCATTGTCACCTAAAGTGGTAGGGATTAAATATATTTTTCCTGTTTTGGTAGTGTTTTCCATAGGTTATTGGTTTTTTAGTGTTTTGGCAATATTTGTACAGGCTTGGTCTATTAAGTTGTAAACATTTTCAAAACCTTGGTCACCTCCGTAATATGGGTCTGGAACTTCAGTAATTTTTGTATCTGCAAAATGTAACAAGAGTTTTACTTTTTTCTTGTGTTCAGGAGTCTTGGCTAGTGCAATAACATTATTGTAGTTGCTATTGTCCATAACATAAATGGTGGTAAACTCGTCAAAATCTTTTACAGTAAATTTTCTGCATACTTGCTTACTTATGTCTATACCGTATTTTTTTGCAACAGCAACAGACCTTGGGTCAGGAGCACTTCCTATGTGATAGCCAGCAGTGCCTGCAGAATCTACAGAAATTATGGTTGGGTCTACTTTGTTTTTAAGTATGCCCTCGGCCAATGGCGACCTACAAATATTTCCTAGGCAAACCATTAGTATTTTTGTCATCACCCTAAAGTTTAAGAGAATTTTTTAGTAAGATCTTCTATATATTTGCGAAACTGCTTATCGGTTTCAGCTAAATTATCTACTGTTTTACAAGCGTGTAAAACGGTTGCATGATCTCTTTTTCCTATTTGTGAGCCAATACTTGCTAATGATGCTTTTGTAAATCTTTTAGCAAAAAACATAGCCAATTGTCTGGCTTGTACAATATGTCTTTTTCTGGTTTTAGATTGTAATGTAGAAACATCCATTTCAAAATAATCAGAAACTACTTTTTGTATGTAATCTATAGAAACTTCTCTTTTGGTGTTTTTTACAAATTTTTCTACAATTTGTTGAGCAAGTTCTATTGTTATTTCTTTTTTATTGAAAGAAGATTGTGCTATTAATGATATTACAGCGCCTTCTAGTTCTCTAATGTTAGATTTTATGTTTTTAGCAACGTAATCTATAATTTCTTCTGGCATTTCTACACCATCTCTGTAGAGCTTGTTTTTAAGGATAGAAACTCTAGTTTCGTAATCTGGTGTTTGTAACTCAGCAGATAATCCCCATTTAAATCTAGATAGTAGGCGTTGTTCTATGTCTTGCATATCTACAGGAGCCTTGTCTGATGTTAAGATAACCTGTTTTCCATTTTGGTGTAAATGGTTAAAAATATGAAAGAAAACATCTTGCGTACCAGATTTTCCAGATAAAAACTGAACATCATCAATAATTAAAATATCTATTAATTGGTAAAAATGAATAAAATCATTTCTAGTATTCTTTTTAACAGACTCTATATATTGTTGTGTGAATTTTTCAGCAGAAATGTATAAAACAGTCCTTTCTGGGTATTTATCTTTTATCTCTACACCAATTGCGTGTGCAAGGTGAGTTTTGCCTAAACCAACACCACCAAAAATTAATAATGGGTTAAAAGATGTTCCTCCAGGTTTGTTAGCTACTGCCATACCAGCAGATCTTGCAAGCCTATTAGAGTCACCTTCTAAAAAGTTATCAAAATTATAGTTAGGGTTTAGTTGAGATTCTATTTTAATATTTCTAATACCAGGAATTACAAAAGGGTTTCTTAACTCAGGATTTTTAGATTTAATAGGTACATCTAATTCTTGAGGAGAAACTGTGGTTCTGTTAGAGCTTGGTATTTTCTCGGTAAACGGTTCTCTGTTTCCGTAAGTGTTTTCCATTCTAATAATGTAAACTAGCTTTGCATTTTCTCCTAATTCCTTTGTAAGAGAAACTTTTAGTAGTTTAACATAGTGTTCTTCAAGCCACTCGTAAAAGAATTTACTCGGTACCTGAACACTTAAAGAGTTATCTGATAGTTTAATTGGCTTTATAGGTTCAAACCAGGTTTTGAATGCTTGGGGTTGTATGTTATCCTTGATGAAAGATAAACAATTATTCCATACTGATTCTGCAGTAACACTCATTATTAGATAATCTTTTT